>NZ_AHCB03000009.1 GCF_000238335.3 Pseudoalteromonas marina | reverse complement strand
AAGTAATCTTCAGCATTCCCTTCTCTAAAGCGTAGCGTCTCCTAAGCGAAGCGCCTCTTTGTGAAGAGTGCTTTAGTTATCTAGTACATTACCAGATGATGACGCAGAATTTTCTATTTGGCTCTTGAGTGCAGGGGACAGCGCCATTGCTATAAAGCCGCTCTCCTACTCTAAATACAAGAAAGCACGACTCGAAATAGTAAGACTTTTATATGGCTGTAGACCTTTACCAGTTTGGCTTGTGGTGTGGGAGTGTACTATCTTATGAATTCGGTTATTTATTAAAGAAACTTAGTTGCTGGGGTAAAAATTAGAATCAAAAACGCCAACTCAAGGTTGGCGTTTTAATTATGAGGCTAAAGGTTATTTTTAAGCTTTAGGGCCTGCATTTTTAATATCGTCAGATACGTCGTATTTAGCAAAGTTTTCTGTAAAGTCAGCAGCCAATTTAGCTGCATATTCATTATATTTAGCCTTATCTTCCCACGTGTTAATAGGGTTAAGAAGGTTGCTATCAACACCAGGTACTGCAACTGGTACGTTTAAGTTCAATGCATCAATATGTTGAGTTTCAACACCGGCTAATTTACCTGACACTATAGCGTCAATTACAGCACGTGTAGTTGGTATATCAAAACGCTTGCCGATACCGTAAGGACCGCCAGTCCAGCCAGTATTCACTAGGTAAACTTTAGCGCCAAACTCACGTACACGTTTCATTAGAAGCTCAGCATAAACCCCTGCAGGACGTGGGAAGAATGGTGCGCCAAAACAGGTTGAGAATGTAGATTCTATATCGCTTGTTGAACCAATTTCGGTTGAACCTACTTTAGCAGTATACCCGCTTAGGAAGTGGTACGCAGCGGCTTCTTCACTCAGTACAGATACAGGAGGTAATACGCCACTCACATCACATGTTAAGAATACAACAGCTTTAGGCTCACCTGCGCGGTTTTCTACTTTACGCTTTTCCACATGTTCTAATGGATACGCAGCTCTGCTATTTTGGGTCAGACTTGTATCGTTAAAATCTGGCACACCTCTATCATCAAGCACAACATTTTCTAAGATAGTGCCAAAGCGGATTGCATCCCAAATAACAGGCTCATTCTTTTGTGAAAGGTCGATACATTTTGCGTAACAGCCACCTTCGATGTTAAATACACTACCAGATGCCCAGCCATGTTCGTCATCGCCGATTAGGAAGCGAGTTGGGTCAGCTGATAACGTTGTTTTACCAGTGCCAGATAAACCGAAGAATAATGCTGTGTCGCCAGCTTCACCAACGTTAGCCGAACAGTGCATTGGTAATACACCCTTAGCTGGTAATAAGAAGTTTTGAACTGAGAACATCGATTTCTTCATTTCACCGGCGTAGCGCATTCCCGCCAGTAATACTTTACGTTGTGCAAAGTTAATAATTACGGTGCCATCGCTGTTAGTGCCATCACGTTCTGGTTCACATACAAACGATGGTACGTTCATCACTTGCCATTGTGGTAAGTTTGAAGCGTTATAGTTTTTAGGTTCAATAAACATGTTTTTGGCAAAAATGTGATGCCATGCAGTTTCTGTTGTGACAACTACAGGTAAATAATGCTCTGGGTCAGCGCCAACTTCTAGGTGAGAGGTGAAGTGGTCATTACTTTGCACATGTGCTTCTACGCGTGCCCATAAAGCATCAAATTTGTCAGCATCGAAAGGACGGTTTACATTGCCCCATTGAATTTCATTTTGTGTTGTAGCTTCTTGTACAATAAAACGATCTCGAGGTGAACGGCCTGTTCGTTTTCCTGTAATGGCTACGAAAGCACCATTTGCGGCTAAAGTTCCTTCGCCACGGCGGATCGCATGCTCGACAAGTTCAGCTGCGGTTAAATCGACAAAACGTGTAGCGCTTGTAATCATGTTTATACCTAACTATGTATGAGAGTTTGAACGGGATAGCTCTGGGTAAATAGTGCCCTTTAGCTGTAATGATAGTAACAGAAGGTTTTCAGATATTCGAGCCTGTAAAGCCCTTAAAAACATATATATTTGCAAAAAAACATGAATAATTTCAATGATACCGGTGTCATTAAATGTCACTTTTTATGACACCGGTATCATCTTTTTATAATATAAAACCGCATATTTTGCGGCTTTATATAGGAAGATGAGCTGAGATGGAGTTTTTAGTTGAAAATACTCTTAATGTCTTGCTCATTAAACGTATATTCTTTTAAGCAGTAATGACAGTTGATATTAACACTGCCGTTTTCTGCTACATCATCGAGTAGTTCTTGTTGTCCTACATTAACTAATGCGGTGATTGTTTTGTCACGACTACAGCCACATTTGAAACGTATGCTTTGTGGTTCAAAAACACGTGGATTATCTTCATGGTACAAACGAGTTAAGATTGTATTTGCATCAAGATTTAATAACTCTTCATCTTTTATTGTATTGCTGAGTGCTTCTAGGTGGGTGAAGTCTTCAATTGACTTCTGTTTATCAACAGGCAGTACCTGTAAAAATAAACCACATGCCTTTGCACTGCCTTCGGTTGTATTGGTTGCAAACCATAAACGAGTTTTTAACTGCTCTGATTGCTCAAAGTAACTTTCAATACACTCACTTAGAGTGTCATGCTCTAGAGGGACTATACCTTGGTAGCGCTCACCTTTATCTGGCGTAATAGTAATAACCATATAGCCATTACCGATTAGTTCTTTGACAGTACTGCCTGTCACTTCATTTTGTAGACGAGCAATACCACGCATATTTTGCTTATCATCACCATTTATTACTGCATATTTAACGGGTCCGTCACCTTGCAGTTGCACGGCTATTTCACCTTCAAATTTTAATGTAGCTGTAAGTAAGCAAGTAGCGACCAATAGCTCACCTAGTAATGCTTTTACAGGTGCTGGGTAATTATGGTTTGCAATCATTTCATTGTAGGCACTCTCAATTTGAACGAGTTCGCCACGAACATCTAGTTTGTTGAATAAATAACGGTGAAGTAAATCTTGTTGCATGAGCGGCTATACCTAACTTGATTTCATTTTTAAAAGTTCGCGTCTTTGCTTTTTATCGGGTTTTTTATCCGGATGAGGAGCAAAAAAGCTATTATTTTTACGTGCGATGCTGTTTTCTTCGCGTTTGGCGATACTAGCATCAGATTCTTGGTACAAGGTCTGAGCAATGGGGGCGCTTTGTCGTTTTTCAAGCACTTTCGTTATGGTTACGATTTTTTCATCTACACCTTGAGCGAGTTTCACTATCGCACCAACTTCGACTATTTTACTCGCCTTTGTTCGCTGTCCATTATAATGCACTTTACCGCCTTGTACCATTTCCCTTGCTATCGCACGTGTTTTATAAAAGCGTGCTGCCCATAACCACTTATCTAATCGAACTTTTAGGTTATCTATGAGGTCAGAGTCTTTATTACTATTGCTTTTTTTGCTCATAACGTATTTGTACCTGCAGTAATTTGTTATCTAAAATTTACCACGAAATCTATCTAGGATGAAGGTATTACAGTGGGCGTTTGTTTTTTGTTCAAGTAAATAGAAGTTATTCATTCTGTTTACAAAGTTTAATATTAGTGTGCTTGTTGAATGAAAAATGAAAGGGTACTATGGGGACGCGCTTACGCAGTAAATTAAAAAAAGAACACTATTTATGGAACAGCAAATCCAACAGCTAAAACACATTTTAACTCGATTACCGCATGCTAAATTAAGTGCGTTAGTCACGCTATTAGTTGTTGTTTACCTTGCATTTTTATTATCAAAATTGGTTTGGCTTTTATGGCCTCAACCTCAGGTATCTTTACTTAGTCCTACTCAGTTTGCCACACAGTCATCGGGAACAAGTAATAATTCGGCACAACGCATTGTTGAGCAGTTTTTGTTTGGTAAAAAAACGGTAACAAACAGCGCTAATACTGCAAAACAATCACAAATTATTAATGATGCCCCTGAAACACGTTTAAGTATTAACTTAACAGGCATAGTAGCTGTAAGTAATGATGATAAAGCAGGCGTTGCAATTATTGAGTCACAGGGCAAGCAGGTTAGCTACCTTGTCGATGAAGTCATATCTGGGACGCGCGCAAAAGTAGCGCAAATACTTCCTGACCGTGTCATTTTAAGTGTAAATGCTCGGTTTGAAACGCTAATGCTTGATGGACTCGATTTCACCAAAACAGTCTCTATGCCGGTGCTCGCTGCAAAAGATGAGCAAGAAATGGGGCCGCAACGATTAGATGATAGTGAAGAACAAATAAATGCGACTGCAGACCCAGAAGTAAAAGAAGCCATTATAGAAACACGTGAAGAATTATTAGAAGAACCCGGTAAGCTTTTTGATTACATACGTGTATCTCAAGCAATGAGTGAAGGTGAGCTAATTGGTTACCGCTTAAGTCCGGGAAAAGAACCCACACTATTTAAGCAAATGGGATTAAAAAATAACGATTTAGCTGTTTCTATTAACGGCTATCAACTAACAGATTTAAAACAGGCCATGTCAGCCATAAACGAGCTGCGCAATAGCACCGATGCTACTATCACTATTGAGCGTGATGGTGAGCAAATAGATGTGCAATTTAGCCTGCAATAACTTAGCTTTGGAGTTTTAACATAATGGTTCAGGTGCTACACCTCACAAAAATTAAAAAAGGGTTAGCTAAGTACGCAGCACTTTTTTTGGCGGCAAGTATTTCTTTGTCTGTTTCTGCAGTTGAATATGCAGCAAACTTTAAGGGAACTGATATCAACGAGTTTATTAATATTGTTGGTAAAAACCTTAATAAAACGGTGATTATAGATCCCAACGTACGTGGCAAAGTGAATGTACGTAGCTATGAGTTAATGGATGAAGATCTTTACTATCAATTCTTTTTAAATGTATTAGAAGTTTACGGCTATTCAGCTGTTGAAATGGATAATGGCATCATTAAGGTAGAAAAAAGTTCTGATGCTAAAAAATCGAATGTGCCACTAATTACCGAAAACAGTTCTGCATCGGGCGATATGATGATTACCCGCGTGGTGCGCGTAAAAAATGTAAGCGTGCAAGAACTAGGACCATTAGTTCGTCAATTTAGCGATCAAAAAGATGGTGGCCATGTTGCTAACTTTAATGCTGCAAACGTAATGATGTTGACTGGCCATGCTGCATCAGTAAACCGCTTAGTGGAAATTATTCGCTCAGTTGACCAAGCCGGTGATAAGCGTGTTGATATTGTAAAGCTTAAATACGCAACGGCTGATGATGTTGTCTCTGTGGTAGAGAATATATATAAAGATAGTGGCAAAGGAAGCGTACCAGAATTTTTGATTCCTAAAGTCGTAGCCGACGGCCGTACCAATAGCGTAATTGTAAGTGGTGAAGGGCAAGCCCGCACACGTGCAATTGAATTGATTAAGCGCCTTGATGGTGAGCTTGAAAGCCAAGGCAACACTAAGGTGTTTTATTTAAACTATGCCAAATCGGAAGACTTAGTTAAGGTTCTTCAGGGTGTAAGTAAAACGTTAACCGAGGAAGCTCAAGGTAGCGCAACTAAAACGCGTTCGCGTAGTAACAACGAAACCAGCATTGAGGCACACCCAGAGTCTAATTCACTAATCATCACAGCACAGCCCGATACTATGCGTTCATTAGAGTCAGTTATTGAACGATTAGATATTCGTCGTGCACAAGTATTAGTTGAAGCAATTATTATTGAAGTAATGGAAGGTGATGGCGTTAATTTAGGCTTGCAGTGGATTTCAGAGCAAGGCGGCATGCTGCAGTTTAATAACGGTACAACAGTACCTGTTGGGTCGTTAGCTGTTGCAGCAGAACAAGCTGCAGATCAAACAGTAACTAAAACAATTATTGGTACAGAGTCTGGCACGGTTACACCTTACACAGAAACGACAGAAGGTGACTACGGGCCGCTTGCATCATTACTTAGTGGTATTAATGGCTTGGCACTGGGCGTTATAAAAAACGACTGGGGCGCAATTATTCAGGCTGTAGCAACCGACACTAACTCAAATATTTTGGCAACGCCTTCAATTACCACTATGGATAACGAAGAAGCCTCTATTTTAGTGGGTCAAGAAGTACCTATTATTACCGGATCTCAAACAGGCACTAACAATAGCAACCCATTTCAAACGGTTGAGCGTCAAGAAGTGGGTATTAAACTTATTGTAACGCCACAAATTAACGATGGCTCAGCGGTACAGCTAACCATTGAGCAAGAGGTATCGAGTGTAAGTGGTGCAACTGCGGTTGATATTTCAGTGAACAAACGCGCTATTAAGACAACGGTTATTGCCGATGATGGCGGTATGGTTGTTTTAGGTGGCTTAATAGACGAAGACGTTCAAGAAAGTGTATCTAAAGTTCCATTATTAGGTGATATTCCTGTTTTAGGGCACCTATTTAGGTCAACAAACACGACTCGCCGTAAGCGTAACTTAATTGTATTTATCCGCCCAACGATCATCCGTGATGGGGTGAGCATGAATAAGTTAAGTTTTAACAAGTATAATTTTATTCGTGGTGAGCAAACTAAGCAGCAAGAAGATGGTATTGATCTAATGCCAATGACCGATACCCCAGTACTACCAGAGTGGAATGATGAGCTAGTGCTTCCGCCAACTTATGAAGAGCATTTACGTAAACAAAATGCACAAGAGCGTAAAGATGACTAATGCGATACAAGAGATAAACCAAGACGTGGTTCATCCCAATACGCATAGTGCAGATGAGCCCTTAGCTGATGACGTACTCGTTGAGTTACCAGCAAAACGTTTACCATTTTCGTACGCGCGACGTGCGGGTGTTTTGCTCAGTGAATATCAAGGTCAAACTACCGTGTACTTTCGTGGTGAGCTTGATTTAGATGTATTACTTGAAGTGCGCCGAATCGCAGGTCATGGCTTTAAATTAGAGCAGCTTGATGATGACAAGTTTGAATTGTTACTAGAGTCATCTTACCAACGTGATAGCTCTGAAACGCAGCAAATGATGGAAGATATTGGCAACGAAGTTGATCTGTTTTCTTTAGCTGATGAGCTCCCGCAAACTGAAGATTTATTAGCTGGTGATGACGATGCGCCCATTATAAAACTCATTAATGCGATGCTTAGCGAGGCCATTAAAGAGGGGGCGTCAGATATTCATATTGAAACGTTCGAGCAAGAGCTTGTTATTCGTTTCAGGGTTGATGGGGTTTTAAAAGAAGTACTAAAACCAAATCGTAAACTTGCCTCATTGCTTGTATCGCGTATTAAGGTAATGGCAAAACTCGATATAGCTGAAAAACGTATTCCGCAAGATGGTCGTATTAGCTTGCGTATTGCAGGACGTGCAGTAGACGTGCGTGTATCAACCATGCCGTCGAGCTTTGGTGAGCGAGTAGTATTACGTTTACTTGATAAGAACAATGCTCGCCTAAACCTAGAAGATTTAGGTATGACTCCAAAAAACCGTGAGTTGTTTGCTGACTTAATTAGTAAGCCGCACGGGATTATTTTGGTAACAGGACCAACGGGTTCTGGTAAAAGTACCACCTTGTATGCAGGTATGAGCCAAATAAATTCTCGCGATCGTAATATTCTGACTGTAGAAGATCCTATTGAGTACGAGATCCCAGGTATTGGTCAAACGCAAGTAAATACAAAAGTAGATATGACGTTTGCAAGAGGGTTACGTGCTATTTTGCGTCAAGATCCCGATGTGGTAATGGTGGGTGAAATACGTGATCTTGAAACTGCACAAATAGGGGTTCAAGCATCACTTACTGGTCACTTAGTTATGTCCACACTGCATACAAATACGGCATCTGGTGCTATTACTCGAATGGAAGACATGGGCGTTGAACCGTTTTTGCTTTCTTCATCGCTATTAGGTGTTTTATCTCAGCGCTTAGTACGTACGTTGTGCAACAGCTGTAAAGAAGGGCATGTGGCAGACGAACGTGAATGTCAGCTTTTAGGTGTACCATTTGAGAGCAAGCCAACGATTTACCGTGCAATAGGCTGTGAAGAATGTAACTTTAATGGTTACAAAGGTCGTACTGGTATACACGAGTTACTTGTTGTAGATGAAACAATACGAGAAATGATCCACAACGGTAAAGGCGAGCAAAGCGTAGAAAAATACATTCGCACTCATAGCCCAAGCATTCGCCAAGATGGTTGCAGCCGTGTGCTTGCAGGAAAAACCACGCTTGAAGAAGTGCTGCGTGTTACCCGTGAGGAAGGCTAATAATGGCTGCGTTTGAATATCGGGCATTAGATGGCCGCGGCAAAGAAAAAAAAGGCATTTTAGAGGCCGACACCGCCAAGCAAGTTCGTCAGCTTCTGCGCGATAAAAGCCTAACCCCTTTAGAGGTTGTGCCTGCGGCTCAGAGTGATAAACAGGTAAAGGGTGAGAAAGCGCCTTTATTTGGTAGCCTTTTTAAACCAAGTATTTCTACATCTGAACTTGCGCTCATCACACGCCAGTTAGCAACGTTAATTCAGTCAGCATTACCAGTTGAGGGCGCGGTTATGGCGGTGGCTGAGCAGTGTGAAAAACCACGTTTAAAACGTATGTTAATGTCGGTTCGTTCAAAAGTTGTTGAAGGCTATACTCTTGCTGATGGTATGAGTGAGTTTCCCCATGTGTTTGACGACTTATATCGTTCAATGGTGGCTGCGGGTGAAAAGTCAGGGCATCTTGACCAAGTACTTAATCGCTTAGCCGATTACACCGAGCAGCGTCAGCATATGCGTAGTCAAATAACACAGGCTATGGTTTACCCAACTATTCTAGTTATTTTTGCCATTGGTATAGTGTCGGTTTTATTAGGTACTGTTGTTCCTAAAATACTAAAAACCTTTGAAAAAACTAAACAAGTATTACCTTGGACCACCGAGTGGGTAATGGCTGGGAGTCATTTTGTACAAAATTACTGGTTTATTAGCTTACTGGCTATCACTGGCATTGCGATTGGCATTAAGTATGCGTTAAAAAAACCACAAGTGCGCTTTTGGTGGGACGACCGTGTGCTGCATATGCCGGGTATTGGTAAGGTGGCGCGTGGTATTAATACCGCTCGCTTTGCTCGTACGTTAAGTATTTTATCTTCAAGCTCTGTACCACTACTTGAAGGAATGCGGATTTCTGGCGATGTACTCGTAAACGAAAAAATCAAGAAGTCGGTAGCCGACGCAGCTGACAGAGTAAGCGAAGGTGCAAGCCTTAGAGCGGCTTTGCAGCAAACTAAATTGTTCCCGCCGATGATGCTACATATGATCGCCAGTGGTGAAAAATCAGGTGAGCTAGAGCAAATGCTAGAGCGTGCAGCGAATAACCAGGACCGTGAATTTGAAAGCATGGTAAACGTATCGCTTAAGTTATTAGAGCCTGCAATGATTGCTTCTATGGCTGTTATCGTTTTATTTATTGTTATGGCCATTTTGCAGCCTATTATGGCAATGAACAAAGCAGTTGGGCTCTAAATTTAAATAGTTTTTATATATTAATGGTTTTACCTAAACCATTTTTGCTTAGTGTTTTTAGAATAATGAGGTAATTACGTGAACAAACAATCAGGTTTTTCTTTACTAGAAGTAATGGTGGTACTGGTTATCATCGGGATGATTATGTCTATTGTTGCGCCAAATATTATGGGCCAACAAGAAGAGGCCGCTATTGATAAAGCGCATTTAGATATTCAGCAGCTTGAAGATGCGATGAGCTTATACAAGCTTAAAAATAAAAGTTATCCAAGCACAGAGCAAGGTCTTGAAGCGTTAGTGACTAAAACGTCTATTGAACCTGTTCCTAAACGTTTTCCTGATGGCGGCTTTATCAGCGAATTACCAGAAGATCCATGGGGTAATACATACTTATTAATAAGCCCAGGTGAAATTGGTAAATTTGATATTTTCTCTATGGGACCAGACGGTGAAGTCGGTACCGACGACGACATTGGTAACTGGGATGAAGAAAAGCAGTAATGAGTCAGTATACTGGGCTTAACCTAAATGTACTTGTTGAAGGCTTACTATGAACGTAGGTCTTCAATCAATGCACAAGAAAAAGGGTTTTAGCTTAATCGAGATTTTAGTTGTATTAGTGGTTATCGCTTTTACAACAAAAATGGTGGTATACAGCTTAGATGGCGGCGCTGAAGATGAGTTAGATGCTCAAGCGCTTAGGTTGCATACCACCATTAATATGGCGTCAGAATTTGCAATTTTAAATCAGGTAGAGCTTGGCTTACTCGTTGAAAAAAATACCCTAGAATACTTGGTATTTGATGGGGGAAAATGGGTAACCTTTGATAGGGAGGAGTTATTTAAACCCATAGAGTTGGAGCCACGACTAAAGCTTACCCTCAACTTAGAAGACCTTGCATGGGCTCAAGATAATCTACTTGAACAGTCTAATTGGCGAGAGCTTATGAGTGGTGGTGAAGACGATAGCTTACTCGAACTTAAAAAGCTTAAAATACCTCAAGTACTTATTTTATCGTCGGGCGAAGTAAGCGCATTTCAGTTAATTCTTGAGCTAAAAGATCAAAGTGACCCTGTTTACTTTATTGAGGGTGAATTTACAGCACCAGTAAATTTAAGAAGAGAGCCAGAGTAATGACATTAAGTAAAGGCTTTACCTTGTTAGAAGTACTTGTTGCTTTGAGTATTTGTGCAATGGCGGGTATTGCAGCAATGCAAGCCACAGGCGAGCATATTCATCACTTAACAACAATTGAAGAACAAACATATGCCTCATGGGTTGCTGAAAATGTCATTATTGAACAACGGGTAAAAGGCGAGCAATGGCAAGGTAAAAATAACTTACGTGGTAGTGAGGTTATGGGTGGTGTTGAATGGTTTTGGCAGCAAGAGGTTGTGCCCACTGCAGATAAAAGCTTTGTTAAATTAACCATAAATGTATTTATCGATGAAAAGTACGAACAGTCAGTCTATGAGCTTTCAACGTATTTAAATAAAGGTAAAAAGTAAGTGAAGCAGCGCGGATTTACATTGCTTGAAGTAATGGTTGCTTTGGGGATTTTAGCTTTTGTTGTTATTTCTACGCACCAAATACTAGACAGCACAACTAAAGCAAAAGACGCATCGGACGAAAAAATAGCGGAACTTAATGGCTTACAAACAACGTTTAGACTTATGGACCAAGACTTTAGCCAAATGACTAAACGTGCAGTTAGAAACGAGTCTGGTGACGTACAAGAATATTATTTATTAGCAGGGCGTTATGTGCTTGAAAGCCAATATGACGGCATTGCATTTGTAAGAGACGGTTGGATAAACCCAATAAATTTATTGCCTAGGTCAGAGCTGCAGGCTGTTGGATATAGGGTCATAGATGATAATCTTGAGCGTGTGTATCGCGTGTACGTTGATCAGCTTGATAATATGGAGCCACGTGTACAGCAGGTATTAGAAAACGTCGAAGAGCTTAAGTTTGAATTTTTAGACAGTGACAATAAGTGGCAAGAACAATGGGAAGTAAAAGCATTGCCTAAAGCGGTTGCGGTTACTTTACAACAAATAGAGGCCGAACCTATTCGTCGTGTATTTTTAGTTCCTGGGCAAGGAAGTAGAAGTAATGGGTAGGCAGTCTTCGCGCGGAGCAGCGCTGGTTATTGTGTTATTTATTGTTGCATTAGCTGCTATTTTAGCCGTAGAAATGAGTGCTAATTTAATGGTGCAAGTGCAAAAAAGTACTAATTTACAAGGTCACCAACAAGCAAAATGGTATGCCTACGGTGCTGAAGAGTTGGCCATTAAAGGGCTCATTCAAAGCAAAAAAGATGACCCAGATAAAACAACGCTTGATCAAGTATGGGCAACACAAGGGAACGCAGCATACCCAGTTGATAACGGCACATTAAGTGGTTCAATTACTGACTTGCAATCATGTTTAAATTTAAACGCCATAGCGATTGAACCCGATACAAATAGTGCTGACAAAACAAACCCTGCACACAAAGCACTGTTTGCCTTACTTGAAAATATAGAAGATTTACCAGCGGATGAATCGGAAGAAGCAATGGCTGATAGCGTGTTCGACTGGCTGGATGAAAATAGCATAACCTATCGCTCAGGTGCTGAAGAGGGAGAGTACTTATCTCGTAAATTTCCGTATATGACTGCTAATAGTTTATTTGCATCTCCATCGGAACTTCGCTTGGTAAAAGGCTTTAACCCGCTAGTAATGGAAAAAGTACTGCCTTATGTGTGTGTTATTCCGGGGAGCACTCAGCTTTTAATTAACATTAATACAATAGCACCAGAACAGGCTTTACTACTAAGCGCGCTGATGGATAATTTAAGTTTGTCGGCTGCAGAGGCTGTTATTGCTGCAAGGCCACAAACAGGTTTTGATTCTTTAGAAGAATTTTTTGAACAGGTACAGCAACAAGGCGGTACAAACACTGAATCAGTGAAAGACTTATTTAGTATTAAAAGCGAATATTTTAAATTACAAACGCAGGCAAACTTTGTAGATCTGCGTTTTTCGATGACCACCTTACTGCACGCCAAAGACGGCGAAGTAACGATACTGGCGCGAAAATTTGGAGGCGTACAGTGACAGAAATATTGTTGATCCGTACGGGTCAAACCCAACAAGAACGATTAAATTGGCTTGTATATTCACCACAAGAACAAGAAATAATAGCCAGTGGTGAGCTATCAAGCGCAGGCAATTTGAATGAATTAAGTGAAAAAGCAGCCAACAGGGAGGTGGTTGTTTTATTGCCAAGCGATCAAGTGCAATTAAAAACGGTAACACTACCCACAAAGTGGAATCGCAAATTAGAGCAAGCACTCCCTTACATGCTTGAAGAAGATATAGCCTGCGATGTAGACGATTTGTATATAGCTATAGGCGAAGCAACCATGGTTGGTGAGCAGCATGCTATTCAGGTTGCTATGACTGACCGCGAATGGTTTGAGCAATGGCTCGCGTTGTTTGTGGAACATGAGCTGCCTGTTTATAAAATATTACCTGATGCACTGTTGTTACCCTCTGTAGGTGAGGGAGAGGCTAGTGCTATAGAGCTCAATCAGCAGTGGCTGTTTAAGCAAGGGGCATGGCATATTAGTGCGGTTGAATTAAGCTGGTTGTCAGGTTACTTGACTGCGTTAGGTAACCCTGAGGTTAAACACTTTAGCCCAGCGGAAGACTTCCCAGAGGGGACGAATTTACAAGCGCAAACAAGTCAGTACGATCTCCCGTTAGCTTTATTTGCTAAGCAATTAAATAACGTTAAATTCAACCTTCGCCAAGGTGTTTACCAGCTTAAAAAGAAGAGCGCGCTCTGGTGGGGTTACTGGAAAGGCGCGGCAATTTTTACAGCCGTCGCATTGGGCTCTACTTTAGTTATAAAGGCAATTGAGTTGCAACAGCTTAATTCTCAGGTCGATATAGTAAAAAACCAAGTAGTTGAGCGATACCAGACAGCATTCCCCGGATCTAAAGTGCACCCTAATTTGATAAAAAATCAGATTAAAGGCGCATTAGATAGAATAGAAGGCTCTGATGAATCCGGTTTTTTAGAGCTGACGACTAATTTGGTTGATGTATTTTCACAAGTGAATGAGTTCACACCAGAAACGTTACGTTACGACAAGCGAAGAAACGAGTTACGTATTCGCGCGCGTGCTAAAGACTTTCAAACCTTTGGTAAAGTAAAAACCATACTTGAAAAGCAAGGCTTAACGGTAGAGCAAGGGTCTTTAAATAACGATGGTGATTTTGTGGTAGGTGAGATTAAATTGCGAGGTGCTGCATGAAAGCACAAGCGATAAAATACTGGCGTTCTTTAAAAGAACAAGAGCAGCAACTTATTATGGTTGCTGGTGGTATATTTGTTATTTTTATTCTTGTGATGGGGATATTCAGGCCGTTAAATAACGCCATAACAAAAGCGGAACAATCGAAAATTAAGCAACAGGCTTTGCTCGTGTGGGTTGACGAAAGCATAGTAAAGCTAAAAGCAGCGGGTAATACGCGTGTTGCGAGTAGTCAAAATCTAAGCCAAGTGGTTAACTCTACCCGCAGTCGCTATCAAATCAATATTAGTAAAATGCAGCCTAGTGATGGTTCGCTGCGTTTAACGCTCGACTCAGTAGAGTTTAATAAACTAGTAGAATGGCTCGATGAATTAGTGAATCAGCATGGTTTAAAAATCGAAAACTTAGATTTAAGTCGCGACGATAAATCGGGTTATGTAAGAGTAAGCCGTTTGGTATTAGAGAATTAATAAATGAAAAGAATAATTATATTATCGGCTGTCTTTTTAATTAGTTTTATTGTGTTTTGTATTATTAAATTACCCGCTGCTATCGCGCTTGATTTAGCAAAACCTCATTTTCCTAAGCAGTTAGAAGTAGGGCAGGCGGTAGGCACTGTATGGCAAGGCCAATTAATGCAAGTTCGTTTTGATGGCGAGCAGTTAAACAATGTGCGCTGGGATATCGCCGGTTGGGCATTATTTACTGGCAATTTAAATACTAATATAAAGTTTGGAAATGCTCGCGAACGCACCGATATATCGGGATATGCAACCGTCAGCTATGGATTGTTTAATCATACTTTAAAAGTAACAGATGGTTTAGTTCGCTCAACGGTAGAGCGAGCTATGCAACGAGTTCAGTTACCATTACCTGTTACAGCAAAGGGGCGTGTAATACTTGAGCTAGATGAATACACCTCTGGTGCTCCTTACTGTGAATCATTAAAGGGTGAAATAGCGAGCCCAAATATCGACGTGCAAGGCTTAAATGGTTGGTTTAATATAGGGCCTCTGGCTGGCAAGTTAAGCTGTAAGTCGGGCGATGTGGCAATATTAATCGACCCTGATAACACCCTCGGGCTTGAAGCCGATGCCACTCTTAAAGCTAACTTTGACTTTAGCGTAGCAGGGTATGTAAAACCAGATGCTAGCTTACCGAAAGATGTTCACGATGCGGTTAAGTTTTTAGGCCGACCAGATAGCCAAGGTCGTTACCCGCTCAATTTTTAATGTTTTGATATAAAGAGTTTTAATGCAACTACCGCAATTCACTGAGCTGCATGCTAAGCAGCTCAGCACATTTTTAAATACCCAACCTCAAGCCATGACCTTTGAACAAAGCCAAGGTTATTTGTTTGGCGTTATATGTTCACCCGACCCTCTTGATGTGCACGAATGGGTTGATGTGATACTCAATAATTCAGCAAACGAATTAGATGAAGAAACGCTATTTTTATTTATGGCGTTTTACCATCAAATAAGTGAACAGGTGTTTGAAGTAGGTTATAAACTGCCACCACAGTACGACAGTGCATTTTGCTCGCAGTGGAGCCAAGGCTTTTTAACAGCAAGTAATGCTTACACGCAAAAGCTATTAGCAGCAACGAAGTTAGATGCACAGTACAAAGAGGCCTTAGAAACCGCACAAGCAACCCTCAGCTTTTTTGCATTAGATACACAGCTTATCTCTCAAATAGCATCACAAAATTCAATGAATACATTGCAGTTGTGTGAGCAACAATATGACCTTATGGGGGATTTTGCACTTGGTTTTGCAGAGCTAGTAGAAATAGTGGCGCTCAATAGTGGTTTGTATAACGATGATGGCTGGGACGAGTAGTTAGCGTTAAACTTTTTAATAATGGCGCTTTAATTAATATCAAGCGCCAAGATCTAAAATAATATCTGTGCAGCCTTGCTTGCACTTCACCACGCCTTTTCCCACTTCGCTGGTGGCTAAATCGAGTGTGAGTACCGTATTACATTTTTCGCATTTTAGCGTTTTACCTTGTGCTAACTGTTTAAGCATATTACGTTGCTTGTGAAACGAATCACTGGTTTTTTTGTTTAAATTAGAAAAGTCCATTATTTAGCCCGTTTTTGCTCGAGTGATTCAGACACTATTTTACACACTTTATTTAAGCGTTCAGCGTAGAAGTAAAGGTTTAAGTCGCGTTCACGACAGTAGCGCAAATTAAATAGCTGAACTGCGTCATCAGTGGTGAATGTTTTTTCTACGTATTCTTTTTCTGAGCTTGAAAGTGTTAGCTCATGACTAATTCTGTTTTTTGCTAAATTAGCAGCAGGGCTTCTATTTACTTTACTTGCATCACTTAAAAAGCCAATACCTTCGCCTAATAGCTTTTCGCGTGGTTCTTTTACAAGTGGATGATCAATGGTAAAAAACGCAAGGATCACAATTATCAAAATAATAAACTTCTTCATGGATACGTAAACCTTGATCTAAATAGGGTTGAATTATCAAGCAGTGTAATAAACTGCCTTTTAAAAGCAAGTAACTGAGATGAATAAATTAGTTGTAATCTATACCAGTAATTTTAGCCAATATTGATATAATAACTAACAAAAGTTAGATATTTCTGAAATATCTGAAAGTATTTAATTTATGATTCATTAAACAAGTCTTACTTAGCAAGTTACTTGCTACACTATGAGTATAGAGCATTTGATTAGTGCTCAGCTTTTATTTTCCAAGCGGTGTTGAGGAACTTCGATGGACAAACAGATTAAAGTAAAAAACATTCCTGTTGAGGTAAAAATTCAAAAGCCGGATTTAAGCCGTCAAGATGATAGATTTAACCCCCGTAACCGCATTTATGTGAGAGCCGTAAAAGGTCTTCACCAATTACTAAGACAGCGCATTGGTTTTTTAGGCATGCTCGCATTTATGGTTTTGCCATGGATAAACTTTAACGGCCAGCAAGCCGTGCTATTTGATTTAATAGCACAAAAATACAATATTTTTGGTCTAACTTTATGGCCTCAAGACTTCACCATACTGGCGTTTATATTCATGCTGGCGGCTTTTGCGCTGTTTTTGGTAACTACATTTTATGGACGAGTCTGGTGCGGATATACTTGTCCTCAAACAGTATGGACCTTCATTTTCATCTGGTTTGAAGAAAAACTTGAAGGCACAGCAAATCAACGTAAAAAGCTCGATCAACGGCCTATGGACTTTGACAAGTTCTGGCGAAAAGCGGCTAAGCATTCCAGCTGGGTGTTGTTTTCTTTGTATACTTCTATTTCGTTTGTTGGTTACTTCACACCGATAAGAGAGCTACTCCCTGATTTTATAACCTTTAATGTTGGCGGTTATGCGCTAGTGAGCATTTTAGTATTTGCTGTGTGTACATATGGCAATGCAGGCTGGATGCGTGAAATTATGTGTTTGCATATCTGTCCCTACTCACGTTTTCAGTCAGCAATGTTTGATAAAGATACCTACACAGTAACCTATGATGAAAGCCGAGGTGAAAGCCGAGGCCCTCGCTCACGTAAGGTTGCCCACGCAGATTTAGAAATAGGTGACTGTATTGACTGTAACCTATGTGTACAAGTCTGCCCAACAGGCATTGATATAAGAAACGGTTTGCAGGCTGAGTGTATAAATTGTGGTGCGTGTATTGATGCGTGTGACGGCGTAATGGATAAAATGGAGTACCCGCGGGGGTTAATTTCGTATACCACAGAACGTAATCTTGAGACGCCAGAAAATAAAACCAATCCTCTACGAGCCAAAATTATTGGGTATACGGTCATACTAGTGTTGCTAACAGGCGCGCTTGTTACAAATATTGCACTGCGTAAACCAATGGACTTTGATATTATTCGTGATCGAAATCAGCTATATCGTGTCGACTTTAATGGCTTGGTTGAAAACACATATACCTTAAAGGTCATCAATAAGGCGCAATATGAGCAAACCTTTAACATTAAAGTGGCAGGGCTAGAAAACTTTAAATACATAGGTAAACAAGTATTTACTGTTCAAGCAGGTCAATCGCATAATGTGCCATTATCACTCGTTATGGACCCTTATGACTTAAAAGCGCCTATAACAGAGTTTAATTTTGTATTGTCGCCAGTTAATGAACCGGATGAAACAATTTCGCAATCGAGCAACTTTTTTAGAGCGCGATAGCCTTACTTTCTAATTCGGTAAATATAGCAATAACAAAAGCGGGTTTAACCCGCTTTTCATTTATATAAGAAGAGCATGAGCAAATTTAGCTTTATAGATTTAACCCCAGATTTAATACTTGATGCGATAGAAACCATAGGTATTTATCCCGAGTCTGGGTTACTAGCGCTTAACAGTTATGAAAATAGAGTTTATCAATTTAAAGCCGAAGATGGTCTGCGTTACGTAGTAAAGTTTTATCGTCCCGAGCGTTGGAGTAAAGCACAAATTCAAGAGGAGCACGATTTTGCTTTTGAGCTTGCTGACGCTGAAGTACCCGTTGTAGCCCCTGTTTTACATAATGGACAAAGCTTGTTTGAACACCAGGGCTATATGTTTGTGGTATTCCCAAGTGTGGGTGGGCGATTATTTGAAGTAGATAATTTAGATCAGCTTGATGTTATGGGACGTTTAATTGGTCGAATGCACCAAGTAGCTAAAACCAAACCCTTTACTTACAGACCAACAATAAGCTGTGAAGAATATTTGCATACAGCTAAAGTTCATCTTCAAAAAAGTAACTTGGTGCCAATGGGATTAAGCACTGCTTTTTATACTATTTTAGATTTGGTAATTGAGCAGACACAAAAGCAGTATCAAGATATAAATAGTATTCGCTTACATGGCGATTGCCACGCAGGCAATATATTATGGGCTGGCGATGCGCTAATGTTCGTGGATTTAGACGATAGTCGTCAAGGGCCTGCTATTCAAGATCTATGGATGATGCTCAGTGGCGACAGACCAACGCAACTGTTACAGTTAGACACTTTGGTGGGAGCGTATGAAGAATTTTGTGATTTTGACCACGCTCAACTCAAATTAATTGAACCGCTGCGAGCAATGCGTATTATTCACTACATGGGATGGGTGGCAAAAAGGTGGAGCGATCCAGCTTTTGTGCGGAACTTTTCATGGTTTGCTGATGACAAATACTGGGAGCAACAAATTTTAGCGCTTAAAGAACAACTTGCTGCACTGCAAGAACCGCCGTTAAAGTTATTGCCGTAAATTATTATTTAATGACGAGTACAACGAGATACTAATGCTTAAAAAACTAAAACTGAGCCTACTTCTTTTATGTTTACCTTTTGCAGCCTTTGCTGCACAGTTTGAGGCAAATAACCAATACACGATTATTAAAACTGAAAAAAGCACAACACCCCAGGTAACAGAGTTCTTTTCATTTTATTGTCCGCACTGTTTTAAATTTGAACCAGTGGCTAAAGCAATTGAAAAAAAACTGCCTGAAGGCACTGATTTTGTTAAAAGTCACGTCAACTTTTTAGGTGGTGTATCTCCACAGGCACAAAGTAATTTAAGCTTTGCTTACTTAATCGCAAAACAACAAGGGCAAGCACAAAATATAGCTGACCAAATTTTTAGAAGTATCCATATTCAAGGTGCGCCTTTAACAGAAGTTAAAGACCTTAAAAAGCTATTGGAAGTAAATGGAATAGATAGCGACACATTTGACCAAGCGATTGCAAGCATGCCAATTATTGCTGAAGAGCAAGCAATGCAAGATAAGCAAAACAAATATTCAAAGTTAGGTGCGTTAACTGGTGTACCTACTTTTATTGTTAACGATAAATACAAAATCAATATTAACACCATAAAAAACCAACAAGAACTTGATGAGTTAATTGCGTTTTTATTAGCATTATAAATTTTGGAGCATAAGAATGATTAAACTACTTAAAGCAGGGTTACTTGCATTAGTATTACCGATGGCAGCAACAAGCTTTGCGGCGACCTACGAAGAAGGCGTTCATTACGATGTTATTGCTGAACGTGCCACTAAAAAGCCAGAAGTAAAAGAGTTTTTCTCTTTTTACTGCCCGGCGTGTAATAACTACGAGTCACTGATCAGCGAATTTAAGCCTAAACTAGATAAAAATGTTAAGTTTAAAAAGAGTCACGTTGACTTTGTGGGTGTTCGTAATCCAGAAAACCAACAAATGATGAGCCAAGCACTTGCAACTGCTGAAGTACTTCCCCAAAAAGAGAAACTTATCGCAGCTATTTTTAATCATATTCACACTAAGCGCGCTAAATTTAACGAATTAGCTGACGTGAAAGATGTGTTTGTTGCGCAAGGTGTTGATGGCGATAAGTTTGATAAGTTATTTAAAAGCTTTTCGGTTCGTACATTAAGTTCTAAGATGAAGCGCGATCAAGAATACTTTAAAGAAAAAGGTGCTCTTCGTGGTGTACCCACATTTATCGTAAACGGTAAGTATAAATTAAACTTAGGCCGTGAATCAGGTGTTACAGCTCCTGAAGATATCAGTAAATTAATTAATTACTTGGCAAGCAAGTAAAATAATACAAAAAAGCTCCTTTATAGGAGCTTTTTTATGACTGTAAATTTTTACTCACAGTTACTTTTTCTGCAAAAACACACCCGACTCTATGTGATGTGTATAAGGGAACTGATCAAATATCGCAAAGCGCTTAACGTTATGCGAACGCGTTAAATGATCTAAATCGCGTTCCAGTGTGTCAGGATTACACGATATATAAATTATGTTTTCGTAATTAGCCACTAAATCACAGGTTAACTCATCCATACCAGCGCGTGGCGGGTCGACTAATATGGTTTGGCAGTCATAGCTTTTTAGGTCAATACCGTCTAAACGAGAAAAAGTACGTTCGCCATTCATTGCTTGAGTAAACTCTTCGCTCGACATACGAATAATATCTAGGTTGTCTACATTGTTTTTGGCAATATTATATTGAGCAGAGTGAACAGACGATTTAGATATTTCAGTTGCGAGTACTTTATTAAAAGACCCCGCTAGCGCAATAGAAAAGTTACCATTACCGCAGTAAAGCTCTAGTAAATCATTTTTAAGTGGTTTACATAAATCTTGTGCCCACTCAAGCATACTTATATTTACTTTTGCATTAGGTTGCGTAAAGCTATTTTCTACTTGTTGGTAAATTAGTTCTTGGCCATTTACAGTTAATTGCTCTGTTACAAAGTCATCACCTAGCACTTCTTTCTGCTTACGTGCTCGGCCAATAAAATCTATTTTATATTTTTCACTCAGTTTTGCCTTTAGTGACTTAATTTCACGTAGCCATTCATCATCAAGCGGCTTGTGATAAAGCAAGCTCACTAAAATTTCACCACTGAGTGTAGACAGGTAATCTATTTGAAATAGCTTTCGGCGTAAAACCTCGCATGGTTTAAGGTTTTCAATCATCACCTGCATGATTTCACCAACAAGCGGTGCCGCAGGGTCAAACGTATCAACGCGTATTTTTTCTTTAGTTTGCTGATCAAACATTATATGAAACAGATCGTCTCCATCATGCCATACTCTAAATTCGGCACGTTGGCGGTAGTTAATTGGCTCCGAGCTAAATACTTCTAGCTGCTCCACACCAAAACGTTGAAACTGTGAAGTTATACGCTGTTCTTTTTCACTTAACTGCGCTTGGTACTGTGTGGTATCTATTTTAATAACTGCCATTCGCGTTACTACCTTATCTAAGATCTGTTTATCGGCGCTATTGTAGGGAGCGGTTCGCATTTGTCTAGTTTTGGCTAGAATAAATGATGTTTTTTTGCACGGTTTACTTTAGTTTTTTATGCCCTGGCCGATAATAAACTACGCACGCTCAGGAGACGATTCATGAAAATAGGCAACTATGGCTTTGTACCAAGCCAGAACATAAACAAATTCAACAACAAAGCTGATGTACAACAACCTACCATCGCGTCTCCGCAAGACAGCTATCAGCAACGAGGTAAAGAATTAGCTGCTAAAGTTTTAGGTGATAAAATGGCAGAGCAGCTTGGTTTGCCTGTTCAAGAAAAAAAAGCAGATAAGCCCCTTTTTGATTTTGAAGCAATTGTTAAAAATGTACTCGACTTTGTCACCGGCGCCGTTAATAAAGCAAAAGCTGATGGTGCCGATGACGATAAATTAAAAGGTATGCTAAGTGATGCCCGTAAGGGAGTGCAAATAGGTATTGATGACGCTGTTGATGAGTTAAAAGAATCCGGCGTTCTAAACGATGAAACCCAAGAGGGTATCAACAAATCAAAAGAAGGTATTTTTGATGGCCTTGATAAGTTTGAAGATAACTTGTTCAACCCAATGCCCGCTAGTGTGGGGGTAACTCAAGCACAATACGCAAGCTTAAGTAATAATGCTCAGTACAGTTTCACCACAGCAGAAGGTGATGAAGTAACAATAAGTTTTGCCGATGCGTTTAAATCTCAGTCTGCTAGTAGTTATCAGCGTGGTGAGGGAGGGGAGGCATTCGTAAGTGAATCATCACAATCGAGAGAACTTTCATTTTCAATGTCAGTTAACGGCGACCTTAATGATAAAGAGCAAGAAGCAATTAATGAGTTAATGGAAAACCTACAAAACGTAAGTAAGACCTTTTTTAGCGGCGATTTAGAGCAGGCATTTGAAGAGGCCCAAGAGCTTAGTTTAGGCAATGAACAACTTGTCGCATTTTCAATGGATTTACGCCAAACCAAAACAGTTGCTGCAATAAAGGGTTACGAAGAAAATAAACCGGCTCCAGAAAAAGTAATTGCAGATAAAGTAGCGCCTTTTAATGATGACCTCCGAGAGGCATTTTCTAAAGCAACCGAGCTAGGTATTCAAAATCAATTATCAGGTATTATGCAGTGGCTTAATGAAGATCAAAGTGAGATCGATAAACTGGTTGATTACACAAAAGCTATGTTTGAAAACCTTAATAAGTTAAATAGCGCGACAAAGCAAACAGCAGAGGAAGTTTAACCTCAACATTAAACTACTTTCTTTTGCAAAAATCACATGGCAAACTGCCGTTCTAATCTAATAATAGGAACGGTCGTTTGTCAGCGCATATAATGGTTTTTGATTCAGGGATTGGTGGCACAACAGTACTTGATCATATAAAGCAACGTATCCCGAATGCTCAATATAGCTATTTTATGGATAATGCTTTCTTACCTTATGGAGCTCAAACACAACAAACAATTATTAATCGTTTGTGTTCGCTCATTCATTTCATTAAGTCAAACAAGCTAAACGTCGATTTAATTGTAATAGCATGCAACACGGCATCCACATCGGCATTAAGTGCTGTACGCAAAATTACAGATATACCCATAGTTGGTGTTGTACCAGCAATCAAGCCCGCCGCAGAATTAACACGTTCAAATCATATTGCTTTACTGGCAACACCTGCCACAATAGTGAGCTCATATACAAAAAAGTTAATAGCGCAGCACGCTAGTAATGTAACTGTTAACTTATATAGCAGTGTTGAGTTGGTAAACCTTGCTGAATTACTTTTCTTTAATGGCTATTTAGATACAAATAAATTACATGCTGTACTTGAAGGCTTGAGTATTGAAAAGCAAACGGATGTGCTTGTATTGGGGTGTACTCACTTTCCGATACTTACAAAGCAGATTAGTGAGCACTTTAAAAACAGCATTCAGCTGGTGGATTCCGGTGCAGCAATAGCAAATAGAGTTATTTATCTACTAACCGAGTCAGGTTTATTAGCACAAAATATACCTGGCATAAAAAAGCCGTTGCAATACTATGCAACGGCTAATGTGATCAGCGATAAACTTGCGGTTAAGCTAGTTAAACTGATTGATCCGCCTGAGCTCGAAGCGTATTAGAATCATCTTCTTGTTTTTGTTTTGCTTCACGTACTTTTAAAGTGCGTTGTTGGAACTCACTATCGTTCAAGTTTGCAATAGCATTGTCTGCATCAGCTTGCGCCATTTCAACAAAACCAAAGCCACGACGTTTGCCTGTATTTTTATCCTTTAATAGACGAACGTTGAATACTTTACCTTGCTCTTCAAACAAAGCACGAACAACACCTTCGTTTGCACGGTAAGGAAGGTTACCAACGTAAAGTGTTTTAGTTTTTACTTCGGCCTCTTCTAAAACGTCAGAAGACATAGCAGCAATAACTAGCCCACCTATTAATAAGCCAACAGCAAATACAATTGCAGGGTCAAGTTCTAAGCTTCCAAGGGCGAACTTAACAATAACAAAACCAACTACAGCAATAACAACAGAAAAGATAAAAGATTTTTGATCGGGTAATTTCATTTTAGATCTACCAATAAACAGGAAATAAACATTAATTTAACATTGTGAACTTGCTATCTTAACGTCTTAAACGAACTTAGCAATGATATTTATATGAAATTATAAAAAGCAGTGTAAAAAAACATCAATTTAAGCGTGTTTTAACATGGTTTTTTGTGGTTTTGTTCTAATTTTGTTCGAACAGTAAAAAGATCTAAAAAAAGGGTTGATCTGTTTTCGGATCTCCCTATAATGCGACCCCACTGAGACGGGAAACGCCGAAGCATAGCAAAGTGTTAGTGGCTCAGAGAGTTGAATAAAACTTTGGTTTTAAATCATCGAAAGAAAGTTTAAAACAAAGTATTGACTCGAAAAATAAAGGATGTATTATACGCATCCCTAGCGACAACGTCGCAACGTTCTTTAACAATATAAAGCAATCATCTGTGTGGGCACTCGTACAGATTGAGTTCTAACAGCCAAGCTACTTAGGTAGTGAGGCAAACAAATTAGAGTCTCAATTGAAACTGAGTGACCAACAGAATAATTATTTCGGTAGTTATTCAGCACAGTCAATTCAATATCGAAAGATATTAAATAAATTCAGAATTCATTGAGCTGTCGAAAGACACAAAACTTTTTAATTGAAGAGTTTGATCATGGCTCAGATTGAACGCTGGCGGCAGGCCTAACACATGCAAGTCGAGCGGTAACAGAAAGTAGCTTGCTACTTTGCTGACGAGCGGCGGACGGGTGAGTAATGCTTGGGAACATGCCTTGAGGGGGGGGGCAACAGTTGGAAACGACTGCTAATACCGCATAATGTCTACGGACCAAAGGGGGCTTCGGCTCTCGCCTTTAGATTGGCCCAAGTGGGATTAGCTAGTTGGTGAGGTAATGGCTCACCAAGGCAACGATCCCTAGCTGGTTTGAGAGGATGATCAGCCACACTGGAACTGAGACACGGTCCAGACTCCTACGGGAGGCAGCAGTGGGGAATATTGCACAATGGGCGAAAGCCTGATGCAGCCATGCCGCGTGTGTGAAGAAGGCCTTCGGGTTGTAAAGCACTTTCAGTCAGGAGGAAAGGGTGTGAGTTAATACCTCATATCTGTGACGTTACTGACAGAAGAAGCACCGGCTAACTCCGTGCCAGCAGCCGCGGTAATACGGAGGGTGCGAGCGTTAATCGGAATTACTGGGCGTAAAGCGTACGCAGGCGGTTTGTTAAGCGAGATGTGAAAGCCCCGGGCTCAACCTGGGAACTGCATTTCGAACTGGCAAACTAGAGTGTGATAGAGGGTGGTAGAATTTCAGGTGTAGCGGTGAAATGCGTAGAGATCTGAAGGAATACCGATGGCGAAGGCAGCCACCTGGGTCAACACTGACGCTCATGTACGAAAGCGTGGGGAGCAAACGGGATTAGATACCCCGGTAGTCCACGCCGTAAACGATGTCTACTAGAAGCTCGGAACCTCGGTTCTGTTTTTCAAAGCTAACGCATTAAGTAGACCGCCTGGGGAGTACGGCCGCAAGGTTAAAACTCAAATGAATTGACGGGGGCCCGCACAAGCGGTGGAGCATGTGGTTTAATTCGATGCAACGCGAAGAACCTTACCTACACTTGACATACAGAGAACTTTCTAGAGATAGATTTGTGCCTTCGGGAACTCTGATACAGGTGCTGCATGGCTGTCGTCAGCTCGTGTTGTGAGATGTTGGGTTAAGTCCCGCAACGAGCGCAACCCCTATCCTTAGTTGCTAGCAGGTAATGCTGAGAACTCTAAGGAGACTGCCGGTGATAAACCGGAGGAAGGTGGGGACGACGTCAAGTCATCATGGCCCTTACGTGTAGGGCTACACACGTGCTACAATGGCGCATACAGAGTGCTGCGAACCTGCGAAGGTAAGCGAATCACTTAAAGTGCGTCGTAGTCCGGATTGGAGTCTGCAACTCGACTCCATGAAGTCGGAATCGCTAGTAATCGCGTATCAGAATGACGCGGTGAATACGTTCCCGGGCCTTGTACACACCGCCCGTCACACCATGGGAGTGGGTTGCTCCAGAAGTAGATAGTCTAACCCTCGGGAGGACGTTTACCACGGAGTGATTCATGACTGGGGTGAAGTCGTAACAAGGTAGCCCTAGGGGAACCTGGGGCTGGATCACCTCCTTATACGATTTAGAACTTATTTGTTCGTAGTGTCCACACAGATGATTGTTATTGTAAAGAGAACAACACTTATTGTTTGGGTCTGTAGCTCAGCTGGTTAGAGCGCACCCCTGATAAGGGTGAGGTCGGTAGTTCAAATCTACTCAGACCCACCACTTCTTCACGAAGTCGGTAACTAAACAATAAGACCAGCATATGTGGGGCTATAGCTCAGCTGGGAGAGCGCCTGCCTTGCACGCAGGAGGTCAGCAGTTCGATCCTGCTTAGCTCCACCACTTTTACTTCTTAAAAATAAATATTCTTTATCGGGCAGCTAAATCGCCTGAGAATAGAGTGTATTTAATTTTGAGAGGTTTTTGTATCTCTTGCTCTTTAAAAATTTGGAAAAGCTGATAATAAAATTCGTATGAATAACAATGTTATTTGTACAG
>NZ_AHCB03000008.1 GCF_000238335.3 Pseudoalteromonas marina | reverse complement strand
TTGCGACGTTGTCGCTAGGGATGCGTATAATACATCCTTTATTTTTCGAGTCAATACTTTGTTTTCAAATTTCTTTTTAGAATCTTTAAAAGTAAAGTTTTACTTAACTCTCTGATTAACTCTTGCCTCGCTATGCGTTGGCGCCTGCCGTCTCAGTGGGGTCGCATTATAGGGATATTCGAGTGGGGGTCAACGTTTAATTCATGCTTTTTTGAATAAAAATACTTTTAGTACGAAAGGTATACAAATAAAGGGATGGAGGGCGCTTTTAGCTTAAAAAACATGCATTTTTAATCTCTACTTAAATGCTAATACTCTATCAATATAAAAAGCGGAAAATAAAGCATGTTATTTTCCGCTTTTTACAGAGTGGTTAATTAGCTGAAATTTCCCATACTGCGATAGAACCAGATATCTCATTACCTATGATAAGTAGTGGTTCGCCAGTTGCACTTTGTTCGCGTGGTATGAATGTCATTCCTTCTGGTGCTAGATCACCGGTAATTTCTGCACCAGATATTAAACCTCGGTTATAAAAGTAGTCTTCAAATTGCACATCATATGGGTTAGTAATATCGTAAATCATGATCCCCCCCATACGCTCGAGTCCAATAAATGCAAAGGTGCGTTCGCCAATTGTACCTATAGTTAGCGCTTCGGGTTCTGCGCCTTTATCGTCTGAGCGTGTATCGCCTTTATTTTCATCTTCATTATTATTAAACGCTTCGCCATGAACTGATGCGGTAATACGCCCTATATCGTCTCCAGAATCAAACACCACCAGCCCATTACTGTCCCAAATGGTAAACGAACGTGCGCCATAGGCATAAAGCGATTCGTATTGACCGTCGTTATTAGTATCACCTTTAACCGTTGTCACTTTTAAACGGCCGATGTCGTTATCGTCGTTATTTAAGTAATCAAAATTAGCAGCAAGCGTTAAGTCTTCGACGCGGCTTTCATCTATGTAAGCAAGGCAACCATCGTCTTCGTCGAAATCTACGCCGCCTTTGGCTGCGCAATCTGCCTCATTGGTTGTATCAAAAAAGTATTCGCGTGCATCACCTTCATTAGCCGACACTATAAAGTTTGCGCCTTTCCAGCTAAAGCTTGAAATTGTGTCTGGTTGGTACATGCCATATAAGCCAGGGTATGATTTAAAATTAACACCGCCGTCTTTATCTGATGCGTCTATTTGTAAGCTAGACCAGTCTTTAAAGCCTAGCCCTTTTAACTCAAGAGAGTTATCTTCTAAATTAACGATGGCTAGTCCGTTATTTTCTTGAATCGATACGTAGACATATTTGTTATCTTTAGAAATACTGACGTATTCTGGCTCTAAGTCCATTGCTACGGTGGTATTGATTAAATTACCATTTATGGTGCGCCCTGTTGGATTAGCAAATACCAGTCCGAGTGCTTCAAGTTCAGATTGCTTATCGTTGTATGCTGTAAAATCAATATTGGTAGCATTGTCGGCAATTACACCATCATTAACATTGATAATGCTGATAGAACCCTGTGGATCAATACTATAGTCGCCGTTAGGTTCCCCTTCGTTGGCAACAACTACTTTTGCTCCATCATGGCTAAATGTAACCATATCGGGCAAAAAACCAGCAGTTACATTTTTTATAAATATTGGTGTATCGCCGCTTATGTCGTAAAAGGCAACTTGACCTGCCTCTCCAACACTTTTAGCAGCCATTGCTACAGCAAGTAACTTGCTATTTTCATCTATTGCTATGCTGTTTGCGTCACCGGGGGTGTTGTCGTTTAAGGTAAGTGTAATTGCCGTACTTAAGTTTGTTGTATTTACAATGCCTTCATTGTCTTGCACTAGAGCAGCTGTATCGAATGTGTCTGCAGGAATAATATTTACAACCGCAGCATCCCCCGAGCTATTAATAGCGTAAATCCATTTTTTTGATGCTTGATATGCGACTATTTCGGCAGCACCTTCAGGGCTTTGCGCATTGAGTACTGCTCGTCCTATTAGGTTAATAGTTAAAGCCGAATTTGCATTGGTGCCGTTAATTCCATTTTCACCTGCTGTACCTTGCTCGCCTTGAGCTCCTTGAGCTCCTTGTGCGCCATTTTGACCATCATCGCCATCTAATGAGCAACCAGTCAGCATAGATAAAAGTGAAAGCGCTATTATTGATTTTTTTAACATTGTTCTTTTCCTTAGTGTGGTATTAGGTAAATATCAACACAGAGGTATTACAAAGTTGTGGCACTTTTAATAAAGCTTTTTTACTTTAAAAAGCCAACTGATAGGCTAATTGTAAGGTAAGCAACATACCCAATACATAACCCATTTTTTTAAGCGCTTTCGAATAGTTGTTTTTTATTTTAAGACCTAGCAAGGGCCTAATAATATCAATGCGCATTACCACTAATGTAATAGCTGCGCACGCCCCCCAAGTGCCCACAATAATTAAAAATAACTCAACCATAAGGCCAAGGTTAAAAGGTTGTAGCACAAAACATAAAATAATTAATACACTTTGATGCAATACATAAAAGGGAAACACCCAGCTATTTAGTGTGTTTAAGTAAGCTGCTTTAAAATTTAAAAAACGCTGCGCTAAGGTAAGCATGGTAAGTACACCAACTACTCTTTGAGTATTGTATATTGCAGTCCACACATAGTTTGGTAAATCCAGTTCATTTTGATACGCCAAAGCAATACACACATACAATAGAGTAAAACTTGTACACAAAAGCCAAAGGTATCGATTTAAACTTTTCCAAAAATAAGTGTTTTTAGATAACAGGTAGCCTGTAAATAAAAATATGAAGCCGCTTACTTCGCGTATTGCATCACCTTTTAAACAATTATTAGCAAGCAACATGGCTATTACCAATAGGCCTGTAAGCATAGAAAATGATAGGTTTACTTGAATCGTATTTAATAAAGAAGAAAAAATAGAAAGCTTTGCTACTAATGAGTATATAAAAACAATAAGCATAAACTGCCACAAAGAGCGTAAATACCATAAATGATTTACATCAACATGCGGCCATACTCCAGATTGGTAATTAACAAATATGCTATTACTGGTATCTAAAAACGCTAAATAGAACTGCCAGTACGTTATATCTATAACGCCTTGTTGATGCATTTCGGCATAAAGCTGAAAAGGCACAATTAACCATAACCCCACCAGCAGGGGGAGTAATATGAAAAGAGAACGCTTTAAAACAAATAAGGCACATAATTTATAGCCACTTACTTTATCAAGCATAAAACGAAGTGCTACCCCTGATATAAACCAAATTAGCAGCATTCTCCAAGGGGAAAACAGCAACATAAAATACTCTACGTGTTCAGACGTATAATTACTTTTAAAATGAAACCCCCAATTTTGGCTATACAACATACCTATGTGATAAAAAATGAGAGTCGCAAATGCAATTACTCTCAACCAATCAATAAAGTAATGGCGAGAGTGTGTAGATTGTATTGCGTTTAATTGAGTACTCATACGTTAACCAATGTGTTTGTGATACCGGTAGTTAACTTAAAATAACTCGCAAAAACTATACATAAGTGCTTATATTACAAGCAATAGTGATAAAAGGTGGTATACAGGGATAGCTGTCGCCTACAAATATAAAAGCATACATAATGAACCTTCAACACTTTCAACGTTTTCAAACTTTTTATGCCGCGTTACTCCTGTTTAGCTACGTTGTAATAAACAATACGGTTAATGCGACAACTCAAATAATGGAGGCGCAAAGAGACGGCGAACTTCCTTTTTTAATATGGGAGCCGTTTGTATGGGAATATTCAAGTGCGTTTAGCACGTTACTTATATTTCCGGCTGTAGTGTGGCTATTAAAAAAAGTACCTTTTAATTGGCATAATATTGGGCTTTCGCTGTGTACTTACTTTGTAGCGTCTATTATTTTCAGCGTATTCCATATTAGTGTAATGGTTGGAGGACGGAAGCTCATTTATTGGTTGAACGAACTTCACTACAACTTTGGCCTCAGCTGGTTTGAATTTTTATATGAATACCAAAAAGATGCGATAAGCTTTTTATTCTTTATCACCCTTATTAAAGTTTATCAGTATATTGTTAAACAGTTGTTGGGAGAGGCCTCGTCTATTGATGAAGGTGCGCAACACAATACTGATACTATTAATCGCTTATTAGTTAAAAAGCGGGGTAAAGAATTTATTATAAAAATTGACGAGGTGGATTGGCTTGAATCTTCAGGCAATTATGTAAATTTACATATTGGTACGTCCGTTTACCCTTTAAGAGTGACGCTCACTGAATTAAGTAAACAACTAGAAGTGCAGGGCTTTTGTAGGATTCACCGAAGTCATGGCGTAAAACTCGATAAAGTAGAATGCATTACACCACTCCCCAGCGGCGACAGCGAAATAAAACTAACTACAGGTAAAGTGCTCAACCTTTCTAGGCGTTATAAAGAGCAATTTAAACTTAAGCTGCAATAAAAAAGGCTACCTAAGTAGCCTTTAATTATTATTTTTTAACTGGTCGTTTCCAACCAGTTAAATTACGTTGCTTTGAACGTGCTATTGCCAGCTGCTCGTCTTCAACAGTGCTAGTGATCACAGAGCCTGCTCCCACAGTTGCAGTAGAACCAATGTTTACAGGAGCAACAAGTGATGAGTTAGAGCCTATAAAAGCGTTATCGCCAATAATGGTTTTTGCTTTATTCACCCCATCGTAGTTACAGGTAATTGTACCTGCGCCAATATTTACTTTTTCGCCAATTTCAGCATCGCCTAAGTAACTTAAGTGGTTTGCTTTAGAACCCTTACCTAAGCGGGTTTTTTTCATCTCTACAAAGTTACCAATGTGCGAGTCTTCTTCCATTACCGCACCTGGGCGAAGGCGAGCATATGGTCCAAGCGTACATTTAGCCGCTACGCTTGCATCTTCAATAAGGGTATTCGCTTTTATTACAACGTTATCGCCTATGGTACAGTTTTTAAGTACACAGTTAGGGCCTATTTGTACGTTATTACCAAGGGTTACATTACCCTCAAAAATAACGTTTATATCAATTAATACATCTTCGCCTGTTTTAACATTGCCACGTACATCAATACGGGCTGGGTCGGCTAGGGTGGCACCATTTAACATTAATTCTTCTGCTTGCCACGCTTGGTAAGCGCGCTCTAGGCCGGCAAGTTGTACGCGGTTGTTTGCACCTTCAACTTCCATTGCATGATCTGGTTGAGCCGATGTAATTTCTACACCTTCACTGTGCGCCATTGCCACTATATCAGTTAGGTAGTATTCGCCTTGCGCATTATTGTTAGATAAGTTGCCTAACCAGGTTTTTAACAGTTTGCCATTAACCGCCATAATACCGGTGTTTACTTCGTTAATTAGTAACTGCTCAGCGCTTGCATCTTTTTGCTCAATAATACCGACAAGTTTGCCATCTTCTCGTAGCATACGACCGTAGCCATTTGGATTAACCAAGTTAACGGTTAATACCGCTAGCCCATTTTTAGGAGTTGCAGCTAATAAGCGCTCAAGCGTTGATTGCTTAGTTAAAGGAACATCGCCGTATAAAACCAATACAGTATCGTCATCGTTAATATGAGGGTTTGCTTGTGCTACTGCATGGCCAGTACCAAGTTGCTCTGCTTGCAGTACCCAATTAACATCGTTATCGGCAAGTTGTTGTTGTAATAGTTCGCCGCCGTGTCCGTAAACTAAATTAGTGGTTGTTGCACCCAGTGCCTTTGCGTTATCAATAACATGCTGCACCATAGGTTTACCTGCCACTTTATGCAGCACTTTTGGTAGAGCAGATCGCATACGAGTACCTTTACCCGCAGCAAGAATTACAGTAGTTAGAGCCATTAAAACAATTTCCTTTTTCCGTTGTTTTAGTTAACAAGTCTGTTTATGCAGAAGATTGCGTAAGTCACGCCCTGTGCAAATACTCAGTAAACTAATTTGCTAGTACTGAATCTTGACTGAAAAATAGACTTAATTGAATAGCGTTATTGTAGCGGGGATTGGTGAAGGATATAAGTGAAAAGCTCAGTTAATAACTTCGACGACTAAAAAAAGCTTAAATTTAAACACGGACCTTAGCAACAAGCACAAAAAAGCCCACATAAAGTGGGCTTTTTATAAACCAGATAGGCTTACTTTTTACGTAATTGCTGAATAACACGTAATTGTGCTACCGCTTCAGCTAGTTGCATTGCCGCTTGATTGTAATCAAGCTCTGACGATGCACCTTTTGCCATTTGCGCTTCAGCGTCACGTTTAGCTTGCTCTGCAGCTTGTTCGTCTAGGTCTTCACCACGAACGGCTGTGTCTGCAAGTACGGTCACTATGTTCGGTTGAACTTCTAGTGTACCGCCAGCAATGTAGATGAGTTCTTCTTCACCAAATTGCTTAACTAAACGCACCATACCAGGTTTAAGGGCAGTTAGTAGTGGCGCGTGACCGGCATTAACACCAAGCTCACCTTCACTACCAGATACTTGAATCGATTCAACCAAACCAGAAAACAAGTTCTGCTCTGCGCTTACTACGTCAAGATGTACAGTCATAGCTGCCATACTACCCTCCTAATTACATGCTTTTGGCTTTTTCTTGAGCTTCTTCGATAGAGCCAACCATGTAGAACGCTTGCTCTGGAAGGTCATCAAACTCACCGTTTAAAATGCCTTTGAAGCCAGCAATTGTGTCTTTAAGTGAAACGTATTTACCTGACGCACCTGTAAATACCTCTGCCACGAAGAACGGCTGAGATAGGAAACGTTGGATTTTACGTGCACGAGATACAAGTTGCTTATCTTCGTCAGAAAGCTCGTCCATACCTAGGATTGCGATGATGTCTTTAAGTTCTTTGTAACGCTGAAGAACTGTTTGAACGCCACGCGCTGTATCGTAGTGCTCTTGACCAATTACTAATGGGTCAAGTTGACGTGAAGATGAATCAAGTGGATCTACCGCTGGGTAAATACCAAGTGATGCGATATCACGTGAAAGTACTACTGTTGCATCTAAGTGAGCAAACGTTGTTGCTGGAGATGGATCCGTTAAATCATCCGCAGGTACGTATACCGCTTGGATTGATGTGATTGAACCCGTCTTAGTAGATGCGATACGCTCTTGAAGTACACCCATTTCTTCAGCTAGTGTAGGCTGGTAACCTACCGCTGATGGCATACGACCAAGTAGTGCTGATACTTCTGTACCCGCAAGAGTGTAACGGTAGATGTTATCTACGAAGAAAAGTACGTCGCGACCTTCGTCACGGAACTTTTCAGCCATAGTAAGACCTGTTAACGCTACGCGTAAACGGTTACCTGGAGGCTCGTTCATCTGACCGTATACAAGCGATACTTTATCAAGTACGTTTGAATCGTTCATTTCATGGTAGAAATCGTTACCCTCACGAGTACGCTCACCAACACCTGCGAATACTGAGTAGCCGCTGTGCTCGATTGCGATGTTACGGATAAGTTCCATCATGTTTACGGTTTTACCAACACCGGCACCACCGAATAAACCAACTTTACCACCTTTAGCAAACGGACATACAAGGTCGATTACCTTGATACCTGTTTCTAAAAGTTCTACTGAACTTGATTGCTCTTCGTATGAAGGCGCTGCACGGTGAATAGACATACGGTCTTCTTCGCCGATTGGGCCAGCTTCATCGATTGGCTCACCAAGTACGTTCATGATACGACCAAGTGTTGCTTTACCAACTGGAACTTGAATCGCTTCACCTGTGTTTGATACTGCTGCACCACGACGTAAACCGTCTGTAGTACCTAGTGCGATAGTACGTACCACACCGCCACCTAGCTGCTGTTGAACTTCTAGAGTCAAACCAGCTAAATCGCCATCTGTTACTTTTAGCGCGTCATATACGGCTGGCACGTTGTCTTGTGAAAATTCAATATCCACAACGGCACCGATAATTTGGACGACCTTACCTAAACTCATGTCTATTCCTCTCGTTAATCTTTGCCTGAAGCATTAAACTGCGGCTGAACCAGAAACAATCTCACTAATTTCTTGTGTGATTGCCGCTTGGCGGGCCTTGTTGTAAACAAGCTGTAACTCATCCATAAGGTCGCCAGCGTTATCAGTTGCGGCTTTCATCGCAACCATACGGGCAGCCTGTTCAGAGGCAGCGTTCTCAACCACACCTTGGTATACCTGAGATTCTACAAAGCGAACTAACAAAGACTCTAAAATAGCGTCTGGGTTAGGTTCGTATAAGTAGTCCCATGTGTGGGCAGATACTTCTTCTTCAGCTTTTGGCAAAGGGAGTAACTGATCTATTGTTGGCTCTTGCTTCATGGTATTAACGAAGTTGTTATATACCAGGAATAAACGGTCAATTTTACCTTCAGAGAATGCATCAAGCATTACTTTTACAGGACCAATAACGTCTTGTACTGAAGGTTTATCTCCTAGGCCTGCTTTTTTAGCAAGCACTTGACCACCAAAGCGTTGAAAGAAACCAGCAGCTTTGCTGCCTAAAGTTGCAAACTCTGCGTCTACACCTTTTTCTTTCCATGCTTTTATGTCTAATGCAACTTTCTTAAACTCGTTTGAGTTTAGGCCGCCACATAGACCACGGTCAGTAGAGATAACAATATAACCAACTCGTTTTACTTCACGTTCTTCTAAGAACGGGTGAGTAAAATCAAGATTTGCTTGAGCAACACGACCAATCACTTTGCGTAATTTGTCAGCGTATGGACGGCTTGAAGCCACTCGTTCTTGCGCCTTTTTCATTTTAGACGCAGCAACCATTTCCATTGCGCTAGTGATCTTTTGAGTATTTTTAATACTCCCGATCTTGCTTTTAATCTCTTTTCCGCTGGCCATGACTCTCTCTCCGAATCAAGGTGTGCTTTAGTAAACTAAAGCGCACCATTAATAACTAAATTACCAAGTTTGCGTAGACTTGAACTTCTCTAGAAGTTCTTTAAGTTGCGCTTCGATCTCGGCGTTGTAGTTACCAGTTTCATTGATTTGAGCCACAAGCTCTGCGTATGTGCTACTTGCGTAAGAAAGTAAAGCTGCTTCGAAATCCATGATTTTAGCGATTTCGATATCTTTAAGATAACCTTTCTCAGCTGCAAATAACGACAAAGACATTTCAGCAACAGACATTGGCGCGTACTGTTTCTGCTTCATTAGCTCTGTTACACGCTCACCATGCTCAAGTTGAGCACGTGTAGCATCGTCAAGGTCAGACGCGAACTGCGAGAACGCAGCTAATTCACGGTACTGAGCTAGGGCTAGACGGATACCGCCTCCTAGTTTCTTAACGATTTTAGTTTGTGCAGCACCACCAACACGCGATACCGAGATACCAGCATTTACTGCCGGACGGATACCTGAGTTGAATAAGTCAGTTTCTAAGAAGATCTGACCATCGGTGATAGAGATAACGTTAGTCGGTACGAACGCAGAAACGTCGCCGCCTTGAGTTTCAATGATAGGCAATGCCGTCAATGAACCAGTTTGTCCTTTCACTTCACCGTTAGTGAACTTTTCAACGTAATCAGCGTTTACACGCGATGCACGCTCTAAAAGACGCGAGTGAAGATAGAATACGTCACCTGGGTATGCTTCACGACCTGGTGGACGCTTAAGTAGCAATGAGATTTGACGGTAAGCAACAGCTTGCTTAGATAAATCATCATATACGATTAATGCGTTTTCACCACGGTCACGGAAGTATTCACCCATAGTACAGCCCGAGAACGGTGCTAAGTACTGAAGTGCCGCAGACTCAGAAGCAGATGCTACAACTACGATAGTATTTGCAAGTGCACCGTGCTCTTCTAATTTACGTACTACGTTAGCAATAGTAGATGCTTTTTGACCAACCGCTACGTACACACACTTAACGCCTGTGTCTTTTTGGTTAATGATCGCATCGATTGCTAGTGCAGTTTTACCTGTTTGGCGGTCACCGATTACAAGCTCACGCTGACCACGACCAACTGGAATCATCGCATCAATAGATTTGTAACCAGTTTGTACTGGCTCATCTACAGATTGACGCTCGATTACACCTGGTGCAATTTTTTCTACAGGTTCAAACCCGTCGTTGTCTAAAGCGCCTTTACCGTCGATAGGAGCACCTAGCGTGTTTACAACACGACCAAGTAAGCCAGCACCAACAGGAACTTCTAAGATACGACCAGTTGTATATACTTTTACGCCTTCAGTAAGGTCAGCGTATGGACCCATTACTACTGCACCAATTGAGTCGCGCTCAAGGTTTAGTGCGATAGCATAACGGTTGCCAGGAAGCTCAATCATCTCACCTTGCATACAGTCAGCTAGACCGTGGATGCGGATGATACCGTCAGTAACAGATACAATTGTACCTTCGTTACGAGCTTCACTTACAACTTCGAACTTCTCAATACGTTGTTTGATTAGTTCTGAAATTTCAGTGGAATTAAGTTGCATGCTCTTTTTCCCAATTACGATTGTAGTGTTGTGGCTAAGCGGTTTAATTTTCCGCGTACAGAGCCGTCGATTACAGTGTCGCCTGCCTTAATAATAAGGCCGCCAACTACTGACGCGTCTTCACTACAATTCAGCTTAACTTTGCGTGCGAAACGTTTTTCAAGTGTCGCTACCAATGACTCTTGCTGCGCTGCAGTAAGAGGGGTTGCCGAAATCACGTCTACATCGATTTCTTTGTCATACTCTGCTTTAAACGCAGCGAATAACTGTGCAACCTCAGGCAGTGCAATCAAACGTCCATTTTCAGCCATCACCTTCACTAGGTTCTGACCTTGTTCGTTGAGCTGCTCTGCGCATAAGTTAATAAATAACTCAGCTTGTGCAGAAGCAGTAGGCAATCCAGCTAAAATGGCTGATGCTTGCTCGTCGCTGGCAACGTGGCCAGCGAAAAACAACATGTCATTCCAGCTTTCAATAGCGCCTTTTTCAACGGCAAGCTCAAAAGCCGCTTTAGCGTATGGGCGAGCGATAGTAGTCAATTCAGACATGCTCATACCCTCCTAATTACAGCTCAGCGACAAGTTTTTCAACGATGTCACTATGTGCGGCTTGATTGATTTCACGCTCTAAAATTCTCTCTGCGCCAACCACAGCCAGTGTTGCTACTTGCTTACGTAGCTCTTCTGTCACACGGTTACGCTCTGATTCAATTTCAGAGTGCCCTTGAGCAATAATTTTTTCACGCTCTTCTTGTCCACGAACTGTTTCTTCGTCAACAATTAGCACGGCACGCTTTTTAGCTTGATCAATGATATCAGCCGCTTGAGCTTTTGCATCTTTAAGCTGTTCTGCAGCTTTTTGTTGCGCAAGTTCTAAGTCTTTTTCGGCTCTATCAGAGGCAGCTAAACCATCTTCGATTTTCTTCTGGCGAGCTTCAATTGCACCGTTTAGTGGTGGCCATACGAACTTCATACAGAAAAGTACGAACACCGTAAACGCAATTAATTCACCGATAAGAGTGGCGTTTAAGTTCACAACCGCTCCTCCTTAAATAGTAAGCTGTTCAAAAAATAAAATTAAAGTACGAACAACAATACCATCGCGATACCAACACCAATCATTGCTACAGCATCGATTAGACCAGCAAGGATAAACATTTTAACTTGTAGCGATGGTGCAAGCTCTGGTTGACGCGCACATGCTTCAAGGAATTTACCGCCCATGTTACCAAAACCGATTGCTGTACCGATTGCACCGAAGCCGATAAGTAAAGCTACTGCGATGTACTTAAGACCTAATACTAGTTCCATTTTTTTCTCCAAAGTTTCAATTGTAATTAAAAGTAAAAATTAAAAGTTATAAATTAGTGATTATCTGAACTTGCCATGCTTAGGTATACGATTGTTAGCATCATGAATACGAATGCTTGCAATACGATTACTAAGATATGGAATACAGCCCAAACAAAGTGCAACGGTAGTTGCATTAAGCCAATCGCACCTATTAGGATGAAGATTAGTTCACCTGCATATAAGTTACCGAACAAACGCAGCGCCAGTGAAAACGGCTTAGAAACCAATGCGATAAGCTCTAGTAATAGATTGAATGGGATTAAAAGAATCTGCATAGCTGTATTGTTTGAACTAAACGGGTGAAGTGTTAGCTCTTTAATAAAACCGCCGATACCTTTAATTTTAATTGAGTAACCAATCATTAATATAAACACACCTAGCGCCAGCGCTGCAGTTAAGTTTATATCTGTTGTTGGTACAATTTTCATGTATACGTCGTGTGAGTCCATGCCAAAGGCTTGCTCACCTACTAAACCAGCAAATGCAGGTAAGAAGTCAACTGGGATTAAATCCATTAAGTTCATTAAGAATATCCAAACGAATATCGTTAATGCTAATGGTGCAATCAGCTTGCTTTTACCATGGAAAGTATCACGTACGTTGTCGCCAACGAACTCAACTATCATTTCAATGAAACACTGAAATTTACCTGGTACGCCCAATGTTGATTTTTTAGCGGCACTACGGAAGATCCATAAAAAGATAAGACCTAGTCCGATTGACCATGCGAGGGTATCTACATGCCATGTCCAAAAACCACTGTCCGTACATGCTTTATTGAAGGCTAGACCGGCGTCGGTCGAGCACATCTTAGCATTGGTTAAGTGGTGCTGGATATGGCTAGATAGAGTAACTTCTTCTGCAGCCATGTTATATCCCAAAAGTTAATGTTTAAAAAAAACGGGTGCAAACAATCCAGTGAATAAAGCCAGTACATAGATACTAAAAAAGGGCAGTAGAACTACCGGAAAATGCTTTAGTACTAGCGCAAACAATATGATTGTCAGCATAAACTTTAGTGCGTTACCGCGTTTTAACGCGTTATACGCTTGTTCTGCACGACTCGCCCCCATAAATCGGAATGCGTAAAGTGCAAAAACACAGTGAGGAAGTATCGCAACTGCACCACCAGCTAACGCTGACAGACTGGCTTCAACTCCCAAACCAATAAAAATAATTACGGCAGCAAATAATGCTACAACACCCTGAAGACAAATTAGTTTAAATGCGGCAAGCCTATACGGACTTGCTAACTTATTATTCACTTTTTGTTAACCTTAATGGCGTTCAAATCGTTAGGGTGTGAAAACTGGCGAAATTATACTGTATCCTGCCAGTTTTGCAACTTGAGTAGAGTGTTTGTAACACAAATTTGCTACAAATGTCTCTTTTTAGACATGTAATAGATCAATGGTGGGTATTGTCGTGATTAATACGATTCAAAATGCCGTCAAGCTCGTCTAAATTAGTATATGAAATAACCAATTTACCTTTGCCTTTTTTGTTGTAGTTTATCTCTACTTTAGCACCTAGGTTTTCAGCTAATTGTTGTTCTAACTGTTTAACATCTGGGTCTTTTTGGTGTTCTTGTTTGGCGGGTGCTGGCTCTAAAATTGCACGCACTAGCTTTTCAGTTTCTCTTACTGTTAGTGCCTTTGCAACGGCGGTTCGTGCTGCGTCAGACTGCGCTTCGCCTTCAAGTGCTAGTAAACAACGCGCATGGCCCATTTCTATGTCACCATGTTCTAACAGAATTTTTACATCACTATTTAAATTATTTAAACGTAATAAGTTTGTTACGGTGGTTCTTGATTTACCAACTGCATCAGCCACTTGCTGATGTGTTAATTCAAACTCATTTAATAAACGATTAAGCGCAACCGCTTCTTCCATTGCATTTAAATCTTCACGCTGAATATTTTCAATCAGTGCTATAGCAACGGCGGCTTCATCGGGTACATCTTTAATAATACACGGAACTGCGTCTAGTTTTGCAATTTGCGCTGCGCGCCAACGACGTTCACCGGCAATAATTTCATAGCTATTGTGGGCAATAGGGCGCACAACGATAGGTTGAATAATGCCTTGTGAGCGAATAGAGCTGGCGAGTTCTTCGAGTGCCTCTTCAGACATGTCTTTACGAGGTTGGTACTTGCCTGAATGCAAAAACTCAATAGGCAATGTTTGTAACGGGTTATCTGTAGCACTAACTGTGCTTTGGACAACCTCTGTTACGTTTTGTGTGTCTTGTTCCTTGCTGGCGCTCGGTGCAGGCTTAGACGAACTTAAAAGTGCATCGAGTCCTCGGCCTAAACCTCGTTTTTTAGCAGACATGTTATTTTTTTACCTCAAAGTTAGGCGACAACGGACGCTGTTTTTTCTTTTCTTCGCAGCATTTCACCGGCAAGTGCCAAATACGCTTTTGCGCCACTTGATGCTCTGTCGTAATACATAGCAGGTGCGCCAAAACTTGGCGCCTCAGCTAGACGAACATTTCGTGGGATCACAGTGCGATACACTTTATCACCAAAATGTTGTTTTAATTGTTCTGAAACGTCGTTTGCTAGGCGGTTACGCGGATCGTACATAGTGCGTAATATGCCTTCAATTTTTAATTCAGGATTTACTAATTTAGCCAATTGCGTAATGGTATCCATTAATGCTGTTAGGCCTTCCAGTGCATAATATTCACATTGCATTGGTACTAAAATAGAATCTGCAGCGGCCATAGCATTAACAGTTAGCATGTTTAATGAAGGCGGGCAGTCTATAAATATAAACTCGTATTGGTCCTGAATTTTTTCAAGTGCATTACGAAGACGCACTTCACGGGCAAATAATTCCATTAGTTTAACTTCGGCAGCGGTTACGTCTCCGTTTGCTGCAATCATATGGTATTCGCCAGATGTTTCTTTAATGATCACGTCTTCAATGGGCTTATCTTCAATAAGTAGGTCGTAAATAGTGGGCACGTCGCCATATTTATCTACACCACTGCCCATAGTGGCATTACCTTGCGGGTCGAGATCAATTAACAGCACTTTACGCTTCGTTGCGGCCATAGACGCAGCGAGATTAACAGCGGTCGTAGTTTTACCTACACCCCCTTTTTGATTTGCTAATGCGATGACTTTTGCCACAGTGTCTCTGATCCCTAGTCTTTAGAAAGAATAATTAAATGTCGTTGTGCATCTAACTCAGGTACTTCTAATGCAATTTTTTTCTCAAACTTTACGCCAGCGGGTAATGACTCTAACTCTTCGCTAGGGTAAACGCCTTTAAGCGCAATAAAATGGCCAGATTGATCAATTAGGTGTGAACACCAATCAACCATATCTTGTAATGATGCAAATGCACGACTGAGTACGCCATCTAATTTAACACTTGGCTGATATTCTTCAACTCTTGACTGTACCGGGGTAACATTATCAAGCCCAAGTTCATGCTTTACGTGCATTAAAAAGCGTACACGTTTACCTAAGCTGTCGAGTAACACAAATTGGGTATTAGGAAGTGCAATAGCTAATACAATACCAGGAAGCCCAGGGCCTGTACCAACATCAATATAATGATGACCGGGTAAATGAGGTGCAACAACAAGGCTATCCATAATATGCTTTACCATCATTTCTTGAGGTAAACGTACTGAGGTTAAGTTATACGCTTTGTTCCACTTATCCAATAGTTCAACGTAACGAACAAGCTGTTGCTGTTGTTTTTCTGTTAGCGCAATATCAGTTTGCGCTAACAATGTAGTTAATTGTTGTTGTAACACTAGGTGCCCTTACCGTTACGCAGATTTGCGTAATAAGCCTTGCTTCTTCAGATACACTAATAATAACGAAATAGCCGCTGGTGTGATACCAGAAATACGCGAAGCTTGACCAATAGTGTCTGGACGAGACTCTTCTAGTTTTGCCACTACCTCGTTTGATAAACCTGATACGGTTTTATAATCAAACTCTTTTGGTAAAATTGTTTCTTCATGGCGAAGCTGTTTATTGATCTCATCTTGCTGACGGGCAATGTAACCTGCGTATTTTGTATGGATCTCAACCTGCTCTAAAGCCGCTTTATTTGTAAATTCAGATCCTAAGCCTTCAATAGCCATTAGATCATCATAACGGATCTCTGGGCGGCGTAGTAATTCTTCTAAACTTGCTTCACGCGTTAGTGGGGCTTTTAATAAAGCGTTTACTTGATCAACAACAGTATGATCTTTGTGAATCCACGTGTCTTTTATACGTTGTTTTTCTTTTTCAATAATTTCCATTTTTTCGTTAAATGCCTGCCAGCGCTCATCGTTAACTAAACCTAGCTCACGGCCTTTTTCAGTTAGACGAATATCGGCATTATCTTCACGCAACAATAAACGGTATTCAGCACGGCTGGTAAACATACGGTAAGGTTCTTTTGTACCAAGCGTTGCTAAGTCGTCAATTAATACACCAACGTATGCTTCGTCACGACGTGGCGTCCACGAATCTTTACCTTGCACTTTAAGTGCCGCGTTCATACCAGCAATTAAGCCTTGTGCACCCGCTTCTTCGTAGCCAGTAGTTCCGTTTATTTGGCCTGCAAAGAATAAGCCTTCAATAAATTTAGTTTCTAGTGATTGTTTTAAATCACGTGGATCAAAGTAATCGTATTCAATAGCATAACCTGGTCGGCAAATATGTGCATTTTCAAAACCGGTGATCGATTGCACTATTTCTAATTGCACATCAAACGGTAGACTTGTCGAAATACCATTAGGGTAAAGCTCGTAAGATGTTAAACCCTCTGGCTCTACAAATATTTGGTGTTTGTCTTTATCTGCAAAGCGAACAATTTTATCTTCAATAGATGGGCAGTAACGTGGACCAATGCCTTCAATAACACCTGAGTACATGGGTGAGCGATGTAAGTTTTTGCGTATAACATCATGTGTTTTTTCATTTGTGTAAGTGATGTAACACGGTATTTGTTGCGGGTGGTCACTTTGTTTACCTAAAAATGAAAATACAGGTGTAGGGGCATCGCCTGGTTGCTCCTGCATTTTGCTAAAATCAACCGTACGCGCATCAATACGTGGTGGAGTACCTGTTTTTAAACGATCTACTCTAAAAGGCTGTTCACGTAATCGTTGTGCTAAAGCTATTGATGGTGGATCACCTGCACGTCCGCCTTTGTAATTTTCTAAACCAATATGTATTTGGCCACCTAAAAATGTACCTACGGTAAGTACTACACTAGGTGCACTAAAACGTAACCCCATTTGAGTTACTACGCCGGTTACTCGATCGTTTTCAACAATAAGATCATCACACGACTGCTGAAATATTTTTAAGTTTTCTTGATTTTGTAATGTGGTTTGAATAGCCGCTTTATACAAAGCGCGATCAGCTTGTGCACGGGTTGCACGAACCGCAGGTCCCTTTGAAGAATTTAAAGTACGAAATTGGATCCCGCCTTTATCAATAGCTTGTGCCATTGCACCGCCAAGCGCGTCGATTTCTTTTACCAAATGACCTTTGCCTATCCCACCAATTGCTGGGTTACAAGACATTTGACCAAGGGTATCCATATTGTGAGTTAGTAGCAGGGTATTCATCCCCATACGGGCAGCTGCCAATGCGGCTTCAGTGCCTGCATGTCCACCACCTACTACGATAACGTCAAAATTTTCATGAAAAATCATTAATGGGATCCTACTTAAATCAAACCGGTAAACTTCAAAAGGGAGCGTATTCTACCTAGAAATGAGCAGAAGATAAATGATTAAACTGTGCTCAGATCTAAGTAAGTGATCTCTAATAATATAAAGGATCTTTTAAAGAGATCTTTTAATACTATTACTACTACTGATCGGGTTTTCTGTTGATAAGCTTTAGATCTTGTTTAAAAACATTAAATTAGATCTGATCTAAAGGTGTTAATATGATCGGATCATCCCACAAATAAGCACTGATCAAAAAGCCACTTTATGCACAGGATGAGATTAGTTAGATCTTATCCCATGGATAAGCATGCTTTAAAATGCAGTTTATTCAAACTTTATCCACATTATTAATTAAATTATTAGTAAATTGTGAGTAACTTTTATATGAGATTTTACTTGATCTCTTTATTTTAAACCTGTTTGGGTAACCCAAGTGTCTAACCAGGCGAGGGCTGTGTCTTCAGGGAGTGACTCGTCTAATATATTTAACTCTAAGCGTTCAGCCACTTTTATAGCGCCTTTTTTGCTTAGTAGTGCTTCTATATTGCGCCCTGCTAAGTTATATGTGTCGTAGCTGGTATCACCTAATGCAATAACCGAAAACTTTAAATGCTTTAAATCAGTTGATTGCGCTACTTGTTCTACAAAGCTTAAAAGATTATCGGGATAATCACCTGCGCCATAAGTAGATGTACATATTAACCAGAGCGTATTGTGTTGATCTATTTCATTAAATTTTGGCTGATCATGGAGTTGGGTTGTAATACCTTGGTTATTTAGCTCATCGCTTAATTGCTCCGCAACATACTCGGCCGATCCCATTTGGCTGCCCACAATAATATTTACTGAACTCATGATTAGTTATGATCGCATTAGTTTTAATTGCTGCCTATGATAGCCGAGTACAAACTGCAGTAAAGGGAAGAGTGTGGGTTTGGATAACTATTTTTAGGCTAATTTTTAGATCATTGTTTAAAGTTTTTTTAAGTTGTTGATTTATATAGATGTAAAATAATACCTTCAAATGTAACCTTCTGATCAAACTGTTAATAAGATTGGGGGAAGTTCTGTTTAACTTTATACTCTATGTAGCTAAAATTTTGTAAGTTATTGATTTTAAGCTTTTGTAAGTCCAAATATGATGAATGTTTAATATAGAAGTAATGTTGATCATTGTGTGGATATAAAGGGTGTTGATAACCGATTATTTAGATCGAAAATAATTTTAAATAACGATCAATTAAATATGATCTTATTAAATAAATATCAAAATACTTCTATAACGGCCGTTTTTTACTAAAAATAGAGCTAATAACGTGTATTTCAGCTAAAAAATTTTGGATTTTTGTCCAAAAAATGGAAATTGTGGATAACTGATCTGACTAAATTTAAAGTTTTTGTGATATTCGATCATGCATTTACATGTTTGAGCTGGTGGATAGTGCGATCAATACACACTTGTGATCGCCTTATTTTTTGATATATAGCCAATTAAGGCTGCAATTTTAGCTAATAAAATATTAAAAACAGTGATTTCAGCTTGTTTTAAGGTTAATTATAGTGGCTTAACTTATTCGTATGTGTGAGATATATCACCTTAAATAGGCGGTTATATCTTGTAAAGTCGGTCATTAATAAGCTTTTAAAGATACTAATTTAGAGAAAATAAGAGCCTAAAATAGCACTCAGCTTATCTAAAAATACCCATATGTTGATATAGAAAGGCTTAATTTAGGCAGTAAAAAAGGGCGTTTTTACGCCCTTAATTTTTAATTATTTAATTGTTAGGTCTTTTATTTACCAATACAGAACGAGCTAAATATTTTTCCAAGCAGATCGTCTGAAGTAAACTCACCGGTTATTTCGTTTAAAAATTGCTGCGTTAGGCGCAGCTCTTCGGCCAAAATTTCACCTGCAACATGCATTTCAAGCTGCGTTTTACCCGTATCTAAATGATAAGCTGCGCTCTCTAAAGCGTCTAAATGACGGCGACGAGCCATAAAGCCACCTTCTGTTGCGCCGTCAAAACCTATACAGGCCTTCAAATGTTCACGAACGAGCTCTATACCTTCAGCGTTTTTAGCACTTAAACTTATGACCGGGTATTGTTGGTTTTCATCCAAGCCTACAACATCACCCGACAAATCGGCTTTGTTTCTGATCACTGTAACACCCATACCTTTTGGTAATTTTGCCATAAACTCTGGCCAAATTTTATGTGGGTCGGTGTCTACAGTATCGGTGCCATCAAGCATAAATAAAACGCGGTCGGCTTGGTTTATTTCATCCCATGCGCGCTCAATACCTATTTGCTCTACGCGGTCAGGGCTTTCACGAAGACCTGCGGTATCGATAATATGCAGTGGCATGCCATCAATATGGATGTGTTCGCGCAGTACGTCGCGGGTGGTACCTGCTATTTCGGTTACGATTGCTGCCTCTCGGCCTGCTAGGGCATTTAGTAAGCTTGATTTACCCGCGTTAGGACGACCTGCAATCACAACACGCATACCTTCGCGCATTATGCTTCCCTGTTTAGCTTGGTCAGTTACGGTGTTTAATTGGTTTATAATTGCGTTTAGATCGCCCGATACTTTGCCATCTGACAAAAAGTCTATTTCTTCATCTGGAAAGTCGATTGCTGCTTCTACGTACATACGAAGATGAATTACTTTTTCAACCAGTGTTTCAATGTGTTTAGAAAACTCACCTTGAAGTGATTGTAAGGCGCTTTTAGCTGCTTGTTCACTGGTGGCATTAATTAGGTCACTAATTGCTTCTGCTTGGGTTAAATCAAGCTTGTCGTTCATAAATGCACGCTCTGAAAACTCACCTGGTTTTGCTAAACGTACACCTTCTATTTTGCTAATTTCTTTAAGTAGCATATCAAGCACAACTGGGCCACCATGACCTTGCAACTCAAGTACATCTTCACCAGTAAATGAGTTAGGTCCGGCAAAATAAATGGCAATACCTTGGTCAAGCTGATCGCCATTTAAGTTTTTAAATGGTACATAATCGGCGTATCTCACTTTTGGTATTTTACCAATAACTTTTTCAGCAACGCTTTTGGCAAGGCTGCCAGAAACCCGAATAATACCAACACCACCACGCCCAGGTGCGGTTGCTTGTGCTGCAATTGTGTCTTGATTGATCATGCTATTTAATTTACCAACAATGTGTACGTTATGGCGCTATTGTAACCTATGAAATTACCACTCGCGAATGCTCTGATAAAAAATGGGCAATAAAAAAGGCGACCTAAGTCGCCTTTATAATAAGTAGGGCTAAGTTAGCCTCTTACTTTTATTCCTTTCTTTTCCATACCGCGATAAATATAAAGCATTTGCGCGATTGAAATAAGGTTAGATACTAACCAGTAAAGTACTAAGCCTGATGGGAACCATAAGAAGAATACAGAGAAGATAACCGGCATAAAGGTCATCATTTTTTGCTGCATTGGATCGGTAACCGTCATAGGTTGAAGCTTTTGAGTTATAAACATACTAGCACCAAATAAAATTGGTAATACGTAGTATGGGTCTTGTGCTGATAAATCAGTTAACCAAAGCATAAACTCAGCATGGCGAAGTTCTGTTGATTCTAAAAATACATAAAACAACGCTAAGAAAATAGGCATTTGTAGCAAAATAGGGAAACAACCACCCATTGGGTTTACTTTCTCTTTTTTGTACATCTCCATAGTAGCTTGACCGAACTTTTGACGGTCATCACCATACTTTTCTTTAAGAGCTGCCATTTTTGGTTGAAGGGCACGCATTTTAGCCATTGACGTGTATTGCGCTTTAGTTAGCGGGTACATCAATGATTTAACAATAATAGTGATAGCAATAATTGCTAAACCCCAGTTACCTAAACCGCCAACATTTATATCAAACAAGCCAAAGAATGAACCTTCGCCAGAGTATAAAAACTTCAGTAGTTCAAATAGTGGCTGTGAAATAAACCATAACCAGCCGTAGTCTACAGTTAGGTCTAAGTCAGGGTGAAGCGCTTCTAATACATCAGACTCTTTGGGGCCCATGTAGTAAATAGAAGTAATGGTTTGCTCTGAACCGGCTTGAACATTAACAGGTTCTGCTTTTGTACCAATGATAGCGGCGTTACTGCTTGTAATTAAGCTATAAAGGGTGTTGGTTTGGTCTTGCTTTGGTACCCACGCACTTACAAAGTAATGTTGAATAAATGCAATGTAACCACCTTGCGTGCTTTCATTTAGGTTTTTGTCGGCCATGTCAGAAAAGCTATACTTTTCGTACGGTTCTTCGTCTGTACCGTAAGCTGCACCTAAATAGTTTTGATCAACTAAGCTGCCTTTTTCTTGTACTGTGCGCTTAACTTGTGTGTAAAGCTGCACTTGAATAGGGGCACTGGTTGTATTGTTTACTGTGTATTCTAAGCCAACATCATACTGACCTTTTTTAAATACATACGTTTTAGTAAAGCTAACACCGTTGCTATCAGTAAACTGTAACGGTACGCGTAACTCATCACCTGTTAAGGTATAAGACGTTTGTTCGCTGTGGTAAGTAGGGCGACCGTTTGCAGATGCGTCTGGGCCATTTAAACCAATTAAACCACTTTGTGAAAAGTATTGATTACCATCAAATTCACCCAGCAGCATGAAAGGTGTTTCTTCGCCTTTCACTTCTTCGTATTGAAGTAAGTCCGATTCAACAATATCACCACCTTTGGTGTCGATTTTAACTTTAAACACATCTGTTGTTATTTCTATAACAGAACGTTTAGCTAATGTTGTTGAAGCCGGTAAGCCAGAGTCTGACGATGAAGGTATAAAATCATCCGATTCAGTTGAATTTGCTTGTTGCGTTTGTGTTGTGGCACTTGGATCGACTTTTGGCTGGTTATAATCATTATTCCATTCTTGGAACAATAAAAACGACACTAGCATTAGGCCAATGAATAAAAACGTGCGTTGCGATTCCATAACAGCTCTTATTTCTCGTGTTGGTGGTTAATATGGGTTATTTTTTCAGGTACTGGGTCATCACCACCTGAATGTAAAGGATGGCATTTTAATATGCGTTTTAATGCTAACCAACTTCCTTTTATCAATCCATGCAATTTAATTGCTTGAATTGCGTAATGTGAGCAGCTTGGATTAAAACGACAATGCGGACCTAATAGCGGGCTAATCCACTTTTGATAACCGCGGATCAATAACACTAAACATAATGTCGGTAAAGCAACAAGTGGTTTGAGTAACCTCATGATGTTTATGCCCCTAGTTAAATTTAGTGAGATAGATATCATGTATTTAAAGGCTCTATTGGAAATTTTAAATGCATGATTAAAAGGTGAGCTAAAGATACATTAATTAACCCTGTAATTCTATTGCTATTGGGTTTGTTTATTAGATTTAGCTGATTTGTTTGGGCGTTTCTTAAAGGGTGGAGGCTTAGGTGCACCTGGTTTACAGCGTTCGTTGATTTTTCGCCATAACTTGGTCAGTTGCTTGGTTAATTCTTCATTAGACTGCTCGTCAATGCCATTTTTAACCATAAGCACAATATCAATGTTATCGATGTTGTGTTGATTTAAACGAAAACTTTCGCGAGCAAGACGTTTAATACGGTTTCGTTGGCATGCCTTTTTTACACGTTTTTTAGCAACAGTAAGTCCTAACCTAGGTTTTTCTTGGTCATTGGGTTTAGCTAATAGAGTAAAGTAAGGAGTTGCAGCCCGAGCGGGTTCGTTAAATATACGAGAGTAATGCGAGGGAGTTAACAGACGTAACTCCCTGCCAAAGCTAAAGTCTTCCACTTATAAATTAAGCAGAAAGAACTTTGCGGCCTTTAGCGCGGCGACGTGCTAATACTTTACGGCCATTTACAGTTGCCATGCGAGCACGGAAACCGTGTGCACGTTTGCGTTTTAAAACGCTAGGTTGAAAAGTTCTTTTCATAACAATCTCATCCGATCGGTTAAAGTTAAAACATCCTATGCAGGTCGCGATCCTGGCACAGGTGCCATTGCGAGCGCGAGATATTATAGATGAAACAACCTAAAGTCAATCATAATTACGCGTTAAGCACCGTGTTTATTAAGCAGGCAGTTAGTGATCGTAAAGCGCGATCTAGTAGGATCATCATAAATAAGAAGTTTTCCACAGCCCTTGTATAAAAAGTGAATAAAAGCGGGGGAAAAGTAAATTGGATCGTAAAATTGGTTCGCGATCTTGGTGTTATTTTGTTATGATCTGTTATCAGGCTAATAATTAAAAATTTAATTAAATCAGGTTGTTAGCTTTTTTTCATGTCGTTATACATAATTTTATAAAAATCAGCCTTTTACTTGTGGATAAAGTGCCTTCATAATACTTGGTCTTGGGCCGCTTATTTGGCTATTTAAACGCAATAAATGCATGGTTTTTAACCATTTTTGATGTGCGGGAATAAAAATTATATCTCTGGGAGTTTAACTGTGTATCTGTCGGTTTGGCAAAGTTGTTTATATGTATTGCAAGATGAATTGCCTTCGCAGCAGTTCAGTATGTGGGTAAGACCACTTCAAGCAGAAAGTACCGAAGATACTCTGACTATTTATGCACCTAATCGCTTTGTGCTTGATTGGGTGAGAGAAAAATACCTTAACCGCATTAACGAATTACTCGTGGAGATTTGTGGTGACGAAGCACCGGAACTTCGTTTTGATGTAGGTAGCAAACCACTTTTAAATACACAGGTTGCACCTGCTACAGAAACACAGCCTGCACCTAGTATTCAAGCATCAGCAAAGCAACAGCCGCGTGAGCAAAAACCGGTTGTTGAACCCGCACCTAAATCGGGCTATAAATCAAACATTAAAGAAAACTACACCTTTGATAGTTTTGTTGAGGGTAAATCTAACCAATTAGCAAAAGCGGCTGCAACTCAAGTGGCCGATAACCCTGGCTCTGCATTTAACCCTGTATTTATATACGGTGGTACGGGCTTAGGTAAAACGCACTTACTCCATGCTGTAGGTAATGGCATTATGGCAAATAAGCCTGATGCTAAAATTGTGTATATGCATTCAGAGCGTTTTGTACAAGATATGGTTAAAGCACTACAAAATAATGCAATAGAAGAATTTAAACGTTATTACCGTAGTGTTGATGCATTAATGATTGATGACATTCAATTTTTTGCCAATAAAGAACGTTCTCAAGAAGAGTTTTTTCATACCTTTAATGCGTTGCTTGAAGGTAATCAGCAAATTATTTTAACTTCTGACCGTTACCCTAAAGAAATTGAAGGGGTAGAAGACAGGCTTAAGTCTCGTTTTGGTTGGGGATTAACAATTGCTATTGAGCCACCAGAGCTTGAAACACGTGTAGCCATTTTGATGAAAAAGGCGCAGCAGAGTAAAATAAACTTACCTCACGAAGTGGCTTTTTTCATTGCAAAAAAATTACGTTCAAATGTACGTGAACTTGAAGGCGCACTTAACCGTGTAATTGCAAATGCAAACTTCACTGGACGTCCTATTTCTATCGACTTTGTAAAAGAAGCATTGCGTGACTTATTGGCGCTGCAAGATAAGCTCGTCACAATTGATAATATACAGCGTACAGTGGCTGAATATTATCGAATTCGTGTCTCGGATTTACTTTCTAAACGCCGAAGCCGCTCTATAGCAAGGCCTCGTCAGGTTGCTATGGCGCTGTCTAAAGAATTAACCAATCACAGTTTACCTGAGATTGGAGACGCGTTTGGTGGCCGTGACCATACAACGGTTTTACATGCGTGTCGTAAAATAAAATCGTTACGTGATGAAAGTCACGAAATTAAAGAAGATTATCAAAATTTAATAAGAACATTGTCATCTTAGGGCTGACTTTTTTATGCAAATAACAATATCAAGACAACAATTTTTAAAGCCATTGGTTCAAGTATCGGGCGCAATTGAGCGTAAGCATACGTTACCAATTTTATCTAACGTTTTGTTAGTAGTAGAAAACGGACAGCTTTCGATGACAGGGACCGACCTTGAAATTGAATTAGTGTCTGGTGTTTTTGTTGGTGATGATATTGCCGATACAAAATTAACTTTACCTGCTAAAAAGTTACTCGATATTTGTAAAAGTCTACCTGAAGGTTCAGACATTACGTTAAGCTTACAAGACCACCAGTTGTTATTAACGAGTGGTAAAAGTCGTTTTTCACTTACAACGTTATCAGCGGCTGACTTCCCCAATTTAGAAGAGTGGGATGGTGAAGTTGAATTTCAACTAACGCGTTTAGAGCTTCGTAAATTACTGGAAAGCACGCACTTTTCAATGGCAAACCAAGATGTACGTTATTACTTAAACGGTATGTCGTTTGAAGTTGATAATAGCGATATTAAAACGGTGGCTACCGATGGTCACCGCTTGGCGATTGCACAGAAAAAGCTTACTCAATCACTTAATACTCAACGCCAATTAATTATTCCACGTAAAGGTGTGCAAGAAATCATGCGCCTTATGGTTGCCGACGATGAGCTAGTCACTATTCAATTCGGTGCTAACCACATTCGTATTATTGACATTGAGTTTACGTTTACCAGTAAACTAGTTGATGGTCGTTTTCCTGATTACCGTCGTGTACTTCCACGAGGCGGTGATAAAACAATTATTGCTAACCGTGAATGGTTACGAAATGCTTTTCAGCGTGTATCTATTTTATCAAATGAGAAGTTTCGTGGTGTACGCTTAAACTTATCAAATGGTTTATTAAAAATTACTGCCAATAACCCAGAGCAAGAACAAGCTGAAGAGGTTGTTGAAGTAAATTATCAAGGTGATGAGTTAGAGATTGGTTTTAATGTTTCATATGTTTTGGATGTATTAAACACATTAAAAACTGAAGATGTACAGTTTACGTTAGCAGACTCAAACAGCAGTGCACTAATAGAAGGTGCTGGTGATGATGAAGCAATGTATGTTGTTATGCCTATGCGTTTATAAGATCACAAACATATAATGAGCTTAAGTCATTTGAGCCTCAAATATTTTCGTAATATTGAGGCGCTGACGCTAGAACCTGTTAATGGCGTAAACATTATATATGGTGAAAATGGCAGCGGAAAAACCAGCCTTTTAGAAGCTATTTATTACCTTTCTCACGGCAAGTCTTTTAGAACACCAAAGCACAAAAGCATCATTGCACACCAGCAAGAGCAATTTGTAATTCATGGCCGAAAGACGGTGCATGATTTATCAATTCCTATTGGTATTAGCAAAACGCGTTTAGGTGAAACAAATTTAAAGATTCAGGGTAAAGCGAGCCGTAAAATATCTGATCTTGCACAGCTTATGCCTGTTCAAATTATTACGCCTGAGAGCTATTCCTTATTTTTTGGTGGGCCAAAAGAGCGTAGAAAGTTTTTAGACTTAGGTTTGTTCCACGTGGAACATGAGTTTTTTTACTTGTGGCAATCGTTTAATAAAGTATTAAAACAGCGTAATGCTTTACTAAAATCTAAGCCTAAGAATTATTTTGACCAAATTAAGTTTTGGGACAAAGAATTTGTTAGACTGGCTGAAGAAATAAATAAATTAAGATTGGCGTATATAAGTAGGTTTAAGCAGCAATTTTTTGATAAAATGTGCTCAGAATTAACGCTTATACGCGATTTAGAAATGACGTTTAATGCAGGCTGGAAAGAGAATGAATCTCTTGCAGATGCGTTAGAGCAAAACTTTGAGCGAGATGCTCGCCAAGGATTTACAAGTAAAGGCCCACATAAGGCCGACTTTAGTTTCAGTGTCGCTGGCAACAGTGTAGAGAATACGTTCTCACGCGGGCAGTTAAAGTTATTATTGTATGCGTTAAAAGTAACGCAAAATAGCTTAATTGAGTCAGAGACCGATAAGCAATCTATATTGCTAATAGATGATTTACCCTCAGAGTTAGGCGAAGATACAAAAGAGAAAGTTGGACAACTATTGTCTCACTGCAGTTCTCAAATATTTATCTCTTCAATTTTATCTGAGAGTATTTCTGCTGTGGTGGAACCCATGCAACGAGAACTAAAAATGTTCCACGTGAAACATGGCAACCTAATAACAAGATAAGTGGGATTAACCATGTCTGAGAATTATGACTCGTCGAGTATTAAAGTACTTAAAGGATTAGACGCAGTAAGAAAGCGTCCTGGGATGTATATAGGGGACACCGATGATGGCACAGGCTTACACCACATGGTGTTTGAGGTCGTTGATAACTCAATAGACGAAGCCCTTGCTGGTCATTGTGATGATATTTTTGTAACGATTCACTTAGATGGCTCTGTATCGGTTAGAGATAATGGCCGTGGTATCCCAGTGTCTATCCATGAAGAAGAAGGCGTTTCGGCTGCCGAAGTAATCATGACGGTACTTCACGCTGGTGGTAAGTTTGATGATAACTCTTATAAAGTATCAGGCGGCTTACATGGTGTGGGTGTTTCGGTTGTAAACGCACTTTCAGAAAAATTAAAACTAACCGTGCGTCGAGAAGGTAAACTTCATGAGCAGTTTTACACTATGGGTGTGCCAGATGCGCCACTTGCTGTTATTGGAGATTCTGAAACAACGGGTACGGAACTACGTTTTTGGCCAAGTGCAGAAACATTCACTAATTTAGATTTTCATTACGATATTTTAGCAAAACGCCTACGTGAACTGTCGTTCCTTAACTCGGGCGTTAGTATCATTTTAAATGATGAGCGTGAAGAAAATAAAAGCGACCACTTTAAATACGAAGGTGGTATTCAGGCATTTGTTGAATACATTAACCGTAACAAAACACCTATTCATAAAGGTGTTTTCCACTTTACACATGAGCGTGTAGAAGACGGAATTAGCGTTGAAGTATCAATGCAATGGAATGACGCATACCAAGAAAACATTTACTGTTTTACAAATAACATTCCACAACGTGATGGTGGTACTCACTTAGCCGGTTTTAGATCTGCGCTAACACGTACACTTAATAACTTTATGGAAAAAGAAGGCTTTAACAAGAAAGCAAAAACAACGAGTAACGCAACCGGTGACGATGCGCGTGAAGGTTTGACAGCTGTAATTAGTGTTAAAGTTCCTGATCCTAAGTTCTCTTCGCAAACAAAAGACAAGCTAGTATCTAGCGAAGTTAAGTCTGCCGTAGAACAAGCAATGGCTGAAAAATTCACTGAGTTTTTATTAGAAAACCCAGTAGATGCAAAAATTGTTGTTGGGAAAATTATAGATGCATCACGTGCGCGTGAAGCGGCGCGTAAAGCGCGTGAAATGACACGTCGTAAAGGTGCAATGGATCTTGCAGGTTTACCGGGTAAATTAGCCGATTGTCAGGAAAAAGATCCTGCACAATCAGAACTTTACATAGTGGAAGGGGACTCTGCTGGCGGTTCAGCCAAGCAGGGTCGTAACCGTAAGAATCAGGCGATTCTTCCGCTTAAAGGTAAAATTCTAAACGTAGAAAAAGCACGTTTTGATAAAATGCTGTCTTCACAAGAAGTTGCAACACTAATTACTGCATTAGGTTGTGGTATTGGCCGTGACGAATATAACCCTGAAAAACTACGTTATCACCGTATTATCATCATGACCGATGCGGACGTGGATGGTTCTCATATTCGTACTTTATTGCTTACATTCTTCTACCGTCAAATGCCGGAAATTGTAGAGCGCGGATATATATATATTGCTCAACCACCACTTTATAAAGTGAAAAAAGGTAAGCAAGAGCGCTATATTAAAGATGACCCAGCACTTGTTGAGTACTTAACATCGCTTGCACTTAATAATGCAGCTTTATACACAAGTGCAGACGCATCTGCGCTTGAAGGTGAAGCATTAGAGAAAATAGTTCACGATTACCAAAATACAGTTAAAGTAATCGAGCGCTTAAAACGTAAATACCCTAACACGGTAATGGAACGTTTAATCTACCAAAGCGAATTAACAAAAGAAGACCTTGCAGACGAAGCTAAAGTAATTGCGTGGACAAAAGAGCTTGTTGACGATTTAGTTGACCGTGACGAAGATGCAACTATTTTCAACGCTGCAACTCAGTATGATGCAGAGCGAAACTTGTATTATCCTGTTGTGAATATTCGTCAACACGGTGTAGATAAGTCTCACGTACTAAGCTACGACTTCATCACATCGCGTGACTACCAACGTATTGCTGTGACTGGTGTTAACATTGCAAACATCATTACAGAAGGTGCTTATATTCAACGCGGTGAGAAAACAAAACCTGTTGATAACTTTGTGGATGCTTTGGAATGGTTGATCACTGAATCTAAGCGCGGGATCTATATCCAACGCTATAAAGGATTGGGTGAGATGAACCCAGATCAACTTTGGGAAACTACCATGGATCCAGACGCACGCCGTATGTTACAAGTAACCATTGAAGATGCTGTAGGCGCGGATCAGTTATTTGCTACGCTTATGGGCGATCAGGTAGAGCCACGTCGTGACTTTATTGAAACTAACGCACTACGCGTAGTTAACTTAGACGTGTAAAAACATATTTAGATAATAAAAAGGAGCCTAAGGGCTCCTTTTTTATTTTCTACAAATACACAAACTGCTTAAAACCTGAGTGTACACACGGTATACTAAGGATAATTTTCACGCTACTTCTTAGATAGTAAAAAGCCAAATATGCAAAAATACGACGTAAAAACCTTCCAAGGTTTGATCCTGGCTTTACAGGATTATTGGGCACAGCAAGGCTGTGTCATTATTCAACCACTTGATATGGAAGTGGGCGCTGGGACATTTCACCCGCAAACATTTTTGAAATCAATTGGCCCTGAGCCAATGTCTAGCGCATACGTACAACCGTGTCGCCGTCCTACGGATGGCCGCTATGGTGAAAACCCAAACCGCTTACAACATTACTACCAATTTCAGGTAGTCTTAAAGCCATCACCAGATAACATTCAAGAGCTTTACTTAGGCTCACTAGAAGCAATGGGTATTGATACCCTAACTCACGAAGTACGCTTTGTAGAAGATAACTGGGAATCACCAACGCTTGGCGCATGGGGCTTAGGGTGGGAAATTTGGTTAAACGGTATGGAGGTAACGCAATTTACCTACTTCCAACAAGTAGGTGGATTAGAGTGCTCACCAGTAACTGGCGAGATTACTTACGGCCTAGAGCGTTTAGCGATGTACATTCAAGGCGTAGATAGCATTTACGACCTAGTATGGGCAGACGGTCCACTAGGGCGTGTAACATACGGCGATGTGTTCCACCAAAATGAAGTAGAGCAATCTACTTACAACTTTGAACATGCAAACGTAGAAGACTTGTTTGCGCAGTTTGATAAGTGTGAAGCTGAGAGCCAAAAGTTAATAGAAGCAAATTTACCACTTCCTGCCTACGAGCAAGTGATGAAAGCATCGCATGCATTTAACCTATTAGATGCGCGCCATGCTATATCGGTTACAGAACGTCAGCGTTATATTTTACGTGTTCGTGCGTTATCAAAAGCGTGTGCACAAAGTTATTACGATGCACGCGAAGCGCTTGGTTTCCCGCTGTGTAAGGATAAGTAAGCATGACAGCACAAAATTTATTAGTAGAAATTGGCACTGAAGAGTTACCACCAAAGTCGTTGCGTAAACTTGCCGAGGCATTTGCTGCAAATTTAACTCAAGAGTTAGAATCGCTAGAATTAGCACATCAAGGCGTAAGTTGGTATGCATCGCCTCGTCGTTTAGGTTTACAAGTTAAAGCACTTGAAGCTAAACAACAGGACAAAGAAGTTGAAAAGCGCGGGCCAGCAACTAAAGCAGCATTTGATAGTGAAGGTAATCCTACAAAAGCAGCAATGGGTTGGGCACGCGGTTGTGGTATTGAGGTAAGTGAAGCACAAACACTTGAAACGGATAAAGGCGCATGGTTATTGCACATTGCTAAAGTAGCAGGGCAAGAAACTAAAACGCTAATGGCAGATGCTATCGCAAAAGCGTTAAGTAAATTACCAATACCAAAGCCAATGCGCTGGGGTGCGAATAAAACACAATTTATTCGCCCAGTTCATACCGTCACTATTTTATTTGGTAGCGAATTGCTAGAAGGTGAGATCCTTGGTAAGCAAGTAAGTAACCAACTTCAAGGTCACCGTTTTCATCACCCGGAAAAAATTAGCATTAACCATGCTGATGAGGTTTTTGATGTACTTAAATCTGCTTACGTTATTGCAGATTACGAACAACGTAAAGCGCAAATACGTGCACAAATAGAAGAAGCTGCAAGCGCAGTTAACGCTGTTGTTGCAATGGATGAAGATTTACTAGAAGAAGTAACATCACTAGTAGAGTGGCCAGTTACTTTAACGGCAACATTTGAAGAAGCATTTTTAGATGTACCAGCCGAAGCGCTAATTTACACCATGAAGGATGATCAAAAATACTTCCCGTTATTAGATCAAAACGGCAAGCTTTTAAATAAGTTTTTGTTTGTATCTAACATCGAGAGTAAAGATCCAAGCGTAGTAATTTCTGGTAACGAAAAAGTTGTACGCCCACGTTTGGCTGATGCACAATTCTTCTTTGAGACCGACAAAAAGAAAACATTAGAAAGCCGTTTAGAATCGCTTGATACCGTTTTATTCCAAAAGCAGTTAGGTACGCTTAAAGATAAGTCTGAGCGTATTAGCGAACTTGCAGGGTATATTGCTGAGCAATTAGGCGCAGATAAAGACTTAGCGAAACGTGCAGGCCTATTAAGTAAAACAGACTTAATGACCGAAATGGTAATGGAATTTACCGATGTACAAGGTGTAATGGGAATGCATTACGCTCGCTTTGACGGTGAAGCAGAAGATGTAGCGCTTGCACAAAACGAGCAATACATGCCACGCTTTGCAGGCGACAACTTACCTACAAACCTAATTAGTTGTGCAGTAGCCATTGCAGATAAGTTTGATACGCTGGTGGGTATTTTTGGTATAGGCCAAGCACCAAAAGGCGATAAAGACCCATTTGCACTTCGTCGTGCTGCTATTGGTGCACTGCGTATTATGGTAGAAAAAGAATTACCTCTTGATATTTTAGACCTAGTAGCAAAAGCACAAACACTGTTTGGCGAAAAGCTTACTAACCTGAATGTATCAACCGACGTATTTGAATTTATGCTTGGACGTTTCCGTGCATGGTATCAAGACGAAGGTATTGAAGTAGATGTTATTCAAGCTGTGCTAGCACGTCGTCCAACTAAACCAGTTGATTTTGACCGTCGTGTTAAAGCTGTAAGCCACTTCCGTACTTTAGACGCAGCAGAAGCGCTTGCAGCCGCAAATAAACGCGTAAGTAACATTCTTGCTAAAAACGACATCACAAGCCAAGGTAATGTTGATGAGAGCTTATTAAGCGACGACGCTGAGAAAGTATTGGCATCACAAGTGGCAAAATTTGCAACTGAGCTTGCACCACTTTATGCCGATGGAAACTACCAAGAAGCGCTTAGCCAATTGGCAGGCATTCGTGAAAGTGTTGATAACTTTTTTGACAACGTAATGGTTATGGCCGACGATGAAGCTGTTAAGCAAAATCGCCTTGCGCTATTAAGCCAGTTAAGTGGTTTATTTTTGGATATTGCAGATATTTCTGTTTTACAAAAATAACTGCCATTAGCAATTTAAAAAGCCAGCATAACGCTGGCTTTTTAGTTTTAATACCTACCTAGTTTAATTAAGCTAATAGGTATAATGAATAGGATGAAAATTGATGATTTCAATAAAAAAAATAATACCACTCGCTATTGCTGGGTTACTCAGTGCATGTTCAAGCCAAATATCAATTAACGATGTATTGCCACAAAAAGAACTCGACCGCACCATGTACCTGCGAGGCGATTTTACTTTATGGGACGCAGAGCCACAGTACCAATTTAGCTTAGTAGGCCCAGCACTGTATCAAGCACAGGTAAAATTTAGCACACCAGGTAAAGTGTACGAATTCAAAATTGCCGATGCCGATTTTAGTGAAGGCTTTAACTGTGGTTACAGCGACTCATTCCCACAAGGTCAAAGTTTAACACTTGGGCAAGCAGCAACAGCAGACTGTAATACTATTTATAATTACTTTAGCTACACGCCTGCGATAAAAGGCACATACATAGTAAGCATTGATTTTAGTGACTATGACGAGCCAAAAGTGACTATTACTAAGAAATAGCAGAATGTTTATAGTTGTCAGTTTTTAGCGTAAAGAGAAGTAAAAAACCGTACTTGATTTAACGAGCACGGTTTCTATTTTGAAACTGAGAACTGAGAACTGAGAACTGAGAACTGAGAACTGAGAACTGAGAACTGAGAACTGAGAACTTTACAACCCTTTCTTCACCACATACCTATACGGTGCTTCATCGGCATCTTTAGCCACCAGCGTGTGATCCATAAAAACACAAAAGCTTGGAATATCACGGGTGGTTGATGGATCATCAGCGGTTATTAACAGTGTTTCACCATCGTTCATTTTACGAATAGCAGCACGTACCATCATTACAGGCTCGGGGCAGCGAAGGCCAATGGCATCTAATTGGTGATCGGGGTTATCAAAATTCATAGTGCGTATGCCTGTAAATAGTTTTCAAATCTGTGACTTTACGAGTAGTCAGATTTTTTGTTGCGCCAAAGTTTAGCGTAATTTTAAGTATAAATTAACTATTTTACTTAGATCTGGATCAGTTTTAATTTAAGTGTATTTATATCAACGCCAAATTATAAACCCGATCACAACAACACAAAACTAAATTGCGTTAGTATAGCACCTTAAAATTTGGCAAATAAAAAAGGCGAACTAACTTTCGTCAGTGCGCCTTTTTACTCACCAAGATGGTTTACGTGTTAAGAGTATTAGTCTTGAACACGCTCAAATACAGTTGCGATACCTTGGCCTAAACCAATACACATTGTCGCTAAACCGTACTTAGCATTTTTGTCTTCCATTAAGTGAATTAGCGAGGTGCTAATACGCGAACCAGAACAACCCAGAGGGTGACCCAGTGCAATAGCGCCGCCATTCAAGTTAACTTTTTCGTCAACCACATCAGCTAAACCTAGGTCTTTAAGTACTGGTAGTGATTGCGCAGCAAAGGCTTCATTAAGCTCAGCTACGTCGATGTCATCAATAGTGATACCAGCTTGGGCAAGTGCTTTTTTACTTGCTGGTACTGGGCCGTAACCCATGATTGATGGATCGCAACCGGCAACCGCCATTGCTTTAATGCGCGCACGAATTGGTAAACCTAGCTCTTTTGCTTTTTCTTCGCTCATTACTAACATGGCTGATGCGCCGTCAGAAAGTGCTGAAGACGTACCCGCTGTAACAGAACCCGAAGCTGGGTTAAATACTGGGCGAAGCTGAGATAAACCTTCAACCGTTGTTTCAGGACGAATTACTTCGTCATCTTCAACTAAAATTAAAGAACCATCTGCTGCGTGACCTTCCATTGCGAGAATTTCGCGGCGGAAACGGCCTTCAACTGTTGCAGCATGTGCACGTTGATGTGAGCGATAAGCAAATTCATCTTGCTGCTGACGGCTGATACCGTGAATAGTAGCAAGGTATTCTGCCGTTAAACCCATAGAGCCAGATGCTTGTGCAATTGAAGTTGCTAAGCCTGGGTGAAAGTCGTTACCGTGAGTCATAGGAACGTGGCCCATGTGCTCAACACCACCAATTAGGTAAGTGTCGCCAGCGCCCGTCATAATGGCGCGTGCTGCGTCATGCAATGCTTGCATTGACGAGCCACATAAACGGTTAACTGTGGTTGCTGGTACTGAGTGTGGAATACCCGCAAGTAGTGATGCGTTACGTGCAACGTTAAAGCCTTGCTCTAATGTTTGCTGTACACAACCCCAATAAATGTCGTCGATTGATGCTGGATCAACCGCTGGGTTGCGTTCTAGTAAGCCCTTCATTAAATGAGCGCTTAAGTCTTCCGCACGCTTGTTTTTAAATACGCCGCCTTTTGAGCGACCCATTGGTGTGCGGATACAATCTACAATTACTGGATTATTCATGATATTAACCTTCCACCTTATAGAAAACACGGCCTTCTTCAGCCCATTTGCGAGTTTGCTCTGATACTTGGTAAATCGCACCTAGGTGAGCGTATTTGTCTGCTGCTGCAACAAAGTTAGCTAAACCAGTTTGATCTAAGTAACGGAACGCGCCGCCTCTAAATGGAGGGAAACCAACGCCGTAAACAAGTGCCATATCAGCTTCTTGTGGAGAAGCAACAATGCCTTCTTGTAAACAAAGAAGTACTTCGTTGATCATTGGAATCATACAACGGTCAATGATTTCTTGCTTATCGAATTCTTTCGGTGCATCAGTAATTGGCGCTAGTAGCTCAACGGCTGTTGCATCGCTTGATTTTTTAAGACGACCACGACGGTCTGTTTCGTACTTGTAAAAACCTGCTTTGTTCTTTTGACCAAAACGTTTTTCGTTAGCAAAAACAGTTACCGGATCTTTTTCTGCACGTGCCATACGCTCAGGGAAACCGTCAGCCATTACGCCAGTACAATGATAAGCCGTATCAATACCTACAACATCAAGTAGGTAAGCCGGACCCATAGGCCAGCCAAATACGTTTTCCATTACTTTATCTACTTTTGCAAAGTTAGCGCCTTCAACAACTAATTTGCTAAAGCCTGCAAAGTAAGGGAATAAAACACGGTTTACAAAAAAGCCTGGGCAGTCGTTTACAACAATAGGAGACTTGCCAAGTTTAAGGGCGTAATCAACGACTGCGTTAATTGTTTTGTCTGACGTTTTTGCACCACGGATAATTTCTACTAATGGCATTTTTGGCACTGGGTTGAAAAAGTGCATACCACAGAAGTTTTCTGGTTTATCAAGTGCTTCAGCAAGTAGGTCAATACAGATAGTCGACGTATTTGATGTAAGTACAGTGCCTTCTGGCATGTTCTTTTCAAGGTCTGCTAATACTGCTTGCTTAACTTTAGGGTTTTCTACAACGGCTTCAACAATAATGTTAGCGTCTTGTAGGTCTGCATCGTTAAGTGTTGGCTTAATTTTGCTTAGTGTTGCCAACATTTTTTCCATTGGCATGTGGCCACGCTTAACTTTTGCACCTAATAATTTAGACGCTTCACCCATACCTAAATCAAGCGCATCTTGTTGGATGTCTTTCATTATGATTGGTGTGCCTTTATAAGCAGACTGATATGCAATACCGCCGCCCATAATACCCGCGCCTAATACTGCAGCTTGTTTAATTTCTACATCGCTGTGCTTAGCAAGTTTGCGTGCTTTACCTTTGATGAACTGGTCATTTAAGAAAATGCCCGTTTGCGCTGCAGCTTCGTTGGTACGCGCAAGTTTTGCAAAGTTAGCATTTTCGATTGCCATTGCTTCATCGCGAGTACAGTTTGCCGCTGCTTTAATAGTACGCACTGCCATAACCGGAGCAGGATAGTGGCCTTTGGTTTTACCCATTACCATACCTTCTGCCATAGCAAAGCTCATACCTTGCTCAACACGGTTTAATTTAAGTGGCTGTAGTTTTGCGTTGCGTTTTGCTTGCCAATCTAGCTTGCCTGCAATCGCTAACTCAAGTGTTGCTACACTTGACTCTAAAAGTTTGTCAGCACTAACTACTGCGTCAAACGCACCTACTTTAAGGGCGTCAGCTGCGCGGTTTTCAGCGCCAGAAGTGATCCACATCATGGCGTTATCTGCGCCAATGATACGTGGTAAGCGCACTGTGCCACCAAAACCAGGCATTATGCCAAGTTTAACTTCTGGTAGGCCCATTTTAGCGCTTTCGCTTGCAACACGATAATCGGTAGCAAGTGCCCACTCACATCCGCCGCCAAGTGCTAAGCCGTTTACAACGCTTAGAGTTGGGAATGGAAGATCTTCAATTGCATCAAAAACGTCAGTTGCGTTTTTGATCCACACGACTAAATCTTCTTCAGGTTTAGTAAATGTAGGTAAAAATTCGAAGATGTCGGCGCCAATAATAAAGTGGTCTTTATCACTGGTAAAAACCATGCCTTTGATATCAGAATTAGCAGCTAATTCTTTTAATGCTGCTGCACAATCTGAAAGAGTTTTTTGAGATAATGTGTTTACAGAACCTGCAACACAAAACTTAAACTCGGCGATGTTTTCCTTTAGGAAGCTAACTTCAAAGGAATCGCTTTTATATAACATTTTATTCTCCCTAGTTGACGAACTAAGACTGGTACGATGAGTTTGCATTTCAATCAGTGTGCTTGCTTTGAGTAAAAAATGCAACGAAAAATTTAACTCGGTTACAAACGACTGGTTAAAATATAGCTGGTTTGGTGCTAAGGTGGTGAAAAAGCTTTTATTCACTACTTTAATTTTTTATTAAAGGACATTATGAAAAAACAATTATTTAGTTTTGCGGCAGCTGCTTTTATTTTTCCTCTTTATTCTGCCGAGGCTAGCATCGATAACGACGCATTTTTAGATGCTGAAAAAAAAGTACGCAACGCAAGTTACCGCGAGTTTAAAAACGTAGTTAATAACCTAAACCACCCACTAAAACCGTATGTAGAAAAAACATACTGGCAACGAAACCCGAGCATAAAATATCAAGCAGAAATAGAAGATTACTTAAATATATATCAGCATACGCCACTTGAATGGCCCGTTCGTAAAGTATGGCTGGAGTATCTTGAAAAAAATAATAGAAAAGCGGCGTATATTCGTAATTACCGCGACACGAGCAACGCTGAATACACCTGTACATATTTGGGTTATCAATTAGATTTAGGCGCCCCAGAAAAAGCCATTTTAAATCAGGTGACGGATTTATGGACGGTGGGAAAGTCACAACCTAAGGAGTGCGATTCGTTATTCTCGTACTGGCGCAAAAAAGGCTATATGAATGCCGATACTGTATGGCAACGAATTACACTTGCCGCGCAAGGCGGAACGCAAAGCCTACTACCTTATTTAAAAACACTTTTACCAAAAAATGAGCGTTACCTTGCTGACTTATATTTAAAAGTTCGCCGCGACCCAAGCGCTGCGGCGGGGTTATATCGCTATAAAAATAAATCGCCTAAAGAGGGTGAAATTGCACTTTATGGTGTTAAGCGTCTAATTTGGCGCGACAAAGAACTAGCGCTGCGCGCATGGGAAAAAATAGAGCGTATGTTTAACTACAGCGATAAAGAAAAGGCAGATTTATACTACACCTTTGCTTTATCACTTGCTTCTAGTGGGCATAAGCAAGCCAGTTTTTGGTTAAACAAAGTGCCAAAAGAGCGCCAAGACAACAAATTAATGCAATGGCAGCTTGGTAACATGCTTAAAACCCAAGATTGGGCAGGCATTGCTGCGTTTTTTACAGGCAAAGAAAATCTTAGTTTAGGCCAGCAATATTGGCTTGCGTATAGTTATGCAGAACGCGGTGACGATCAAACAGCTAAAAAAATGTGGCAAAGTATTGCGACTAACCGAGACTATTATGGTTTTTTAGCCGCTGCGCGTTTAGGCTTGCCGGTTGATCTAAATAATCAACCAAAAGTGGTTAGTGAGCAATTAATCGCAAAGGTGAGTAATGCCCCTGGTTTTAAACGTTCAAAAGCATTATATGAGTTAGAGCGTGTTACTTCAGCGAGACGTGAATGGAATTACTTAACAAACACTTCAAATGAAGAAGAAAAGCTTGCAGCCTCTGTTTTATCTACCAATTTGGGGTGGCACGACAGCACGATATTCACACTCGCTAAAATAAAAGCCTGGGATAATGTTGAACAACGTTTTCCATTTGCTTTTCAAGACATATTTGAGCGCTACAGCAAGCGTAATAAAATAGATGTAGCTTGGAGTATTGCTATTGCAAGGCGTGAAAGCTCATTTGCTCCTGACGCGCGATCAAGTGCTAATGCACGAGGTTTAATGCAATTGCTGCCAAGTACCGCTAAGTATGTAAATAAAGGCAGTGTGTCTAATAGTCGGTTATATCAACCTAAAACAAATATTAGGCTAGGTACCAGTTATTTACGTTACTTGAAAAAGAAAAACCATGGTAACGAGATACTTGCTACAGCATCTTATAACGCAGGCTACCATCGTATAAAACGTTGGGTGCCTGATGATGCAATGCCAGCAGAGTTATGGATAGAGCTTATTCCGTATAGAGAAACACGCGATTATGTCAAAAATGTATTTGCTTACAGGCAGGTATATCATACTCGTATGGGCCGAGAGGGTAATTTACTGGCTCCCATACTGGAAATGAAAATAGGCGGTTAGTAAACATAAGTTTAAATAAGGGGGATTGTGCTCACAGTGGGCCATCTCCCTTTTTTGAGCGTAATAGCTATAAGTGGTAGACTCAAAGCAAGTTAAATTTAACAGATGGATTAACAATGGATAAATTAGCCGTTTTATACGCCGAACATATTGCAACACTGCAGCAGCGTACTCGTACAATTTGCGAAAGCGAAGGGTTAGAAGGATTAGTTATTCACTCTGGCCAAGCAAAGCGCCAATTTTTAGACGACATGTATTACCCGTTTAAAGTTAATCCTCACTTTAAAGCTTGGTTACCTGTTATTGATAATCCACATTGCTGGATTGTTGTTAATGGTAGCGACAAACCTAAGCTTATTTTTTATCGTCCTGTTGATTTTTGGCATAAAGTACCTGACGAACCACATGATTTTTGGGCTGAGTATTTTGATATAGAACTATTGTTACAACCCGATCAGGTTGAAAAGCTACTTCCTTATGACAAAGCAAAGTACGCTTACATGGGCGAATACATAGAAGTAGCTCAAGCACTTGGCTTTAGCATAATGAACCCAGAGCCCGTGCTTAACTATTTACACTTTAATAGAGCATACAAAACGCAGTATGAACTTGAGTGTTTACGTAATGCTAACCGCATAGCGGTTGATGGCCATAAAGCTGCACGCGACACTTTTTTTAATGGTGGTAGTGAGTTTGATATTCAACAAGCGTACCTTATGGCTACACGCCAAAGCGAAAACGAAATGCCGTATGGCAATATAGTGGCGCTTAACGAAAACTGCGCTATTTTGCATTACACTCATTTTGAGCCAAACGCACCGCAAACGCATAACTCATTTTTAATTGATGCTGGCGCAAACTTTAACGGCTACGCCGCAGATATAACGCGTACTTATGACTTCAAAAAGCAGGGTGAATTTGCTGAGCTAGTTAATACAATGACGGCTACGCAAATCGAATTAGGCAAAGGATTAAAGCCAGGTATGCTTTACGGCGACTTACATGTTGAGTGCCATAACCGCATAGCGCAAATTCTTAGCGACTTTAATATAGTTAACTTACCAGCTGCAGATATTGTAGAGCGTAAAATCACCTCTACTTTCTTTCCGCATGGTTTAGGGCATCACCTTGGTTTACAAGTACACGACGTGGGCGGCTTTATGAGTGACGACAAAGGTACTCATCAAGCATCTCCAGAAGGGCACCCATTTTTACGTTGTACACGTATGATAGAGAAAAATCAGGTGTTTACTATTGAACCTGGCTTGTACTTTATTGATTCGTTGTTAGGTGATTTAGCGCAAACCGACAACAAGCAATACATCAACTGGGATAAGGTTGAAGCGTTTAAACCTTATGGCGGTATTCGTATTGAAGATAACATTATTGTGCACGATGATAGTTTAGAAAATATGACGCGCGACTTACACTTAGATTAAGTGATAAGTTAGCAAGAGAAGGGGCCTAATGGCCCCATTTTTTTGGTTAAGTAAAATATGTCAGAATATAAATACCCAGCCGGTGCTGTGTTTCACCAAGAAGAAATTAAAAAAAGCACGTTTATTGTGCATATTGCACATACTCCCGATTTAGCCGCAGCTAAAGCTTTTATTAAAAGTATTGAAGATAAATACAGCGATGCTCGGCATAATTGTTGGGCCCATGTGGCAGGTAACCCCGGTGGCAGCCACGTGTATGGTTTTTCAGATGATGGTGAACCCAATGGTACGGCCGGTAAACCAATGTTAAATGTGCTGGTGGGATCGGGACTTGGTGAAGTTACTGCCGTGGTAACCCGGTATTTTGGAGGAATTAAACTTGGAACTGGCGGGTTAGTGCGAGCTTATGGCGGGTCGTTAAATAATGCATTAGCCAAATTAGACACCGTACTTAAAGTTCCAAGTGTTGAGCTAATTGGCAGCAGTGAATACAGTATGCAAGGCGCAATTGAGCAGCTACTTAAAACGCACTACCAAGTGCTCAACATTGAAAAGCAATTTACTGCTAATATTGATTGGGTGATCACTATTGATAGCCGCCAAGCACAGCAAGCAATTAAAGATATTTTTGATTTAAGTCACGGCGCAGTTGAGTTAACTATTAAAGAGTAATAACCTACACAAGTTGCATACAATGCATATTCATTCTATTTAACCAGGCTAATGCAGTTGAGCCTGAATTTACTAATAATAAAAGCGATTAGCTAAATGCAATTTCGTACCATCATAAAAATTCTTGGGCAACTTGTTGCGCTGTTTAGTATTACCATGGTGCCACCTGCTGTGGTGTCTTTAATTTATAAAGATGGTGGTGGTGTTCCTTTTGTTTTAGCGTTTATTTTCAGTATTATTATTGGCTTAATAGCGTATTACCCAAACCGACACGAAAACGGGGATTTAAAAGCCCGCGAAGGCTTTTTAATAGTGGTTTTGTTTTGGTTGGTACTGGGGGCATTCGCATCCTTGCCTCTTATCTTTTTACAAGAACCTAATTTATCCCTTGCTGATGCGGTGTTTGAAGCCTTTTCGGGTTTAACAACCACAGGCGCTACGGTGCTGACGGGGATTGAATATTTACCTAAGTCAGTGCTGTTTTATCGCCAGCAATTACAGTGGTTTGGCGGTATGGGGATCATTGTATTAGCTGTTGCAATACTGCCCATGCTAGGTGTTGGTGGAATGCAGCTGTACCGTGCTGAAATCCCCGGCCCAGTAAAAGACTCAAAAATGACCCCTCGCATAGCCGATACCGCAAAGCACCTTTGGTATATTTATGTGTCGTTAACCATTGCCTGTATGTTGGCGTATTGGGCGGCGGGAATGGACTGGTTTGATGCTATTTGTCATGCGTTTTCTACCGTCGCCATTGGTGGGTTTTCGACATATGATGCTTCTATGGGCCATTTCGACAGCCCGGTTATTAACTTTATTTGTGTATTCTTTTTAATCATTGCCGCTATTAACTTCTCCTTGCACTACGCTGCGGTGGCAAGCCGGAACGTGCAGGTCTACATTCGCGACCCCGAGTTTAAAGTATTTTTATGCATTCAATTGGCGCTGGTGGTTATTTGTTTTACTGTGTTGTCGTCAAACGAGATATACGCCAATGGTGATGAAACCCTTGACCAAGCACTATTTCAAGCGGTATCAATGAGTACAACGGCAGGTTTTGCTACCGATAACTTTTCAACGTGGCCGCTGTTTTTACCTATTTTATTAATATTTTCGAGCTTTATTGGTGGCTGTGCAGGGTCTACCGGGGGCGGTATGAAAGTGGTGCGCGTGTTTTTACTTTACCTGCAAGGCGTACGTGAGCTAAACCGCCTAGTGCACCCTCGTGCTATTTATTCAATCAAACTTGGCCGTAAAGCATTGCCCGATAAGGTTGTAGAAGCTGTGTGGGGGTTCTTCTCTGCCTATGCCTTAGTATTTATTATTATTATGCTGGCGCTTATGGGCACGGGAATGGATAATATTACGGCTTTTTCGGCCACGGCAGCGTGTTTAAATAACTTAGGCCCAGGGTTGGGTGATGTTGCCTCGCATTATGGTGCAATAACCGACGGCGCTAAATGGTTGCTGACTATTGCAATGGTATTTGGCCGACTAGAAATTTTTACTTTGCTTGTGTTATTTACGCCTACGTTTTGGCGCGGATAAAACACAACGTTTTACTACTATGTTTATGGAATGGATATGCCAGCAACACATGCAGATAAATTAAATAATATACCGGTTGGCAGTTTAGTTGACTTAGAAATATTAACACCCACTAGCAGTAAGCGCGTGAAAACAGAAATGGTAGGCTTGCTTGATGAAAAGTTTATTATTTTAAACTTCCCTACAGCCAAACGTTTACCGGGTGGAAATGATTACTTACGAGATGGCGTCACCGTCGTTGTAAGAGCATTAATAGAGGGTGACGATGGACAAATAATTGCGTTTAGACAGCAAATTAAATCTATTGCATCACACCCCGTTAGGCTGATTTTTATAAACTACCCCAAGCAAGTTCAGCTATTTAGTTTACGTTCGCAAACCCGTATCCCAACTCTATTACCTGCAAAACTTAAACTCAGTGATGACAAGGTACTCGATGGTGTTATAAAAGATATTTCGCTAACGGGGGCTATGTTTGATGTAAAAACTGACGCAGATCTAGAAAGCATCAAAGACTCACAATGCACTGTGGTATTAGGTAGTAATAGCAAAGGCTTTGAAGGCGAAGTGTGCAGCGTGAAAGATCATAATGCAGGCCTGCGTTGCGGTATTAAGTTATTAGCCAGTAAAGAAGAGATGAAAGCTTTTATGAAAGAGCACTTTATTGACCCCGCTATGATAGAACTCGATGCCGATTAGGTTTTAATGTCGCTATTTTGCAACAAAATAGCGACTTTTTACTTTATGAACGAAAATAAATTACCAAGCTCTAAATTATTATTTTTTATTAAATAAAAACAGAGATATAGCATTCAAATTTTTTATATTTTATTTTATTTTTACACCTTGTTCAGTTTAAAACTTCCTGCTCAATACCTAATTACACCTTGATCATTTAAATAACTTCGCTTTGTGGTTTTTTACATTAAACCTAAATATCTGATTTTTAATAACTTATATTTTTTAATTAAACCAGCGTTGCTAAATAGCTACAAAAATAATGCTTAAATTTGCACTTTTTTCAGTATTTAACACGTAAGGCACTGAAAAATATAAACTAATAAATATTGGCATTTAAGTTGTAATAGTCTGGTTGTACTAATCGAAAAACGTGATTAACAGTAAGTACCAATCACTCACATACAACTTGAAGGATACATACTATGAAACGCATTAATAAAACATTAGCACTTATCGCACTCGCTTCTTCGTCAGCCGCTTTTGCAGGCTCTGACTTTAATACACTCGATGTAGACGGTAATGGTGCAATTAGCCAAGCCGAAGCATCAGTTGATGCAAAATTAATGAGCATGTTCTCAGAGCTCGATACAGACCAAAATGGTGAGTTATCAAAAGAAGAGTTTTCAAAAGCCTAAATTCAGTAAATGGAGTCCTGAGTTGCCAAAGACAACCTAAGTAAGCAAGGGAGCTTACGAAAAAGGATAACAAGGAAGTGAAACCATTTTAAAAGGTAATAAGCCCATTTTTTTGATAGAACATTAAGCATGAAGGATTAAGTTATGAAACATTTAAATAAAGCACTAGCACTTATTGCATTAGCGTCTTCTTCAGCTGCGTTTGCAGCATCAGATTTTGACAGTTTAGATACCGACAGCAGTGGAGCAATTAGCCCAAGTGAGGCGGCAATAGACACTGATTTAATGGCTGAGTTTACAGAGCTAGATACAGATGGTAACGGTGAGCTGTCTAAAGACGAGTTTGCAAAATTTTAAAGTTAACCGGTATTGGTTTAGCTATTTTTCACAGACAGGGATCTTAGAAAAGGATTTCTCATTTTACTAGGAACATCACTATGAAAACATTAAATACAACACTTGCGGTTTTAGTTTTAGCATCTTCTTCAGCAGCTTATGCAGCGGTAGACTTTGCATCGTTTGATAGCAACAGTGACGGTGTTATCAGCATGGAAGAAGCTCAAGTAAACTCACAACTAGTGAAAATTTTTAAAGATTTAGACACAGATGGAAATGGTGAGCTTTCTAAAGAAGAATTTTCCAAAGTACAGTAGCATTGATAAGCCCCAATCATACTCCACTAAAGCCGCCATGTTCAGCGGCTTTTTTGTGTTTGATGCGTTATAAAAATATAGCACTTACTTGGAAGAGCTTTTCTACTACGTTGATATGCTTTTTATCAATTAAAAACATAATCACGTGATCGCCCGACATAATAATGGTGTCGTCGTGGGCAATAAGTACATCGTCGTTACGCACAATGGCCCCAATAGTTGTTCCGGCTGGTAGTTTTATATCGGCAATTGCACGGCCAACTACTTTGGAGGTATTTTCATCGCCATGAGCAACTGCTTCAATAGCCTCTGCAGCCCCTTTACGCAATGAATACACGTTAACAATATCACCTCGACGTACATGGGTTAACAATGCAGAAATTGTTGCCTGTTGCGGCGATATGGCAATGTCTATTTCGCCACCTTGTACTAGGTCTACATACGCACCACGTTGAATAAGCACCATGGTTTTTTGCGCGCCCATGCGTTTGGCAAGCATGGCCGACATAATATTGGCTTCATCGTCGTTGGTAACGGCGATAAACACATCCACTTGTTCGATATGTTCTTCAGAAAGAAGTTCTTGATCGGAGGCGTCGCCACAAAATACTACCGTGTTGTCGAGCATTTCTGAAAGCTGTTCAGCACGTTCTTTACTGCGCTCTATTAGCTTAACGGTGTGATTTTTTTCAAGAGAGCGAGCAAGGCCTGCACCAATGTTACCGCCACCAGCAATCATTATTTTTTTGTATGAACGCTCAAGCTTCTGCAGTTCGTTCATTACGGCGCGTATATGTTTGGTTGCCGCAATGAAGAACACTTCATCGTCGGCTTCAATAACGGTTGTACCGAGCGGTTTAATGGCTTTGCCTTGACGGTAAATAGCTGCAACGCGAGTTTCTACATTGGGTATATGCTCTTTTAATGCAGATAAGGCATAGCCCACTAATAAACCACCGTAATAGGCTTTTACTGCAACTAGCGAGAGCATACCATCGGCAAACTGCAATACTTGCAATGCGCCAGGGTAGTCAATTAAGCGGCGTATATACTTAGTAACTAACGCTTCTGGGGCAATGTAATGGTCGATTGGTAAATCATCGTTTTGGAAAAGTTTTTCACGGTATTTTAAATACTGCTCAGAGCGAATTCGGGCAATTTTAGTGGGTGTATTAAAAATACTATACGCCACTTGGCACGCCACCATGTTTACTTCATCTGAGCTGGTTACCGCAATAATCATATCGGCATCGTCTGCGCCGGCGCGGCGCAAAACATCAGGGTGAGCACTGTGGCCCATTACACCTTGAAGGTCGTATTTATCTTGCAGTTCGCGTATACGGTTACCGTCAATATCTACTACGGTAATTTCGTTTTGTTCGCCTACTAAGTTTTCAGCTAGCGTGGCGCCAACCTGTCCAGCACCGAGTATGATTATTTTCATTATTTACCAGTGTATTAAGTAGTAATAAAAAGCCATTTTTAAATTTAAAAATGGCTTGTTGTACGCGTTATTAAGCCTTGTTTAACTAGGCTTTTTTAACCATTTTAGCGTAATAAAAACCATCACTTTCACCCGGAAGTAGCTGCAAACCCGGTGTGGTGAGGGTGTCTTTATCATGAAGTGGAATATGCTCTACGTCATCGTTATTAGCTAAAAATTTAGCAACTTGTTGTTGGTTTTCTTTTGGAAGAACCGAACATGTTGCATATACCAATGTACCACCAGGCTTGAGTAGAGGCCAAATGCTATTGAGTATATCGCCTTGTAGTGCGGCTAAGTCTTCAATGTCGGATGCACGGCGTAGCCATTTTATATCAGGGTGGCGACGAATAACGCCGGTTGCTGAACAAGGCACGTCTAATAAAATACGATCGAACTGTTCATCGTCCCACCATGTGTGCGGTTGCGATGCATCACCACATTGTAGGTCGGCACCTAAACCTATACGGGTTAAGTTTTGCTTTACGCGTTCAAGGCGAGTGGCATCGCTATCAAGTGCAAGTACGTCGGCGTCGGCAAGCTCTAATATATGGCATGTTTTACCGCCAGGTGCTGCACAGGCATCTAAAATAACGTCATCATCTTTTGGCTCTAAAAAGCGAGCAGCTAATTGCGCTGCTGCATCTTGCACTGAACAAGCACCCGTATCAAACTCAGGAAGTGAAAAAACATCACGCGGCTTGGCTAGTTTAATCCCGTCTATGAAGTTTGGGTTTAATGTATGTTCTATATCGTTAGCCGTTAGCATATCACTGTATTCTTGCGTGCTAAATTGTGATTGATTTACACGTAACCACATTGGTGCTTGTTGCTGGTTTTCTTCAAGTATGGCTTCCCAGTTTTCTGGGTAGGCTTCTTTTACCTGTTTAATAAACCAATTGGGGTGGTTGTATAAACACACTGGAATAAGCTTTGCTTTTTCTTCAAGCTCTGCTTGCTGGCGTTGAAAGCTACGTAAAATAGCATTTATTAACCCTTTTAACCCTAGTGCACGCATTTGACCCAGTGCATTTACGGTCTCGCTTATTGCTGCATGCGGTGGAACGCGCATGTGCTGCAATTGATAAATACCTACGTAGAGTAAAAACTGAAAAATTCTGCGTTTACCTTTTAGTGGGCTTTCTACTAAATGTTGGCAGTAGTTTTCAAGGCTAGGTAAGTAGCGTAATACGCCATAACAAATTTGCTGTAACAGTGCTTTGTCTTTTGGTGGTAAACCTTGGCTTGCAAATGGTAGTTCTTGATTAAGCGAAGCGCCTTTATCAACCACGTTATATAAAGTCTCAGCGGCTAGCGCTCGTACGTTTTGTACTTTATTCATTATTTTCGCCTAATAGTGTGCCAGGGCTAACCCAGTCACTGCGACCATTTAAAAAGTCGCTAATTGCCATTGGTTTTTTACCTTGCGGTTGTAACTGAGTAATACTTAAAGCGTGTTCACCACAGGCAACCACAACACCGTTTTTATCACTTGTTAAAATTTCGCCTGGCTTACCTGATTGATCAACTACTTTCGCTTGGTATATTTTTACGGTTTGTTCGCCCATTTGGGTAAAACACACTGGCCAAGGATTAAAAGAGCGAATATTAAGTTCTATTTGCACGGCGCTCATAGACCAATCTATATTTGCTTCTTCTTTAGAGAGTTTTTTAGCGTAGTTAGCTAGCTCATCATTTTGAGGCTGAGGGGTAATGTCGCCATTAGCTAGCTTATTAACGGTGTCGATTAATGCACTAGGACCTAACTCTGCTAGTTTGTTATATAAACTGGCACTGGTTTCTGTGTCACTAATAGGACAGCGGCTAATATGCAGCATGTCGCCGGTATCTAAGCCCTCATCCATTTGCATTATGGTTACGCCCGTTTCCTCGTCACCCGCCCAAATTGCACGTTGAATAGGCGCAGCACCACGCCAGCGAGGTAGTATAGAACCATGCACGTTTAAGCAGCCTAAGCGTGGCGCATTTAAAATAGCTTTGGGTAAAATTAAGCCATAGGCCACCACAATCATTATGTCGGCGTTTAAAGCGGTGAGCTCTGCAAGTGCCTCATCATTTTTTAATGACTGAGGCTGAAAAACAGGCAAGTCATTTTCAAGTGCTAGCGCTTTAACTTCGCTCGCTTTTAATTTTTTACCACGACCTGCTGGGCGATCTGGTTGACTATATACGCCCACAATTTCATGTTCGCTATTTATTAGCGCTTGTAAATGGCGTGCGGCAAAATCCGGCGTACCGGCAAATATTATGCGTAATGGTTGGATCACTGAGTTTTCCTAAGGTACTAATTACTGTGCTGCAAACTTAGCTTCTTTTTCAAGCTTTTTACGAATACGTTGGCGCTTTAATGGAGATAAGTAATCAATAAATAGCTTGCCTTGAAGGTGGTCTAGTTCGTGTTGAATGCAAATAGCTAATAGCTCATCTGCGTCTAACACAAATTCTTCACCGTTTTCGTTTAGTGCAGCTACAGTCACTGTTTCTGCTCGGTCTACTTTTGCGTACGAGTTAGGCACTGACAAACAGCCTTCTTCGCTAATCGTTGACCCATCTTTTTTAATGATTTGCGGGTTAATTAATACCAGTGGTTCGTCACGCTCTTCAGAGACATCAATAACCACAATACGCTGGTGGATATTTACTTGTGTTGCTGCTAAACCAATGCCATTTTCGTCGTACATGGTTTCGAGCATGTCTTTTACAATTTGGCGAACTTGGTCGTCAACGTCTGCAACATCTTTTGCTATTGTACGTAAACGCTCATCTGGAAATCTTAAAACTTCTAACCTAGCCATTAGTTACCTTTTTCACTTGTGCTTAATTTAGGGTATTGTATGCTCTTATTTTAGCCATTCACGTTCACCTTTAACAGGTTTTGGGCAATAATAATGAAAAAACAATACAAGGAAGCTCAATGAAATTTCCGTTAGTTGCAATCATACTGGCACTAAGCACCTCTTTTGGGGCGATTGCTGATGTGTTAAAAATAAAAAAAGATGCACCAAAACAGTATGTTGTAAAAAAAGGTGATACGTTGTGGGATATATCTGGCATTTATTTAGATGAGCCATGGTTATGGCCAGAACTATGGCAAATGAACCCGCAAATCGATAACCCTCACCTAATTTATCCGGGTGATGCGTTGGCACTTATATACGATGCTGACGGAAATCCACGTTTAGTTATTAATAAAGCGTACCGAAAGCTGTCACCTCAAGGACGTATTACCCCAAAAGGGTTGAATGCAATTACCACCTTACCTTTGCAAATGATTAAACCTTATTTAAGCTACGAGCAAGCGATTAACAGCGACGATATAAAAAATATGCCGTATGTGTTAGGTGCTAACGAAAACACAAAAACCCAAACTTTAGGCCATATTTTATACGTTAAAGGTGACTTAAAAGTACATGGTGCTTATGCGATTTACAACGAGGGTGAACCCTACAGAGATTTAAACACAGGCGAAGTATTAGCAACGCGTGCATCGTACGTTGGCATGGCGCGAGCGTTTAGAAGTGGCGATGAAAGTAATGGTGTGCCGTCGTCATTACGTGTTGAGTCAGTAAAACGAGAAATTAAACAAGGTGATTTTTTAATGCCAGCAATGGAGGGGCAGTTGCTGCCAGCCTATTTTGATATTCACCGCCCACTAGAGCCAGTAGAAGGGCAAGTTATAGCGTCTCCTCGCCAAGTAAGAGAATTCAGCACGATGGATGTTGTAGTGCTAAACTTAGGCAGCGAGCAAAATATTGAACCAGGTCATGTTTTAGATTTAGAGCGTGAGTCACCTACGGTTATTGATGGCCCTCGTGGTCCTCGTTACCCAGAGGATTCAAGTAAATTTGAAAAACTGTTATCTGATGCAAGTCAGTTGTTTAGTAATAAAGCTGACGAAGATAATACAACATGGAAAATGCCTAAAGAAAAAGTAGGCGAGTTAATCGTATTCAAAGTGTATGACAAAGTAAGTTATGCATTAATAACAAAAAACCAGCACCCAATTCGCGTTGGAGATATTGCAGTTATTCATTAAGAAGTAGCGAGTCGGTGCTCTAGGAGAGAGCATGGATCAGTCATCAGGCAAGTTAGCTCACTGGCTTGCCTTTTATATGTGTAAGGGATTAGGCACAAAAACCTTATTAGCCCTATCTAAACACCACCCACTTGAGTCATTGTTTGACTTACCCCACACTAAATTACACGAGTTAGGGTTAACGGCTAATCAGGCTAGTAATTTACTCAATACAGATTGGCAAAAAGTACAGCATTATGAGCGGCTTGTTGCAGAGCATAATATTGAAGTTATTTGTTTTTTTGATACACGTTACCCAGATTCACTAAAACACATAGCTAGCGCACCTTTATTACTATTTTGTAAGGGCGATGTGTCTTTACTTTCTAGCTCGCAAATAGCCATTGTTGGTAGCCGTAACGCCACCCCTACAGGGCTTGAAATAGCCTCCGAGTTTGCCTACGAATTAACAAAGGCTGGTATTACTGTGACATCGGGCATGGCTAGAGGAATAGATGGCGCAGCACATAAAGGTGCTTTAGCAGGGAATGGTAAAACTATCGCGGTTTTAGGCACGGGTGTTGATATTTACTACCCTAAACGCCATAAACTATTAACAGAACAAGTACTCAATAGTGGTTTATTAATTAGTGAGTTTTTACCCGGAACCGCCGCTAACGCACATAATTTTCCTCGCCGAAATAGGATTATTTCGGGCTTATCTTTAGGTGTATTAATTGTTGAAGCTGAAATTAAAAGCGGCTCATTAATTACTGTGCGTTATGCGCTTGAACAAAATAAAGAGGTGTTTGCAGTACCAGGCTCTATTAAAAACCCGCTTGCACAAGCCAGCCACTTTTTAATTAAGCAGGGTGCTAAACTTGTTGAAAATGTGACAGATATTTTAGATGAAGTGAGCTTTTCTTATCAAAGCGGTCTATATAGTAAAGAAGAGACGCTTCAGCAAAGTAGTGATTGTGAAGTTTTAAACAGTATTGGGTTTGAGGTAACAACTGTTGACGATATTGTACGCCGTGTTCAATGGCCAATAGATAAAGTACTGGCAAGGTTGCTTGATTTAGAGTTAGACGATCAAATTGAACGCATTTTAGATGGTTATATTAGGCTTAGCGTAGGAAGGTAGCATGTTCGATATTCTTATGTATCTATTTGAAAATTACATTCATAGCGAAGCTGACATTTTTGCTGAGCAAAATGAATTAACCGACGAGTTAGTTCGTGCAGGCTTTAATAAACCAGAAATATTTAAAGCCTTAAATTGGCTAGAACAGTTAGCCGATTTACAACACAGCGATGAATCTCCTTATTTAATCGCTAACCCAGGGCGCGCTATTCGTATATTTACAGAAAGCGAATGCAATATGTTAAACGTCGAGTGCCGTGGTTTTTTAATGTTTGTTGAGCAAATTGGGGTTATTAACAGTATTACCCGTGAAATGGTTATGGATAAGCTTGCAGCACTTGATAAGCCAGCGATTAGCTTAGATGATTTAAAGTGGATAGTGCTTATGGTGTTATTTAATGTCCCCGGCTCTGAAGAAGCATATGAGCAAATGGAAGACTTAATTTTTGATGAGCCCACCGAGTTATTGCATTAATACCTTATGAATTTATTTATATAACCCAAATTACTAGAGATGAAGCGCATAGCATAGCTTGTATCTTTAAGTGGTTTGGGTATATTAGGCGAAAATTCACTTACCTCTTAGGAACACTATGAGTAAAATCGACCATTCGCTTTTCTCGGCGAATAAGCACGCCTTAGAAAAAGAATACGAAGTATGCCCACAGTGTGGTTCAGAGTTAGTGATCCGCAACAGTAAGTCAGGCCCTTTTTTGGGGTGTGCAAGTTACCCTCAATGTGACTTTATTAGGCCATTAGTACAACACGAAAGTAACGAAATAAAAGTACTTGAAGATTCCTCTTGCCCTCAATGCAGCAAACCGCTGGTGGTTAAAAATGGCCGTTACGGTATGTTTATTGGTTGTACGGGGTACCCTGATTGCCATTATATTGCAAACGACAACGAGCAAAAGGAACAAGAGGCTACGTTACCAGCATGCCCAAAATGCAAAAAAGGCCACTTAGTTGCTCGCAGTAATAAGTTTGGTAAAGTATTTTACTCATGCGACAGCTACCCTAGCTGTAAATACACGCTTAATAATAAACCTGTAGAGCAGCCATGTCCAAAATGTGATTGGCCCATCGTAATAGAAAGACACATGGCAAATGGTACACTACTGCAATGCCCGCAAAAAAGTTGCATGCATAAGCTTACTCAATAACGTTTAACATTTTTGGAGACCATCTTGTCAGAACTTTCAAATACGCCTTCAGCACTTACATGTTTAAATGAAGGCGAAGTTATTGTTTATCCAACAGAGGCTGTGTTCGGCTTAGGATGTGACCCCGATAATCAGCATGCTGTTGAAAAATTATTGGCAATTAAGCAGCGACCAGTTGAAAAGGGCCTTATTTTAATTGCTGATAATTATGGGCAATTATTAAAGTATGTTGATGATGCTAAAGTACCTATGGACAAACGTGCAGACATATTTTCTAGTTGGCCTGCTGCTATTACGTGGGTTATGCCAGCGGCAAAAAGCACACCAAAATGGTTAACAGGGCAGTTTGATACTATTGCGGTTAGGGTAACAAATCACCCAACAGTTAAGCGCTTATGCCAAGAGTTTGGAAAGCCACTGGTATCAACCAGTGCAAATTTAACAGGCCAAGAAACAGTAATAAGCATTGAGCAAGCAAAGGAGCAATTTGCTGATCAAGTTGGCTTTTATGTTGATGAGCCGTTAGGTGGAAACACTCAACCCAGCACAATAAAAGATGCCATGACCGGTAAAGTATTTAGAGGGTAATATGCAAAGCGAATTATTAGAACAAGTAAAAGCCTACTTTATGGCTTTGCAAGATACCATTTGCCAAGGGCTAGAAGCTGCAGATGGCAGTGCTAAATTTGTCGAAGATAGCTGGCAAAGAGCTGAAGGCGGTGGTGGCCGTACTCGAGTAACTACTGATGGTAACGTAATTGAGCAGGGGGGCGTAAATTACTCTCATGTATTTGGCGCATCCATGCCAGGTTCTGCAACCGCCCATAGGCCAGAGCTTGCAGGGCGTAGTTTTCATGCTTGCGGGGTTTCACTTGTTATTCATCCCAAAAACCCGCACGTACCAACAAGTCATGCCAACGTACGCTTTTTTATAGCAGAAAAAGAGGGCGAAGAGCCAATATGGTGGTTTGGTGGAGGTTTTGATTTAACCCCTTTTTACCCGGTATTTGAAGACGTACAGCATTGGCATCAAGTTGCACACGATATATGTGTGCCGTTTGGTAGTGATGTTTATTCAAAATACAAAACATGGTGCGATGAGTACTTTTACCTTAAACATCGTGATGAAACACGTGGGGTGGGTGGTTTATTTTTCGATGATTTAAATGAACTAGGCTTTGAGCAAAGCTTTGCATTTATGCAGTCAGTCGGCAATGGCTTTTTAGATGCCTATATTCCGATTATTGAACGTCGCAAAAACGATGAGTACACTGAACAGCAACGTGACTTTCAGCTCTACCGCCGTGGTCGTTACGTTGAGTTTAACTTAGTGTGGGATAGAGGCACATTATTTGGATTGCAAAGTGGCGGGCGAACAGAGTCTATTTTAATGTCGATGCCACCACTAGCGCGCTGGGAGTATAACTTTACACCAGCTGAAAACAGCCTTGAGGCAAACTTATATCAGTATTACTTGCGACCACAAGCTTGGCTTTCAAGTAAACCAGAAGAGCTAATAGCCCGAGAGTGGCAAATATAAACAATATAAAAGACGCGAAAGCGTCTTTTTTATTGTTTATGATTAATGTTGGTTAATCATGTGGCTTGCTAGCTGAGCAAATGAGTTTTTAAGCCCTTCTCGAAGTAGTGGGTTGTCAATTTCAATATCAAGAGTTTTGTTCATACAATACATCCATTGATCCCGTAAGTTCTGGTCAATTAAAAATGGCATATGGCGTTTACGTAACATGGGCTGCCCATGATTTTGCTCAAATAGTGAAGGCCCACCTAACCAACCAGATAAAAACTCGAAAAAGACTTGGCGAATTCTATCTAATGGTTGAGGATGCATATCATATAACGGTTTAGCGTATTCATCTGAGGCCATAATGTCGTAGAATCGTTCAGAAATAGCGCGTGCACCTTTCTCTCCGCCAATGATTTCGTAAGGCGTTTTTTCAGGTGTAGGTGTTTGATCTACTTTCTTAGGCTTAGATTTAGAAAAAAGTCGTTTAATCATATTATTTATCATCGATTATAAGCAGCACTTAGCTGCAAAGAGGTTGTTTTAAAATGGACAAATATGCGGTTTTTGGAAATCCAATTAAACATTCAAAATCCCCCGCGATACATAAACAATTTGCTATCTCGCTAGGTGAGCAAATCGACTATCGCGCAATATTAGCACCTATCGACAGCTTTGAAAAAACAGTATCGACATTTTTTGAGCAAGGTGGAAAAGGTGCGAACGTTACCATGCCATTTAAAGAGCAGGCGTTTGCAATGGCTGATGAACTTACACCGCTTGCTAAAATAGTCGGCGCGGTTAATACACTTAAAAAAAGAAAAGATGGAACATTATTAGGAGATAACACCGACGGTGTTGGTTTTGTAAATGACCTCCTTGCTAATAAAGTTGTGATTACAAATAAGCGTATTTTAATAATTGGTGCTGGTGGTGCTGCAAGGGGGGTTATATTACCATTGCTTGAACAAAAACCCGCAGAAATTATTATTGTTAATCGTACCGCTCAAAAAGCAAAAGACTTAGCTCTGCTATTTGCTGAATACGGAAAAGTTTCAGGCTATGGGTTCGATGGTTTACCAGTAAGTAATTACTCACTAATTGTAAACTCAACATCTAGCAGCATGAATAACGAATTGCCAGCCCTAGATAAAAAGCACTTAACATGCTGTGATGTTGCATACGATATGTTTTATTCACTGACAAACACTATTTTTATGAACTGGGTTGCAGAGCATAGTAACAATACTAAGCTTTTAGATGGCAGTGGTATGTTGGTAGGGCAGGCAGCACAAGCTTATTATGTTTGGCATAACAAAATGCCAGAAATTCTTCCCGTGGTTAAAGCGCTTAAACAAGGCTCACTAAAATGAACCAAGCTGTACAATTTATAGATAGACTCGAGTTTAGAGAGCCTGATCATCAGTTAGTGTTTTTTGCTCAAGTGAGTGGCATGCTGGTGGAGTGTGTTATTGCGATAAGTAAACTTAAACTCACGGATGAAAGTCACGCTACAGATTATTTTGAAAAATACCGTTTTGAATACGAAGAACGTGCCGAGCAACTAATAGAAGAAGAAAGTTATAACTCGGCAGGTCAAATTGAAGTGGAATTAGTTAGCTTCAGCTAGATATTCATCTTTTAATTGGACATAGTTATCTGCCGATATTTTTAAGAAAGCGAGCTCCTGCTCAGTCAATGGACGGGCTTGCTTTGCTGGACTTCCTACATACAAATAGCCTGATTCCAGGCGCTTATTTGGTGGTACCAACGAGCCCCCACCAATAATAACATCATCTTCTACAATTACATTATCCATGATAATCGCACCCATACCCACGAGTATACGGTTACCAAGCACGCACCCATGTAGCATCACTTTGTGACCAACCGTTACATCATCGCCTATTATAAGAGGGTAACCATCTGGATTACTTTTAGTTGCACGCGATAAATGTAATACACTGCCATCTTGAATATTAGAGCGCTCACCAATACGAATATGGTTAACATCGCCGCGAGCAGCAACTAAAGGCCATACACTGCTATCATCGCCTATAGTAATATCACCGACTAATACAGACGACTCGTCTATATAAACAGACTTATTAAACGCAGGGGTAATTCCTCTATAAGAACGTATTGCCATATATGCACCTTTAAATTAAACATATTAAGTGCATTAGTGTAGCAGTAGTGCTTATTTCAGTGCCAGTAAAGCCTATATTGTTTATAAAACTATCAGTTTTAAGGGCTTTCGCTCATATAGTGACCGAACAGTGTTTTATTTTAGTTTTTCTTTGAAAAAGTACTTGCGTAAAAATCTGTTCTCCCTATAATGCGACCCCACTGAGACGGCAGGCGCCAACGCATAGCGAGGCAAAAGTTAATCAGAGAGTTAAGTAAAACTTCGGTTTTAAATTATCGTAAGAAAGTTTAAAACAAAGTATTGACTCGAAAAATAAAGGATGTATTATACGCATCCCTAGCGACAACGTCGCAACGTTCTTTAACAATATAAAGCAATCATCTGTGTGGGCACTCGTACAGATTGAGTTCTAACAGCCAAGCTACTTAGGTAGTGAGGCAAACAAATTAGAGTCTCAATTGAAACTGAGTGACCAACAGAATAATTATTTCGGTAGTTATTCAGCACAGTCAATTCAATATCGAAAGATATTAAATAAATTCAGAATTCATTGAGCTGTCGAAAGACACAAAACTTTTTAATTGAAGAGTTTGATCATGGCTCAGATTGAACGCTGGCGGCAGGCCTAACACATGCAAGTCGAGCGGTAACAGAAAGTAGCTTGCTACTTTGCTGACGAGCGGCGGACGGGTGAGTAATGCTTGGGAACATGCCTTGAGGGGGGGGGCAACAGTTGGAAACGACTGCTAATACCGCATAATGTCTACGGACCAAAGGGGGCTTCGGCTCTCGCCTTTAGATTGGCCCAAGTGGGATTAGCTAGTTGGTGAGGTAATGGCTCACCAAGGCAACGATCCCTAGCTGGTTTGAGAGGATGATCAGCCACACTGGAACTGAGACACGGTCCAGACTCCTACGGGAGGCAGCAGTGGGGAATATTGCACAATGGGCGAAAGCCTGATGCAGCCATGCCGCGTGTGTGAAGAAGGCCTTCGGGTTGTAAAGCACTTTCAGTCAGGAGGAAAGGGTGTGAGTTAATACCTCATATCTGTGACGTTACTGACAGAAGAAGCACCGGCTAACTCCGTGCCAGCAGCCGCGGTAATACGGAGGGTGCGAGCGTTAATCGGAATTACTGGGCGTAAAGCGTACGCAGGCGGTTTGTTAAGCGAGATGTGAAAGCCCCGGGCTCAACCTGGGAACTGCATTTCGAACTGGCAAACTAGAGTGTGATAGAGGGTGGTAGAATTTCAGGTGTAGCGGTGAAATGCGTAGAGATCTGAAGGAATACCGATGGCGAAGGCAGCCACCTGGGTCAACACTGACGCTCATGTACGAAAGCGTGGGGAGCAAACGGGATTAGATACCCCGGTAGTCCACGCCGTAAACGATGTCTACTAGAAGCTCGGAACCTCGGTTCTGTTTTTCAAAGCTAACGCATTAAGTAGACCGCCTGGGGAGTACGGCCGCAAGGTTAAAACTCAAATGAATTGACGGGGGCCCGCACAAGCGGTGGAGCATGTGGTTTAATTCGATGCAACGCGAAGAACCTTACCTACACTTGACATACAGAGAACTTTCTAGAGATAGATTGGTGCCTTCGGGAACTCTGATACAGGTGCTGCATGGCTGTCGTCAGCTCGTGTTGTGAGATGTTGGGTTAAGTCCCGCAACGAGCGCAACCCCTATCCTTAGTTGCTAGCAGGTAATGCTGAGAACTCTAAGGAGACTGCCGGTGATAAACCGGAGGAAGGTGGGGACGACGTCAAGTCATCATGGCCCTTACGTGTAGGGCTACACACGTGCTACAATGGCGCATACAGAGTGCTGCGAACCTGCGAAGGTAAGCGAATCACTTAAAGTGCGTCGTAGTCCGGATTGGAGTCTGCAACTCGACTCCATGAAGTCGGAATCGCTAGTAATCGCGTATCAGAATGACGCGGTGAATACGTTCCCGGGCCTTGTACACACCGCCCGTCACACCATGGGAGTGGGTTGCTCCAGAAGTAGATAGTCTAACCCTCGGGAGGACGTTTACCACGGAGTGATTCATGACTGGGGTGAAGTCGTAACAAGGTAGCCCTAGGGGAACCTGGGGCTGGATCACCTCCTTATACGATTTAGAACTTATTTGTTCGTAGTGTCCACACAGATGATTGTTATTGTAAAGAGAACAACACTTATTGTTTGGGTCTGTAGCTCAGCTGGTTAGAGCGCACCCCTGATAAGGGTGAGGTCGGTAGTTCAAATCTACTCAGACCCACCACTTCTTCACGAAGTCGGTAACTAAACAATAAGACCAGCATATGTGGGGCTATAGCTCAGCTGGGAGAGCGCCTGCCTTGCACGCAGGAGGTCAGCAGTTCGATCCTGCTTAGCTCCACCACTTTTACTTCTTAAAAATAAATATTCTTTATCGGGCAGCTAAATAGCCTGAGAATAGAGTGTGTTTAATTTTGAGAGGTTTTTGTATCTCTTGCTCTTTAAAAATTTGGAAAAGCTGATAATAAAATTCGTATGAATAACATTGTTATTTGTACAG
>NZ_AHCB03000007.1:300000-595808 GCF_000238335.3 Pseudoalteromonas marina | reverse complement strand
TGCTATGTGAAAGTAGGACATTACCAGGCTTCAAATAAGAGAAACCCGTTACAGCAATGTGACGGTTTTTTGCTTTCTGGGGTTTAATAAATAGCCAAGACCCCATGCCGAACCCAGTAGCGGCGGCTCATACATATCCTGTGCTCCACGGTATTTTATTCCCATACATTACGCAAAACAATGTCAAAGCGAGATTCGTACAAGGCAGACCGGCACAACGTAGCATCCCATTTGCTATGTGACTTTTTACCGCTGTGGGCACCATGACATTCTACTGCGTAGCGCACCGACTTCACATAAGAAAAACCCGTTAAATCAATGAGACGGTTTTTTTGCTGTCTGGGATTTAGTAAATGGCCAAACTATACCGAACTTTTAGTACATGCTTACATAATAATTGAATGGTCGCCTAGGCTATTTTAATTATCAATATTTTCTATATAGTCTTTTAACTGTATTCACTATTATCAAAATGATCCTTTCCAATTAAACTAACTTTATAAAATATTTACTTAGTATAAGTTTTGGAGAAAAACATGGCTCATCAAATTATCAAAGATTTACACAATCGTTATACCGCTAAGCAATATGATTCATCAAAACGTATTTCTGATGAAGATATTGAAGTAATTAAAGAGGCTATTCGCTTGTCAGCTTCTTCAATTAACTCGCAACCTTGGAAGTTTATTTTGGTTGAAAGTGAAGAAGGTAAACAACGCTTACACGATACATTTGCTAACAAACACCAGTTTAATCAGCATCATGCTAAAGAAGCATCGCATACATTATTACTTGCTTATGATCCTAAGTTTACGAAAGAAAAATTTTCTAAGCGTGTTGATGTAGAAGTCAGCTCTGGTCATTTACCAGCAGATATGCGTGATAACTTTATGGGTGCATATGCATTTGCTGAAATGAACACAGATGAGAAAGGTTACAACGGTAGTTGGACTAAGGCGCAGGTTTACTTAGCACTTGGTAATGTGCTGCACACATTAGCGCGATTGAACATAGCGTCGACTCCAATGGAAGGCGTTGACCCGGAGCTAATTAGTGAGAAGTTTAATGCTGAACTTGACGGTCATATTTGTGAAGTTGCACTAGCAATGGGTTACCCTAATACCGACGAAGACTGGAACCATGGTTTGCCAAAGGCGCGTTTAGCGGTAGAAGATATTATTACAACCGTATAGCATAAAAAACTTTATTAAAAAGCCGAGTCTATCTCGGCTTTTTTGTGTCTAAAATAAGCCATACGCTTCCGTATTTTCAGTTTCTACCTGTAGTTCAGTCGGCTTAAATATGGAACTCGGATCGATAAGCACACTATGATTTTCTGCCATTTTTATTAAGCCTCGCATCATACCTTTAGTTTGTGGATCTATATCAAAGCCTATATCAGTTAGCTTATCTAATGGTTTTATATCTTCTTTTTTATAATCTAGGCTGTCTTCTACTTTATCGACCAGCAACCCCACATGAGGGTTTATACCGTCTTTCGTTGTGAATACAATAATTGGTTTGTAATCCAAAGTTATTTGCTCTTGTGCTGATTCAAACAGTCTCTCTAACTGAGCAAGACTGCTACGTTTTATCTTACTAAGTAAATAGCTTACCTGTATATGTTCACCTTGCCTGTGAGCAGTTACGGCTTCTCTAGCTTGTTCTAGTAATAATTCAAAAGGCTCATTAAAGCGTGAGATAGTAAGCTTTAAATCAGGGTTGTCTGTATTGAACTCCTGGAAAAAAACAATAAAGTCTTGAAGCTCAGCTTCATTAATAACTAATTTTTCTGATTGATTTAAGAGGTTTGTTTCGAGTGTATTAAACCATTTGGTTTGTTTGTCTTGCCAGGATCTTAGCTGTTTTAAAATATGTTTGTTGCTTTGCTCTGTTGATATATTATTTAAGATAATTCCTAAATCGAAAACTGGCGTAGGGATATCCATATAATCTTTAACACCAATAAAGCTTTTGTTGTTGTTTGGTAGTGTTGTGAGATTATTATCAAAGCGCTCGGTTAATAAGATATCAAGTATTTTCAGTGAAATGGTTTTGCAGCCCACTTTAAAGTTTATTAATTCCATGCCTTTATCTTAATTTACCCATTAATGTATTAAGAATAGAACAAATCTACCAAATAGCTTAAGTAACTCTGGTAATTAATCATTGTATTAAGGGGGTGAGTTATTTGATGGCTTTAGCTAGTTTTAACACTGCTTGTTTAAAGCATGTTTCAAGCTCTTTTTTGCCTTGTATATTTAATTGCTCAATGACGTTTGTATCGCTTTCATTTTGCAAAATTAAGCTAATTAATAGTTGCTTATCACTTTGCGTTAAACAATTAACAACAGAGGGTGCCAGAGTTACAACTTGCCAAATAGTAGCTGTAATACTAAATCGAGAAAAGTGATTATTAAGTTGTCGTATTAAACGTTTTTTGATGTCTGAACTGATAGGTCTATCTGTAAACGAGGAAATAAGTACATTTACAAGCTGCCAATCAAGGTGTTTAAAGTGTGTGAGTAAAGCATAAAATATATCGGTTTGAAATTCAGCTTTTAATAGTTTCAGTGTACCCGTATTGTTGTTTAAACATTTCACAACGAGTGCTGAATGCTCGCCAGTGCTTTTATCTTTTTGATAACCCAGCTTTATAGTGCTAAACCCTTGGCTTTGCCAAAATTTTAATAACTCAGCCGTAGCGCCAAAACTAGCACCAAACCAATGGCACTCATTACTTACTCTTGATTCGCAAAAACTCAGTAAGGCTTTACCTACTCCTTGGCTGTGAAGATTAGGGGCAACAGCAATTCTTACTACTCGAGCAGAGAGTTGGGTAAGGCACTGGGGATCACTGCTTAGCTGCGAGAGAGTTTGTGCCATTAGGTGCCCTTGTGGGCGGCGTTCACCTTTAAGCACCTGCTCAGTTAGCTCGAGGGGTAACCCGCCTTCTATTGTAACTAAACACACCCCCACTACGTGATTATGTGTTTGGGTTATGAACAATCGTTGTGAGGGTGCATCAAGTAGTTGGCGTAAATCGTTAACGTTACTTTGGTAATGTGCTAAGGCAAGTAATGCAATAACCTGCTCAAGTAACAGCTCGTCATTTGTGAGTTGTTGCTGAGTAATTTCACTGTGGACTAGGTTATTTAAGCCATTGCTTTGTATTTCTTCGTACTGTGCTTCGAGTGCGAGCAAAGTGCGTATATGGCGCTCTAGCGGGTCGGCTTTTGCAAACCTTAACGGTTCATCAAGTGTGATAATATTAGCGGCTTTATACTTTGCTTTAATGTACTGACTAAACCTAATTGTATAGCCTCTACCATTACCCTCATAACCTACTAAAGTACTTGCAAATACAATGCGCGGATACTGTTTTAGCATTTTTAATAACAGAGGAACTGGAATAGCAGCCGCCTCGTCAACAAGTAATAAATCACACTCTGGCAACGAGTCTAATAATGAATCTGGAGCGATATACTGCAAATTAGCAAGTTGCTTACTTTTACCATCGAAGGGTATGTTTAACTCATTACTTAAATGTTTAAAGCTGCTATGAGTGGCTTTAAATTGTGTACTGCAAAGTAGTATTTTTTTATCGATAAGCTTGGCGGCAGCAAGTCCAAGCGCTGCTGATTTACCACGACCTCTGTCGGCATTAATGAGTAAAGGGCGATTGGCGCGACCATGAGCCACTTTAATTATATTTTCTACACAATGCTGTTGCGGTTCAAAATCTATTTTATTGGTAGAGCTTTCTCTGCTGATATTACCTGTACAGCCATGTAATTCACTAAAGTGATAAGCGGGTAACGGTTGCACAACGCGGGCAATGCGTTCATTAAAAAAGCTATAGCTTACTTTATGCCCGTGAGACTGCACTGTGCTTAGCGCAGGATCTGGCCAAGTTGAAAGCTCGCTTAGCTCTGGTAGCAGTAAATATAAAATACCGCCTGCTTTTACCGTACCTGCAATAGCTGCTAATTTATCAGGGTGCAAGCCACTAAAGCCATCGTATACGGCGTGAGAATATTCTTGCCCTAAAATTTGATGAGTACGATTAGGCCACTGCGCGTTATTTAGTCTGGTATTTTTAGAAACGACGAGTGTGTTTTCAGGTTGAAGTAATTCACCTAACAGCTCGTAGCACCAGGCAGTACTGCCAGTAACAAGCACCAGTTGGCGATGATGAGCGCCAACCAGTGTTTTTTCTAGTGAGTTTATGTGAGCTTTATACAGCTTGTAATCGTGCATAAGCCGTTACTAACCATTTGCTGCCTAAGTCATCAAAGTTTACCTGTACACGCGATTGTGCACCGCTACCTTCATAGTTAAGTACCGTGCCAATACCAAACTTAGCATGCAGTACACGTTGACCTAAGTTAAAGCCGCTGTCTTCAAAGGCGGCATGGCTTACCGATGCACTAAAGCGCCCTGCTGCCGGTGGTCGCGAAACTTGCGTTTTAATACGAATTTCTTCTACGCAGTCTTCAGGGATTTCGCGTAAGAAACGTGAAGGACTATGGTATTTCTCTTGTCCATAAAGGCGGCGGCTTTCGGCATGGCTAATGTATAGTTTATCCATTGCACGGGTCATGCCTACATAACAAAGGCGGCGTTCTTCTTCTAAGCGGCCAGACTCTTCATTACTTTGCTGCGAAGGGAACATGCCTTCTTCAACGCCCACCATAAACACAAGCGGGAACTCTAAGCCTTTAGCTGAGTGAAGCGTCATCATTTGTACCGCGTCTTCGTGCTCATCCGCTTGGCCTTCACCAGATTCAAGCGAGGTATAGGCTAAAAAGCCTTGTAGTGGTGAGCTAAACTCTTCTTCTTCAGGGAGTTCGTACTGATCGCATGCACTTATAAGCTCTTCTAAGTTTTCTACGCGGGCACGGCCTTTTTCGCCTTTTTCAGCTTGGTACATAGCCATAAGGCCAGAGGTTTGAATTGTATATTTAGCTTGTTCTTGTAAAGTAAGATCGCTAATTTTGTCTTCAATGTGCTCAACAAGTTCTACAAACTTTGTTACAGCGCCAGCTGCTCGGCCTGATAAGTGCTGTTGTTCAACAATAGCTTTAGCTGCGTACCAAAGCGGAAGTGACTCAGCACGAGCGCAATCACGTATATGACTTAATGTTTTATCGCCAATACCGCGAGCAGGAGTATTAATTACACGCTCAAATGCGGCATCGTCTTGGCGATTACCTACTAAGCGTAAGTACGATAGCGCATCTTTAATTTCTTGACGCTCGAAGAATCGCATACCACCGTAAATGCGATATTTTAAGCCTTCTTGCAGCATGGCTTCCTCGAGTACACGAGATTGCGCGTTACTACGGTATAAAATAGCGGCGTCTTGCAACGCGTTACCTGCATTTAACCAGCTACGTAATTTGCTACTCACAAAGCGGGCTTCGTCTAGCTCGTTAAAGGCGGCATAAATTGATATAGGCTCGCCTTCGTTACCGTCGGTCCATAAGCTTTTCCCCATACGCTCGGAGTTATTTTTTATAAGCGCATTAGATGCTTTAAGAATAGTTGCGGTTGAACGGTAGTTTTGTTCAAGGCGAATGGTTTCAGCATCAAAGTCAGTTAAAAAGCGTTTTATGTTTTCTATTTTAGCTCCGCGCCAGCCGTAAATACTTTGGTCGTCGTCGCCAACAATCATTATGCTGCTTGTGTCGCCTGCAAGTAACTTTAACCATGCGTACTGAATGGTATTAGTATCTTGAAACTCGTCTACTAGCATGTGGGCAAAGCGCTGTTGGTAGTGGCGAAGTAACGTCGGGTTATTTTTTAATACTTCATAGCTGCGTAGCAGTATTTCAGCAAAATCGACCAAACCAGCCCTGTCACACGCTTCCTGGTAGGCGGCATATACACGCAGCATCATTTGCTCGTTTATATCATAAGCTTGAATATCTTTAGGGCGAAGTGCTTCGTCTTTTTTAGCGCTTATGTACCAACCAAACTGTTTTGCAGGCCACTTTTTATCATCAATATTCATTGATTTTAACAAGCGCTTGATCATACGAAGTTGGTCATCAGAATCTAAAATTTGAAAGGCTTCTGGTAAGTTAGCTTCACGGTGATGAGCGCGTAAAATACGGTGTGATAAACCATGGAAAGTACCAATCCACATCCCGCCAACCGGTGCTTTTAAGGTTTCTTCAACGCGGGTACGCATTTCTTTAGCTGCTTTATTGGTAAAAGTTACCGCAAAAATACTATAAGCTGATGCTTGTTCAACTTGCATAAGCCACGCGATACGATGAACTAACACTCGTGTTTTACCAGACCCAGCACCGGCCAATACCAGCATGTTTTGTAATGGGGCTGCAACGGCATCGCGTTGTTTGTCATTTAAGCCGTCGAGTAATTCTGAAACGTCCATCGTTACGCCTTTTTAATCAATATTGAGGGCAGTATAACAGGTGTTTTTGTAAGGCTAAATAAAATACTGTTTTTATGAACAGCTATTATAAAAATAGCCTCTAAAACCAATCAGCTGGATAGTTTTTGGCATGGATAAGTGACTAAGATTAATAATAAAAATAATCAAATTGACCTATATTTAGTAAAAAATACCAAAGCAATTAGTGAGTCGTAATTTAACTAACTGATTTTTAAGCTTTAATAAATTGGCATAAAGTGTGATAGTAAGTAGATAACTAAAATTTAAAATTAATTAACTACAGAGGTGAGTATGGCTGATCAAGGGTCTGGCGGTAATGTGATTGCTGCATTGTGTAATATATTTTTTCCTGGTTTAGGACAACTAGTACAAGGGCGTATTTTAGCGGCTATATTTTTTGCGCTAGCTATTGTTATAAGTTACGCACTTATTTATGTACTCGTTGGTTTTGTATTAGTACCTATTATTTATTTATGGTCGATAATAGATGCGGCACGATACCGCTCGCGAAGTTAGGTATTTAAACGTTTTACAAAAATAGCGCCCAATGGCGCTATTTTGTTTTTTAGGGTCGGCGTTACAGCTAATTTACGGGTATAATCGCGTTATTAACGTTTAATAAGTAATAGCTATGGAATATCAATTTATACGTGACCCTATTAGTGGTTTACGAATTAAAATAAGCAGCGAACACGCAATAATAGGTCGTTGGTTAAACGAAGAAATTGGCAAAGACAAAGTCGCTATGGTGCAAGCACTTATTGTGTCTGTCAAAACGAGTTTTGAGCCAGTCACTCTAAAAGGCCAAGAAATAGATTTAATTTTATCTAAAGATGAGGCCTTATTTGAGGCTCATGCTCTGCACCAAGACAGCGAAGACTTAATTGCCTATCAAGATGATGATTTAATGCTTGAAGAGAACGACTTAAGCAGTGGTTGTGGTTTTGAAGACTTTATTGATTTAATCGAGTCGTGGTATGAGTTTACCAGTAATCGATAAAAATAATTAAAACAGACATAGCAAATGCAAAAACAGCGCTTTCTCTGTATTATTATAACAACTAAAAAACGACAGGAATTGATATGTCTGCCAATTTAAATAAGCTAGTAGTCATGCTAGAAATGCAAAACGCCATGAATACAAAAGTGCATGAACAATGGTTTACACAAGGGTTTGAATGGTATCGCGCTATTTGGGTTGAGTGTGCCGAAATGCTAGATCATCATGGCTGGAAGTGGTGGAAAAAACAAACACCCGATACCGAGCAAGTTATTTTAGAATTGGTTGATATTTTTCACTTTGGTTTGTCGCTACGTATTGACGGAAAAACAAGCTATCAAGACTTAGCAAAGCAATTAGAAAGTGAGTTGAGCCAAGTACAGCAAGCTGATGACTTTAAACAAACGTTAGAAATACTTGCGGCATCTGCTGTTGCAGATAAAGCGTTTAATGCATCAGCATTTGCCGGTTGTATGGCACAAATGGGCATGGATATTGACGATTTATACCGTGGTTATGTTGGTAAAAATACCTTAAACTTTTTTCGCCAAGACCATGGTTATAAAGACGGTAGCTACATTAAAGTGTGGAACGGGCAAGAAGATAACGAGCACTTAGTGGAAGTAGTTAAAAGCCTTGATACCGAACATGCAGACTTCGCAAAGTTAGTTTATCAAGGCCTTGAGGCACGTTACCCTAAAAGCTAAATAATAGTGCGGTAGTCGGTTACATTTAAGTAATCGGCTATTTCGTTGTGTGGTTGCTGACTGTCGGGGTTGGCAACCGCAAGTAAGTGTCCAATGCCGTATTCTTTTGCGGCATTTAATACAGCTACGCTGTCATCAACAAATAAAGTACGTGTTTTGTTAAATCCTAAATCATTTTGTACTTGGTGCCATAAACTTTGCTGCTCTTTACTTACGCCATATTCATGAGTCGACACTACACCATCTAAATAATTATCGATTGCGGTGTGTTCAAATTTCATCATGACGTTTTCTGGGTGTGCGTTGGTAAGCAATATAAGCTCTTTTCCTGCTTTTTTTAGTTCCGTTAAAAAATAGGGCACGTCGTCACGAACTTTTATAAGGTGCTGTGTTTCTCGCTTTAAATCCATAATCGGTAATTTAAGCTGATCTTCCCAATAATCTAAGCAGTACCACTCAATTTGGCCGCTTACAGCTTGGTAGCGTTTAAAAATATCTTCTTTTGCTTCGCTCAGGCTTATATTTTTCGCTAAGGCGTGTTGCTGTGGAAGAACAGTTAACCAAAAATGGCTGTCATAATGTAAATCGAGGAGTGTTCCGTCCATATCAAGTAAAACGGTATCGATTTTTGACCAATTTAGCATGGGCTTTTCCCTGTGAAAAGTTTATGATTAAGCACAACTGCCATGATAGCAAATTAACGCCAATGACACAGAAAAAGCATCCAACACCTCCTCAAATCCTAAGTAATAATGTTGTCGCTAAAAGTCGCCTATTTACTGTGGAATCTTTAGAGCTAAAATTTTCGAATGACGAAGAGCGTCAGTATGAACGTATTCGAGGTGGTGGCAGAGGCGCTGTAATGATTGTGCCTATAACGGCTGATAACGAAATGCTGCTAGTGCGTGAGTATTGCGCGGGCACCAATGACTACCAGCTAGGCTTTCCTAAAGGACTGATCGACCCAGGCGAAACACCAGAGCAAGCTGCTAATAGAGAACTTAAAGAAGAAGTAGGTTTTGGCGCAGACTTTTTTAAACCATTAAAAACAGTGACTATGGCACCTAGTTATTTTAATGCCACCATGCATATTTTATTTGCTAAGCAATTATATCCGCAAACACTTCCAGGCGACGAGCCTGAGCCTTTAGTTGTTGTTAAGTGGCCATTAACGCAATGGCAGTCATTATTAGAGCAAGATGATTTTACCGAAGCACGAAGTGTTGCCGCTTTGCTATTATTAGATAAGTACTTAGCATCTGGAGCTGCCGATGAATAAATTATTAGAACCTTGTATTGAATTAGCCGAACGTGCAGGCGATGCCATTATGGCTATATACAAAAAAGATGATATTGGCCAACAAGAAAAATCAGACCACACACCAGTAACTAAAGCCGATTTAGCTGCAAATGATGTGCTTGTTGCAGGCTTAAAGGCACTTGCGCCCGATATTCCTATTATGTCGGAAGAAACACCTATTCCTGCATTAGCCGATAGGCAAGATTGGCAGCGTTATTGGTTACTTGATCCCATGGATGGCACAGGTGAATTTATTTTAGAAAGTGGTGATTTTGCGGTAAACATTGCGCTTATTGAAAATAACCACCCTGTGTTGGGTGTAATTCATTGGCCGTCGAAAGGTATTACTTACTTTGCGAGTGCTAAAAATGGTGCTTTTAAGCGTGAAGAAAAGAGCGACACACGAATATACGTAGCTCCGCCTGAAAGTTTAACACTAGCGGTAAGTCGCCGTCAGAAAATTGAGTCGGTGAGTCAATACTTAAATAGCCAATTTACAACCATTGCGGTTGGTTCGTGCTCGTTAAAAGCATGTATTGTTGCTGAGGGTAAAGCGGACTGCTTTTTAAGAATAGGCCCAACAGGTGAGTGGGACACAGGGGCTTCACAAGTTATTGTAGAAGAAGCGGGCGGTTGCATTACTGATGCAGAGTTTAACCCTTTAACCTATAACCAACGCGAGAGCACTGAAAACCCAGACTTTATTGTAATGGGGCACCCTGATTGGGAGTTTCAAAAAATGATTACTCCTCACCAAAGAGCGAGTATAGAATAGAGTTTTGATTGCTTTTTGTTCACTTGAACAGTTTTAGGTAGTTAAAGCCTTGCATTATAAGTTTATTCCTATATAGTAGCGCTCTCTTCAAGGCAGGCTCGTAAATATTACGAAAATGTTTTAAAGAAATTACAGGCGCGGGATGGAGCAGCCTGGTAGCTCGTCGGGCTCATAACCCGAAGGTCGTCGGTTCAAATCCGGCTCCCGCAACCAATTTCCTTTATGGGGTGAGGTTACTGTAAACTCTAACTTAAGAGATTAAATTAAGTAGTCGATAGACTTTAAATATACAGGCGCGGGATGGAGCAGCCTGGTAGCTCGTCGGGCTCATAACCCGAAGGTCGTCGGTTCAAATCCGGCTCCCGCAACCAATTTCTTAAATTGGACGCCACGTTGTAATGTAAGCAACGTTAAATAAGTATGCATATTTCAGGCGCGGGATGGAGCAGCCTGGTAGCTCGTCGGGCTCATAACCCGAAGGTCGTCGGTTCAAATCCGGCTCCCGCAACCACTGAAATAAAAGCACTATACAAAGTAACACGCTAAAAGCGTGTTTTTTTATGCCTGAAATTCAGTGAAATGGGTAGCTCGTCGGTCTCAGCTCTCCATTAGCTAGCAAAGGTCGTCGGTTCAAATCCGGCTCCCGCAACCACTGAAATAAACAGATATAGTAAAGCAACACGCCTAAAGCGTGTTTTTTTATGCCTGAAATTTAGTGAAATGGGTAGCTCGTCGGTCTCAGCTCTTCATTAGCTAGCAAAGGCCATCTATTAAAATCCGGCTCCCGCAACCACTGAAATAAAAGCACTATTAAAGTAACACGCTAAAAGCGTGTTTTTTATGCCTGAAATTCAGTGAAATGGGTAGCTCGTCGGTCTCAGCTCTCCATTAGCCAGCAAAGGCCATCTATTAAAATTCGGCTCCCGCAACCACTGAGAAATAAAAAGCACTATTAAAGTAACACGCTAAAAGCGTGTTTTTTTATGCCTGAAATTTAGTGAAATGGATAGCTCGTCGGTCTCAGCTCTCCATTAGCCAGCAAAGGTCGTCGGTTCACTTTCTATAAGCTCAGGCTCCCGCAACCACTGAAATAAAAGCACTATTAAAGTGATATGCTAAAAGCATGTTTTTTATGTCTAAAATTCAGTAATTCTTAATAGCAAAGCTGTTATTACATTTACCACATATACTATACCAATCATTTTAAATTCGTTATTACTTAACACCTCGTGCTGGGTATGTTAAAACGGCTGAAATATTTTTAAGTGTACTTTTACATGACAGAACTGTATCACTGGTTTGATTTAATCGGCATTGCTGTGTTTGCTATTTCAGGCACATTAGTGGCCTACGAGAAAAAAATGGATGGTTTTGGGGTGGTAGTATTAGCAACAGTGACCGCTATTGGTGGGGGAACTGTTCGCGATGTGATTCTAGACGTTCCTGTATTTTGGCTACATGATCAAAGCTATTTTTTTGCTATTTTAGCTGCTGTACTTATTACATCTCGGCTTATTAATAAGCAAAAATCTATTCCGTATTACACACTTCAAATAGCAGACGCATTCGGCTTGGCTTTTTTTGCTGTAATGGGCACTCAAAAAGCACTACTTGCAGGCATGCCAGAAATGACAGCAATCATAATGGGAGTCATAACGGCTTGTTTTGGAGGCTTAATACGTGATGTACTCGCCCGCGAAATCCCTATGCTGTTAAAAGGAGAGCTCTATGCCATTACCTGTATTGCGGGTGGTATTGTTTATACACTTAGTATGTATTTTTCATTTGTGACTGAGCTGGCGATGGTATTGGCAATGTTGATGACATTATTCTTACGTTTTTCAGCAATAAAATGGAAAATCACATTACACGTTTTTAAATATCCTGACTAAACTTACTTAATCATAGGATTGATTAGGATAAGGAATGTCATTAGCTCGTATATATTCTCGTGCTCAGGTAGGTATTAATGCCCCTGAAGTTATTGTAGAGGTTCACTTAGGAACTGGTTTACCCGCATTCCACATTGTAGGCCTTCCCGAAGCCTCTGTTAAAGAGTCAAAAGACAGAGTGCGCAGCGCGCTTGAAAACTCTCAATTTGGTTTCCCTGATCAACGCATTACTGTTAATTTAGCCCCAGCTGATTTACCCAAAGACGGTGGCCGGTTTGATTTGGCCATTGCCGTAGGCATTTTGGTAGCATCAGGGCAAATAGTGTGCCCTGATATTCATAAATATGAGTTTTACGGTGAGCTTGCACTCAACGGTGAGGTACGTGGAGTAAATGCTATTTTGCCCTCTGTGCTTGCAGCTAAAGAACAAAACCGCTGCTGTTTTTTACCCATAGCTAATGATAGCCTGGCAAGCCTTGTAAATGGCGTAAAGCGCAAAGCGGTAAGTTCGATTCAAGAAGTATGGGGTGATTTACTAAACCAGCAGCCGTTGCCGTTAAATATAGAGTATCCAGACTGTACGCAGTCACCTGACTTTTTACTCGATTTGAGCGACGTAAAGGGCCAGCCCGGGGCTAAACGTGTATTAGAAATAGCTGCTGCAGGCGGTCACAACATGCTATTTTTAGGTCCACCGGGAACCGGTAAATCAATGCTTGCTCAGCGAATGGCCACAATAATGCCGGCTATGTCTGATGATGAGGCGCTTTCAACTGCTGCACTTTATTCAATTATTGGTCATTCAATCGATTTAACAAACTGGCGGCAACGCCCTTTTCGTAATCCTCATCATACCTGCTCGGCGGTTGCATTAGTGGGGGGGTCATCAAACCCTAAGCCGGGTGAAATTTCGCTGGCACACAATGGGGTATTATTTTTAGATGAACTACCAGAGTTTGAGCGTAAAGTACTCGACTCCCTTCGTGAGCCAATGGAAACCGGTACGGTAACTATTTCGCGTGCGGCGCGGCAAATGGAGTTTCCTGCACAGTTTCAGCTCATTACAGCGTTAAACCCCAGTCCTACTGGAAGCCACACCGATAAAAGAGCAACACCCGATCAAGTTATACGTTATTTATCTCGTGTATCAGGCCCATTTGTTGACCGTATTGATTTGCAAATAGAGCTACCACGGTTAACCAGCGTGGAGCTGCAAAGCACTAAGCAAGAAGAAACCAGCGCACAAGTGCGTGCACGGGTAGAAGCAGCTTATTACATACAGTTAAAACGCCAAGGCAAAGTGAATGCGCGGCTAAATAATAAAGAAATGAGTATTTACTGTGAGCTTGCCCCAGCAGAGCTGCAGTTTTTAGCTAAGGCCAGTGAAAAGCTGTCTTTATCGCCGCGCTCTTACCATAGAGTTATTAAAGTAGCGCGTACGATTAGTGATTTAAAAGGGAATGAAAAAATTAGTTTAGACGATTTAAAAGAGGCATTAAATTACAGAGCCTTTGAACGCTTAATTGCTCAACTCACCAAGTAACCAGAGTTGAGTATGAATAGCGTAAACCGCTTTTTAACAGCTATATAGAGAGCATGTAGCCTTTGCCACGGACTGTGACAATACGCTTTTGATCTTTTTCATCGTTTAGTTTTTTACGTAATCGACCAATAAGAACATCGACTGTACGATCGTTAGGGCTCCAATCTGGTTGGCCTATTTCTTCAGATATTTTTTCACGTGAAGTGGCTTTACCTGCATTACTTATTAAGCAAATAAGTACTTTGTGCTCTGCTTCAGTCAAACGTGATTCAACACCCGAGGAGGTAATAAGGGTGCGATTATCGGGGTGTAATTTAAAGTCGGCGTATTCAATAAACTCTTCACTTTCGTCGCTATCCATATTAACGGCAACGCGTTTATATAAAGCGCGCATGCGCAGTTCAAGCTCAAGCAAGTCAACAGGCTTACAAATATAGTCGTCAGCACCTTGGGCAAGGCCTGCTATTCGATCTGCTTGTGAATCACGACTAGAAAGCACAATAACACCAATATCTGTTAGTGTGTTAAGTTCTTTGGCGAGCTGAAGGCCGTCTATTTTAGGCAGTACAATATCAATAATAGCGAGGGTAAATGCATCACGCAGGTTTACTCGCTGCCTAACGATGCTCAATGCATCAGCGCCAGTTGAGTCTACTTCTATTGTAAATTCGGTCTCTGCAAAGTGATTTTGAATGCGTTTAACGAGTATTTCATCGTCTTCAACCAATAAAACATTAATAGCCATAGTACTTTATTTTAAATGCTTGTAGCTTTGTATGGTAGCACCATTAGGTAAATACTGAGAAGGGGTTACATGCTAGTTTTAAGTAACTTAATATTTCAAAAATATTAAAATAATTATAAAAAATCAAAAAAGCGCCCCATATTCAAGGGCGCTTTTCATAAAGATATAAAATTCCGGTTTAAATTACTTATTCTCGTACATTGAATCCCACCATTGTGGTTCGTCTTTTAGTTTTTTATCAAAATATGCCAACATAGTATTCCACCAGTTAAAGCGCTTATCGCGCGCAAAAATTTGATGATCGGCGCCTTTATACTCAATAAGCTCCACGTCTTTATTTAGTAGTTTAAGTGCGGTGTACATTGTTAAGCTTTCGCCTACGGGTACGTTAGTATCACTGTCACCGTGAATAAGCAGTAATGGTGTAGTTACTTTGTCTGCATGAAACACTGGGCTATGTTGGCTATACAGATCGGCGTTATTCCATGGGAAGCTGTTTTTAGATGCTTCACCAGAGTATAAGTAGCCCCACCACCCTTCGCCCCAATAAGAGGTTAAGTTTGAAATACCGGCATGGGAAATAGAAGCGCTAAATAAATCGGTTTTTGTTGCCAATAGCATGGTCATAAAGCCACCATAAGAGGCACCTAAATTACCGACCTTAGTGTTATCTACGTAGTCGTATTGTTTCAAAAAAGCCTGTGTTCCTTCGATAATATCGTCGGCGGTGTAATCACCCCATGCATTGACGTGTTGTGCTGAGAACTTTTGTCCAAAACCTGTCGCGCCGGTAGGTTGCACTACATAAACCACATAGCCGTTTTCGGCCCATAAGTTAAATGGGTAACGGCCAGTAAAACTGCGGGTAACAGGTGATGTACCACCGTAATAATAAACAAGTGCAGGGTACTTTTTAGTTTTATCTAGGTTACTTGGCACATAAACACGCCCGGTTATTTCAACGCCACTTTTATTAGTAAAGTTAAACTCTTCAAGGGTGGGTATTGTTGTATTAGCATAAGCAATTGGTTTTGAATCCCAAATAAGATCGGTTTTGTTTTTACTGATATTAAGGCGTTTGAGCTGTTGCGGTGCTAAAGCACTTGTGCCGGTGATTAACACTTGTGAATTGCGCCCATGTGAAACGCTAAATTTTTCTACAATATCCACATTGGTATTTAACTTTTTAAAGCGCTGCTTACTGAGGTCGAATAGATACAATGGCTGAGTGTCTTTTTCGGTCACTTTAAGTACCGCATCGCCGCTTTCTAACACGCTTAGCTGACCAATTGATGGGTCAAATTGTTTACTGAGCGCAGTAACATTTTTACCGTTGTTAGTTAACAGGTAAAGCTGTCCGTCGTAGTTATTAGCAAGCATTGACTTTGGCAACGCTCTGCCAGCGCCATTTTTAAAGTCGGGGCCTGCAACAACATACACGTCTTTGTTTGCGTATTTTGCTTGGTTAAATGTTTTAAATTTACCAAGTGACAAGAGCTTGTTTGATTTTATATCCAGCTCAACGAGCTCTGTCTCAGGGTGAGTAGACGCTTGCATGGCCATAACCGAACGGCTCATTAATATTTTTCCACGCGTACTATTTAAATCTTCAAAGCTATGAGAAAGCGGGCCTTGGCTAAGTGCTTTTGTTAAGCCACTTTTAGTATCAAGCATATAAAGTTGGCTGGTAGTGCGCGCATATGACCAACGATCTTGAAGGCCTTTATAATGCTTGGTTAAGTTGTTGCTACTCTCTGGTGATTTTGACCAGCTAAATACTAGGCTGGTGTCGTTAAAAAAGGTGAAGCCACTGGCGCCGGCTAAGTCGTTTGCCAGTGTTTTAATGGCTAAACTTTTTCGATTAAGTTGTTTAAGCTCACCCTTTAATAAATACACTAAGTACTGATTATCTGGGCTCCAAATAATATTGCTTGGTTGTCCATCTTCAAATCGATATACAGTTGAGTTGTCGGTATTTTTTAACTCGGTAACCAAGTTGGCTTGATTTTGAGTTTTATCGTCGTAAGTGCGCTTAGTGGTTATGTATTGCTCTGCGTTAGGCGCTAAAGATATATTACTCATGGTTGGCGCATCAAACAGTTGCTTTGCTGATAAGCGCTTTGTGTATGATGTATTTAGCGTAATTTTATCAGTGTCACTCTTAGGGGTGAAATCAATAACCACATCATTCCAGTTTGCGACTTGTTGCGCCAAAATAATAACGCTGTGAGTGGAGTTAGTTAATGCAAGCTTATAACTATTTTTATCCCCTTTTTGGGGTTCGCCATTAATAAATAATTGCCCATTTTCAACCCCTTTCAATGTTAAGGTGCCTTGTGTAAAACGCACTGTTTCAATATTAAATTTTAGTGCTTGTAGTCCGCCAAGGGTGAGTGCGCTTACTTTATTGAATGGCTGCCAGCTTTGTTTTTTACCGAAAATAGAAAAACTGTCTGAGTTTGCTTGTAATTGTGGCAAAAGGTTGTTGATAATGGCTGAGCCATGCGGCGTTTGAAAAGGTTTTAATTGCATATCTTCGGCCAAGGGGCCGATAAATTGCATTTTTGATTTGTCCAATGGTTCAGCAATTGCTGCAAAGCTTAAACTGCTAAAGGCTAATAAACCTAAGGCTCGTTTAAATTGCTTGTTGCGGTAAAACCAAGGTGCATTAAATTTCATTATTGTGCCTGTTATTATTGGGTATTTGGTCAAATATAGCATGTATTGTTACCATGCTCACATATCCAATATAAAGGAGAAAAAGTGACTTTACTGATTGTTTATATGGTTGTGGCCATTGTTATTTCGTTTTTGTGCTCTGTGATGGAAGCGGTGCTGTTAAGCATTTCGCCAAGCTATGTTGCATCACTCAGAAAAGAGCAGCCTGTGCTTGCTAAGCAGCTTGAAAAACTAAAAAATAATATAGATCAGCCACTGGCAGCCATTTTGACTTTAAACACCATCGCGCATACAGCGGGTGCGGCGGGTGTGGGGGCGCAAGCGGCCGTGGTTTTTTCTGATGCTGCAGTGGGGATTGCCTCAGCAATTATGACCTTATTGGTATTGGTTCTTTCTGAAATTATTCCAAAAACTCTGGGTGCTAATTACTGGCGAGCCTTAACGCCAAGTGTTACCTACTCTTTACGGTTTTTGGTAATTTCGCTAAAGCCCTTTGTATGGTGTGCGCAAAAGTTAACAAACCTAATGGGGCCAAAGCACGACGAGGCTTACTATATTCGCCAAGAAATAGAAGCCATGGCCGATATTGGCACTGAATCGGGCGCTTTGCACGAAGATGAGTCTGAAATTATTCGTAATCTTTTACATTTTAGGCATGCAAAATTGTCTGATTTAATGACGCCGCGCACAGTTATTTTTAAAGTACATAAAGACTTAACAGTAAACCAATATTTAAATGAGCACGGTTCGTCATCGTTTTCCCGCGTATTAATATTTGATAAAGATGCCGACGACATTGTCGGTTTCGTGCATAAAAACGATATTATGTTGGCGTATCATCGCTTAGGCACCGATTATAAAATCAGTAAGCTGATCAAACCAATTTATACAGTACCCACATCTCAAAATGTATCGTCATTATTGCAAACGCTACTAACTCAGCGTACGCACATATGTTTAGTCGTGGATGAATATGGAGAAGTGCGCGGCATAGTAACGCTTGAGGATATGATTGAATCACTAATGGGCTTAGAAATAGTCGACGAACGCGATCAGTCAACCAATATGCGTGCAGTGGCAAAGCAACGCTGGCGTAAGCGTTTGGCCAGCAGTGCGCATATTGTAAGTGAAGAAGACGAACATCCTGAAGAAGAAAAGTAACCTTTCACTCGCAGCGTTAGCTATTGTTAGGTACTTAAATTTAATACAATAGTTAACGCCTGCCCTCGTGTTTTTTTAGCCAAACGTTATACTAGCGCGATTATTTTAAATGGCTTTAATTATGATAAGAATAGACCTAACCTTGGCTGACCAGCCATTTTCATTAATGGTTTCTGGGCAGCAAATAGTACAAGTATTTCATAACCAGCAAGCTATTGCGTTTGATACTCCTCGAGAACATTACTATCAATTTAACTTTCAAGATAAATTAATAGGCATAGATACCAGCACAACTGCCGAGCAAAGTATTTCGTTATTTGTAGATGAGCAATTTGCTACCCAGCTCGCTTTACCAGCCCCAGTTAATGGTGAACCTAAAAGGGGTTTTTTAGGTTTTGCTGCGTTAGGTTTTAAACTATTTAAAAGCGCAAAAGTAGTAAAGGCTGCGTTGGCAGGTGCATCTGTTGCTGGGTATGCCTGGTTATTTAGCATTGAATTTGCGCTTATGCTTATTGCGTGTTTAGTGGTGCATGAGTATGGGCATGTAAGAGCTATGAAGTACTTTGGCATAAAAACCAAAGGTATTTACTTAATCCCATTTGTGGGTGGCTTAGCTGTCAGTGACGATAAAATAACAACCCGCTGGCAAGATGTGGTCATATCGCTCATGGGGCCTGCTTTTGGCTTAATAACCTCTGTGTTGGGTGTTGTTTTATATTACGCCACGGAGATGGAAATATTTGCTGGTGTTGCGGTACTCAGTGCATTGCTTAATTTATTTAACTTACTGCCAATTTTACCGCTAGATGGTGGCCATGTATTAAAGAGTATCAGCTTTTCTATGCGCTCATGGATTGGACTAAGTGTATGCTTGCTGGGTGTGTTTTTTGGCTTATGGCTTAGTTATACATTTGGCTTAATGTTACTGGTGTTCTTTTTATTTGTTGGCGCATTGGAAATTATATTTGAATGGCGCGGACGACATTACTCGCATTTAATACCACTAGATAAATACGGACAAGGTTTTTCAGCCGTTATGTACGCACTTGTAGTTGCAGGGCATGTAGCAGTGATGATGCATTTTGCAGATTCTGACAATCCAATACTCAGTTTGCCGATGACAATTTTGTCTAGCTGATAATTGTGCGCGCAGTTAATTTTTAACTACGCGCAAAGCTTTATTAATAAAAGCTCAATACCAGCGATATAAATACCCCAGTAATAATAAGTTGTACCACGCAAAAGCCCATAATATCTCTTGCCTTTAGGCCCGCTATAGCCAATACGGGCAGTGCCCAAAAAGGTTGAATTAAATTGGTCCACGCATCGCCCCATGCCACAGCCATAGCAACACGGGATATATCGGCGCCCAGCTCTTGCGCTGCGGGTATTACAATAGGTGCCTGTACAGCCCATTGTCCGCCACCTGAGGGCACAAACATATTAACGAGTCCTGCACTAATAAAACTATAAAATGGCAAGCTATCGGCATCCGCAATGGCAATAAAGCCTTGTGATATTTCTTGTGCTAATCCTGTATCGACCATGACCGCCATAATACCGGCATAAAAAGGGAACTGAATTACAATTCCCGCACCACTCGGAATTGCTTGTTGTAAGCTATTAAGCACATTGTGAGGAGTTTGATGTAGCGTAATAGCTAAAAATAAAAACAGGGCAATTACACTATTGAGGTTTAAGCCGCCACCAGAGATAAAAAAGTAATAGCTTAAGTAGGCAAGCCCCATTAAGCCAATGCCCATACCTAGCAGTTTGCTTTGTTCTAAATGTTGCGAAGGACGCGTTATTTTACTTGCTGCAGGTGTGCGGGTGTTTAATAGGGTTGGATCGATATAAACGCTGTCGTTGTCATTGGGTAACATGTAGCGATTTACTAATGGGACGATAATAAATAAACCAATCAAAATGGCAATATTAAAACCTGCAAATAAGGTTTGATCTGTACTCACAATACCAATACTTGCCTGTGAAAAGTGTCCTGGTGTTGCAATAGTTAGCGGAATTGAACCTGCAAGGCCGCCATGCCATACAACAAAGCCAGTATAGGCACTAGCTACTAATAATCGATAATCTACACGGGTATGTTTTGCAATAGCTTTGGCAAACAATGCACCAATAACAAGGCCAAATCCCCAGTTTAGCCAGCTCGCTAAAAGTGAGATAAAAGTAACTAATATAATTGCTTTAGGCGCGGTGTTGGCTAAGGTTGCTAGTTTTTCTAATACTTTGCTAATGAGAGGTGTACTTGCCAGCATGTAGCCTGTAATAAGTACAAGCAGCATTTGCATAGCAAAGCTCAATAGGTTCCAAAACCCATTGCCCCACGCGTGCAGTACATTAATACTGCTGGAAGGGGTAAATATACTGGCAGCGGCAAATGTAATAAGTGTAAGCAAAATTACAAATATAAATGGGTCGGGTAGGTAACGCTCAACCAGTTTTGTAAATGGGGTGGCTATTCTATTAAGCATAAAAATACAGTTTAGTGTTTGTTTGTAGATTAATTAATCACGAAATGTGGTTATGTGCAAATCACAATTAGTATTACACGGAGGAGTTTTACACTGTCTATACCTTAAACGTTGATTAAAACTAAGGCATACAGTAACGTACTGTTTATAGATAATTTAATAACAAAGATTTTGTATTATGCCAGTGATATTTAAAAGGTTAGCGTTACTTGTGCGCGCTCATATTGATCAATTGAGCTGGCAAGCAGTGACCTTTGCAATTTTAACTCATATGCTCGTAACCTGGTTGCTACTGTATGCTGCCAACGAACAGGCATTAACGTCTATAACCACTTTTTTTTACTATTACACAGTGACAACGTCAACAGTAGGATATGGTGATTTTAGCCCTACAACAGAGCTTGGTCGATGGGTGGTTGCTTTAATACAAATTCCGTTTGGTTTAGCTTTATTTGGTGTTTTGCTTGGAAAAGCAGGGCAAACTGTTACTTATTTAATTAGGCACGCTATGACTGGTGATAAAGATTTTGCTCACAGTAATAACCACATCATTATTTTTGGTTGGCACGATACCAGAACTAAAAAAATGATTGATTACATTTTGGCGGATACAAAGCGCACTGAACGTCGTATTTTACTCGCGGTAACAGAGCAGATGGATCATCCGTTTTTAGCAAATGAGCAGGTTGATTTTGCGCGTCTTTCTAGCTTTACTGATTTAGCAGAGTTAGAGCGTGTAGCAATAAGTCACGCCGATAAAGTAATTATTGATGGGCAAGACGACGACCAAACATTTACTACTGCGCTGCGTATTAGCCGCTTAGTAAAAGATGAGTGTCATATTAGTGCTCACTTTTTAGATGAAACCAAGGTCGATATGCTACTGGAGCATTGTCAAAATATAGAATGTAGCAGTGCTAAGTCGGCTGAAATATTAGTTCGTTCAATGCAAGACCCCGGCTCTAGTCGAGTACAAGAAGAGCTGCTTTCTACATTACATGGTGATACACAATTTAGCTTAAAAGTACCCAGTGGCTGTAAGGAAATGGAATTTGGCACCTTGTTTCATCATTTTAAAAGGCAGCACGACGCTATTTTGTTGGGTGTTGCACATAACTTGAGTGCTCAAAATATGGACTTAAATCCACCTTTGGATTATAAAGTGAGTGAAGGTGATATTCTCCACTATATTTCTGTTGAGCGTGTATTGAGCGGCGAAGTTGATTGGTCAAGCTTGGAAAAATAATGAATGAAGTTATATTTTTAATTGTTATTTTAAGTGCGTACATTTTACCTGTAGTCATTGTACTAAACAGTAAACGTACGCAAGGCCACGAAAAAAACGGTTGGCTCATCGGTATCATCTTTTTTTCGTGGTTAGGGCTTATTATGTATTTTGCCATTGTGCCCAAACACGGGCACAAAAAGAAAAAAGCAGTAAAAAAATAAGCGCAACTCGACCTTTACTATTTGGCCATTTTTATAATTTCATTCCAATCGTGTTCTGTTACGGGCATAACCGATAATCTTCCTGCTTTTTTTAGTGCCAACTCTGTAATACTGTCGTTTGCTTTTATAGATTTTAAGCTAACCAGTTTATTCAAATGTTGGTGGTAGGTTACGTCAACGACTACCCAACGCGGTGAATCGCTGGTGGCTTTAGGGTCATAATAATCGCTATTTAGGTCAAATTGAGTAGGGTCTGGATAGGCCGCGCTTGTTATCTTTGCTATACCCGCTACACCTACGTTTTTGCAGCTTGAGTGATAAATCATCACTAAATCGCCTTCTTTAACATCATCACGCAAAAAGTTTCGGGCTTGGTAATTTCGTACACCTTCCCATAATGTTGTTTGATTAGGTGCGTGTTTTAGGTCGTCAATTGAAAAAGCATCGGGTTCGGTTTTAAACAGCCAGTAAGCCATAGTTGTATTCCTAACAAAGATTTACATAGTTGTAGTCTATAGTATCATTAAGTTATTAGGGAATTGAGGAACATATAATGAGCCAAGTTTTAGATGATTTATTATCGTTATTAACACTTGAAGAAATAGAGCAAGGGTTATACCGAGGGCAAAGCCAAGATTTGGGTTTTAGAGCTGTTTTTGGTGGTCAGGTTATGGGGCAAGCGCTATCAGCAGCAAAGGAAACCCTACCGGCTGGACGTATTGTTCACTCTTTACATTCTTACTTTTTACGCCCAGGGGATGCTGCTAAACCTATCGTTTACGATGTTGAAACTATTCGCGATGGCAAAAGCTTTAGTACCCGTCGTGTAAGTGCAATTCAATACGGCAAGCCTATTTTTTATATGACTGCATCTTTTCAGGCGGTTGAAGACGGACTTTCGCATCAGGCAACGATGCCAGATGTACCGCAACCGGAAGAGCTACGTTCGTCGCTTGAGTTTTATCAAGAAAATGCTGAGCATATACCCGAGGTAATTCGTAATAAATTTATTCGCGAAATGCCTATTGAAATGCGCCCTGTGACATTTCATAACCCCTTTAAACCAGAAGCGATTGAGCCAGTTAAACATATTTGGTTTAGAGCAAATGGTGATATGCCCGATGATCAGCGTATTCATAATTACTTATTGGCTTATGCGTCTGACTTTGAGTTTTTACCAACGGCATTACAGCCGCATGGCGTGTCGTTTATGCAGCCAAATATGCAGGTCGCAACAATTGACCATGCAATGTGGTTTCATCGCTCGTTTAGATTAGACGACTGGATTTTATACACCATAGACAGCCCGAGTGCGAGCTCAGGCAGAGGGCTGGTAAGAGGGCAATTTTTTGATCGCCAAGGCAACTTGGTTGCCTCAACAATTCAAGAAGGGGTTATGCGTCAGCGCTAACCCTATCTATGTATAGCGGCTAGTTACACTGGTCTTGAACAATGTCGCTAATAGATTGCCATATACGGGCAGGTAGCAATGTTTTAAGTTGTGAATAGGTTTCGCACAATTGCGTACTGCCCACCAAGCCATTGTCGCCTTCTGTAACAAGCCCTTCACCACGTAAGTTATCGATAAAACCAACCAGTACTTTTTTATCAAAAAACTCCGGTGTTTTAATGCCGTGTAACGTGCCTAAGCGATCTGCTAATACTTGGCTTTCTCGCTCAAGCTCAGCCTTTTCAATGCCATTACTCGTTTGTATAAAACCAATCACAATGGCGTAGCGTTGCAGGGTAAAACTTAATGCTCGCCCTAGCATTTCTAATTTTGCTAAGCAGTCGTTGGTATTAGTAATGTGTATATTGTCGCCATCAAATTCAATTAAGTTTTGATCAGCAAAATTGGCCAAGATACGCGTAATGTAGTTTTCATCAAGGGGCTGTAAATACCATTCTTTGGCAAATAGTGGATAAAACGAATGTACTAATTGTTCACACTGCTTAATTGTTGTTGTGTGCTGCTTAAATAAGTGCAATGCCAACAAGCTAGGTACTGCAAATAGATGCAAAATATTGTTACGGTAATAATTAAAGAGTGTTTTTTCTTTATCGCTAATGGCAATAATTTCGCCAAACTCATCACTTATCACATCAAATTTGTTAAGTTTTAAGGCATGTGTAAGAAGTTGCTCAGGCGTTTCGTCAGGCGCGGTTACTTTATCGCTATAACTTGCATCACGCTGTAGGCGTAAGTAAAAATCGAGCTGAGCTAATAGTTTTGGTTTACTTAAAGCATGCTTGTCGTTTACTAGCAATACCATTGCTAATAAGTTAACAGCATTTAATGCCGCTGCATTATTAATTTTAACCATAACTTGGTCTGCTAAGGCTGCGACTTGTGGGCCTAACCACTGAGGTTTTTGTACGTCAGTTGGGTGAACCGCGTCGCGCCAGTCGGGTTGGTTATCATTTAAATATTGGTTAACAGAAATAGGATCGCCGAAATTTAGGTAACCACGTCCGTAGTTTTTAAGGTTTTTTATCGCTTTAAAAATACCAAATACCGATTCGCCTTTCTTATCTTTTCCAGCAAGCTCTTTAAGGTACGTATTTATTTCCATGACATGTTCGTAGCCAATATACACAGGGACTATAGATACTGGTCGGTCGATACCGCGTAGCATGGCTTGAAAGGTCATTGCAAGCATACCTGTTTTGGGCGGTAACAAACGCCCCGTACGGCTACGCCCACCTTCTGTGTAAAACTTAACTGAGTAACCTTTAATAAACAACTGACTCAAATATTCTTTAAAAATAGCTGAGTACAGTTTATTGCCTGCAAACGAGCGGCGAATAAAAAACGCACCCGAGCGGCGAAATATGCCACCGGCCGGGAAAAAGTTAAGGTTAACACCTGCAGCTATATGCGGTGGCACCAGACCTAAATGGTAAATAGAGTAAGTAAGAAGCAAGTAGTCCATATGGCTACGATGACAAGGCATGTAAATAATTTCATGGCCTTTATTAGTTAGTTCATGCAATTGCTCTGTGTGTTTTATGTGTATGCCGTTGTATAGCTTATTCCAAAGCCATGTTAAAAAGCGATCAGCAACGCGTATCATTGCTTCAGAATAGTTTGCGGCTATTTCATCAAGTAGCTTAAGCGCATTTTGACGTGCCTCGGTTTGGCTAATATTTTTAGCTTTTGCTTCATCTTGAATGGCTTTTTTTATTGTTGGCGAAGCAAGAAGAGAGTTAAACAATTGCTCGCGCGATGGCATTTTAGGGCCAGTGGCTGCCAGTTTTTGACGCTTAAAGTGAACCCGGGCAACACGTAGTAATTTCTGTGGTAGCTCATTTACATCAGCTTTTTCATTTACAATAAGTGATAAGTCGAGTGGTTGGCTAAAGCGAATAAAGTTATCGCGACCAGAAAACAACACAACAAAAAACTTTCTAAACCAGCTTGGTGTAACCGAATGCGTTATTAAAGTACGTAATCCTGGTTTTTCTTTACCTGGATCGCGTCCCCATAAAATAGTTGCAGGTATCACTTGTACATTTTTTTGGCCACTATTTATAAGGTGATCAACTATTTGTTTGCCTTGTGCCAGTGCATTGGTTGGTTTTGCTGTATCGCCAAATAAAGGTGGTGGATTTTTAATACCAATAAATCGCTCTAAATGTTCATCACCTAATATTTGCTCTTCAGTAGGACTAGGTAAGCCGTGTTTTTTACAAGCATGAGCCAGCGCCGCAAGATCAAAACGAGAATTTAAACGCACTATATAAAATGTAGGGTAATCAGGATTTAAATCGTACTGTTTAATAGGGTTTTCTGGAAGGACTTTGCTTTTAACAAATAAGCGACTAAATCCAGCAGATAAAACGTTTAAACAATAATTAAAAATACGCATCGACTCACCATATTGAGGGTGTTAAAAAGCAAAATTAGCGTGATAGGATACCATATTATCTAAAAAATCGCTTCTTTACGAAATGAGATTAGTTAATGCAGCTATTGACCCGCATTGAAAAATTTAGTTCCAGTATAGTCACATAATATAAGCTGGCACTTATTTAGACGAATTAATCATTGATACTTTGTTTTGAATTAGTTGTTGCATTTATCACCAATACCTCTATAATACGCAGGCTTTCAAAATTCCCCCGGGAACTTGAAAGGATAAATTAAGCTTGGATTTCAAGCTAATAAACAGGAGTTCCGATTTGGAACTCAACGTAGATATAATCAAACAGCCGACATCTTAATAATTAAGATTGTTTCGGTCGTTTTTTTATGCTCTTTTAAATGCTCTTTATATTGAGGTTAAGAATGTCAAATCAACGCATTCGTATTCGCCTAAAAGCTTTTGACCACCGTTTGATTGACCAATCAACGGCAGAAATCGTGGAAACTGCGAAACGCACTGGCGCACAAGTACGTGGTCCAATCCCACTACCTACACGCTTTGAACGTTTTACTGTACTTACTTCACCGCACGTAAACAAAGATGCGCGTGATCAGTACGAAATCCGCACCCATAAACGTCTGATAGACATCGTAGAACCAACTGACAAGACTGTTGACGCGCTTATGCGTTTAGATCTTGCTGCTGGTGTTGATGTTCAAATCAGCCTGGGTTAATCGGAAGATTAGAGAGGTTTTAGGAAAATGGCATTAGGTCTAGTCGGTCGTAAAGTGGGTATGACACGAATCTTCACTGAAGATGGTGTATCTATCCCTGTGACAGTTATTGAAGCGACACCTAACCGCATTGCTCAGATCAAATCTGACGCAACAGACGGTTATAACGCGCTTCAAGTAACCGCAGGCACTAAAAAAGCAAGTCGTGTAAACAAAGCTTCAGCGGGTCACTTCGCTAAAGCTGGCGTTGAAGCGGGTCGCGGTCTGTGGGAATTCCGCCTTAACGGTGGTGAAGGCGATTTTGAAGTAGGCGCAGAGCTTACTGTTGAGTTATTCAACGAAATCAACAAGGTTGACGTAACCGGTACTTCTAAAGGTAAAGGTTTCCAAGGTGGTGTTAAGCGCTGGAATTTCAGCATGCAAGACGCTACACATGGTAACTCTCTATCTCACCGTGCTCCTGGTTCAATCGGTCAAAACCAATCACCTGGTAAGGTGTTTAAAGGTAAGAAAATGGCCGGTCATATGGGTGCTGAGCGTGTAACGACTCAAAACTTAGAACTAGTTCGCGTTGACGCTGAGCGTAACTTGCTTTTAGTGAAAGGTGCAGTACCTGGATCTATCGGCGGTGACGTTATCGTTAAACCAGCTGTTAAAGCATAAGTCCTGGAGATTTAGTGATGGAATTAGCAATCAAAGACGCTTCTGGCGCTCTTGAAGTTTCTGAAGCTACTTTTGGACGTGAGTTTAACGAAGCATTAGTACACCAAGTAGTTGTTGCTTACGCAGCAGGTGCTCGTCAAGGTACTCGTGCTCAGAAGACACGTTCTGAAGTAAGCGGTGGTGGTAAAAAACCATGGGCTCAAAAAGGTACTGGCCGTGCACGTGCTGGTACAATCCGTAGTCCAATTTGGCGTTCAGGTGGCGTTAGCTTCGCAGCTAAACCACAAGACCACAGCCAAAAAGTAAACCGTAAAATGTACCGTGGTGCGATCAAAAGCATCCTATCTGAACTAGTTCGTCAAGAGCGTTTAATCGTTGTTGAAAGTTTTGGTCTTGAAGCACCAAAAACTAAAGATCTAGTAGCTAAGCTAAAAGAGCTTGAGCTTAAAGATGTACTTATCGTGACTGAAGAAGTAGATGAAAATCTTTTCTTATCAGCACGTAACCTTTATAAGGTTGACACGCGTGATGTAGCTGGTATCGATCCTGTAAGCTTAATTGCTTTCGACAAGGTACTTATTACAGCCGCTGCTGTTAAGCAACTTGAGGAGGCGCTAGCATGATCCGTGAAGAACGTCTTTTAAAAGTGATCCTTGCTCCACACATCTCTGAAAAAAGCACAATTGCTGCTGAAGAAAACAACACGATTGTTTTCAAAGTAGTAAATGACGCAACTAAAGCTGAAATTAAAGCAGCAGTTGAGAAGCTTTTTGAAGTAGAAGTAACGGGTGTTCGCACACTTAACGTTAAGGGTAAAACAAAACGTACTGGCATGCGTTTCGGTCGTCGTAGCGACTGGAAGAAAGCTTACGTTACTCTTAAAGAAGGCAGCGAGCTAGACTTTGTCGGCGGCGCCGAGTAATAAGGGGATAGAATTATGGCACTTCAAAAGTGTAAGCCTACTTCTGCGGGTCGTCGTCACCTAGTTAAAGTGGTTAACTCTGATTTACATAAGGGTAAGCCATACGCACCACTTTTAGAGAAAAACTCTAAATCAGGTGGTCGTAATAACAATGGTCGTATTACGGTTCGTCATATCGGTGGTGGTCATAAACATCATTACCGTTTAATCGATTTTAAACGTACTAAAGATGGCATTCCAGCTACTGTTGAACGTTTAGAATACGATCCAAATCGTAGCGCAAACATCGCTCTTGTATTATATGCAGACGGTGAGCGTCGTTACATTATCGCACCTAAAGGCTTAAAAGCTGGTGATGCAATCCAGTCTGGTGTTGATGCACCAATCAAAGCTGGTAATGCACTACCAATGCGTAATATGCCTGTAGGTTCGACTGTTCACAACGTAGAATTAAAACCAGGTAAAGGTGCACAAATCGCACGTTCTGCTGGTGCTTACGTTCAAATTCTTGCACGTGATGGTCAGTATGTAACATTACGTCTTCGTTCAGGCGAAGTACGTAAAGTTGAAGCTGATTGTCGTGCTACACTTGGTGAAGTTGGCAATGCTGAGCATATGCTTCGTTCACTTGGTAAAGCAGGTGCAAACCGCTGGCGTGGTATTCGTCCGACAGTTCGTGGTGTTGCCATGAACCCGGTTGATCACCCACACGGTGGTGGTGAAGGTCGTACTTCTGGTGGTCGTCATCCTGTGTCTCCATGGGGTAAGCCGACTAAGGGTGCGAAGACGCGTAAGAACAAGCGTACGGATAAATTTATAGTACGTCGTCGTACTAAGTAATATTGAGGAATAGCCATGCCACGCTCTCTCAAGAAGGGTCCTTTTATAGACCTACACTTGCTGAAGAAGGTAGAGAAAGCTTTGGAAAGCGGTGAGAAAAAGCCAATTAAAACTTGGAGCCGTCGTTCAATGATCATACCTAACATGATCGGATTGACCATTGCTGTCCATAATGGTCGCCAGCACGTACCAGTTTTCGTTTCTGACGAAATGATCGGTCACAAACTAGGTGAATTTGCACCAACTCGCACTTACCGTGGCCATGCTGCGGATAAGAAAGCGAAGAAACGTTAAGAGGGGAAGATAAATGCAAGCATTAGCTAAACATAAATTCGCCTCTGGTTCGGCGCAAAAAGCACGTCTAGTTGCAGATCAGATCCGCGGGTTACCTGTCGATCGCGCACTAGAAATCCTGGCGTACAGCCCGAAAAAAGCGGCTGTATTAGTTAAGAAAGTACTTGAGTCTGCTATTGCTAACGCAGAGCATAACGAAGGTGCTGACATTGATGAGCTTCGTGTAACTACGATCTTTGTGGACGATGGTCCTACAATGAAACGTATTATGCCTCGTGCTAAAGGACGCGCAGACCGCATCCTTAAGCGTACAAGCCATATCACTGTTATGGTTTCAGATAGCTAGGAGTATAAGTAATGGGACAAAAAGTTCATCCTACTGGTATTCGCCTAGGTATATCTAAACCTTGGGTTTCTACCTGGTACGCGAGTTCTAAAGATTTCTCTGATCAGCTTTTTGGCGATCACAAAGTTCGTGCATTCCTTACAAAGGAATTAAAAACAGCTTCTGTGTCTAAAATCGTTATTGAGCGTCCAGCAAAATCAATCCGCGTAACAATCCACACGGCTCGTCCGGGTGTTGTTATCGGTAAAAAAGGCGAAGACGTAGAAAAATTACGTCAAGCAGTAACTAAAATCGCTGGTGTACCTGCTCAGATTAATATCTCTGAAGTACGTAAGCCAGAACTTGATGCACAACTAGTAGCAGACGGCATTGCCTCTCAACTAGAGCGTCGTGTTATGTTCCGTCGCGCTATGAAGCGTTCGGTACAAAATGCAATGCGCATCGGTTCAAAAGGGATTAAAGTTGAAGTTAGCGGTCGTCTTGGCGGCGCAGAAATCGCACGTTCAGAATGGTATCGTGAAGGTCGTGTACCTCTACATACTCTTCGTGCTGATATCGACTACGCAACTTCTGAAGCCTTAACCACTTATGGTATCATTGGTGTTAAAGTTTGGATCTTCAAAGGCGAAGTTATTGGTGGTTTACCACTAGTACAAGAGCAAGAGAAGCCAGCTAAACGCGCACCAAAGAAAGCCAAGAAAAGTGCTAAGTAGAGGTAGCGAGTAATGTTACAGCCAAAACGTACAAAATTCCGTAAAATGCACAAAGGCCGCAACCGCGGTTTAGCGCAAAACGGTAACAAAGTAAGCTTCGGTACTTTCGGATTGAAAGCTACTGGCCGTGGCCGCATGACTGCTCGTCAAATCGAAGCAGCTCGTCGTGCTATGACGCGTCACGTGAAACGTCAAGGTAAAATCTGGATTCGTGTCTTCCCTGACAAACCGATTACAGAAAAACCTCTTGAAGTTCGTATGGGTAAAGGTAAAGGTTCTGTTGAATATTGGGTTGCTGAAATTCAGCCTGGTAAAGTACTTTACGAAATGGAAGGTGTTTCTGAAGAGCTTGCTCGTGAAGCATTCGACCTTGCAGCTCGTAAACTGCCATTCAAAACAACTTTCGTAACTCGGACGGTAATGTGATGAAAGCAAGCGAACTAAAAGACAAAAGCGTAGAAGAGCTTAATGCTGAACTTCTAGGACTTCTTCGTGAGCAGTTTAACCTGCGCATGCAAGCAAGCACTGGTCAGTTAGCTCAGACACACACGCTAAGAACAGTACGTCGCGATATCGCGCGTGTAAAAACAATTATTAACCAGAAGGCAGGTCAATAATGAGCGATAAAATTCGTACTCTTCAAGGCCGTGTAGTTAGCGACAAGATGGAAAAATCTTTCACTATCGCAATCGCACGTTACGTGAAGCACCCAATCTATGGGAAATTCATTAAACGTACAACTAAGCTACACGTACATGACGAAAACAACACAGCAAAAGCGGGTGACGTAGTTACTATCCGTGAATGTGCACCAATTTCTAAGAATAAATCTTGGACTTTAGTAGACGTTGTTTCTAGTCCAAAACAAGCTTAATTTTTAATTAAGTTAGTTTTGTAAAAAAGCCCCGGCATTAGCTGGGGCTTTTTGTATTTAGTACCGCAGTAAAGTAACTTATTGATAATTTTTAGACCGACAATACCCCTTTTTAAATGAACTAAACCTGCCCAGTTATACTCATAAAGTAAGCTGTTCACAGGGAGTTGATGTGTTGAAAGGTAACTATAAAGCGTGGGGTATATCAATTGGTTTACATATTGTTGTTATTTATTTGGTTTCGAGGCAAACGGTTGAGATAGCACAACCATACGCAGGCAAAGTGATAAAAGCGTATGTAATGGTGGACCTTACAACATTACCCAGTAATACAAAAAGCAAACAGCCGAATGCTTCACTCCCTGAAAATGATACCGAGCTTGATGCAAGTGAGTTAACACCTAAGCCGCTTAAAGGGCGTGACTTTGAGAACGCTCAGCAATTAAAATTAAACTTACCAGAGAATGCCACTGAGACAAGTAAAAGCATTGCCATAAGCACTGATAGAAAAAAGCATAATGTAAATAAAGCCGCGATTGAGCCTATAAAAAATAAGGTTAATTCAAAAGCTCAGCAGCCATTTAAAAAAATTGATCCATACGCATCAATAACTCCGTTTTCAATTTCCAGTAATGCTATTGTATCCTTTGATTTCCCGCAGATAGCAACTTTGCCAAAGAGCAAAAATCACCAGCACATAACGGTTCCAATTGACCATTCTAGTGATTTAAAATCAGCGGTTTTGTGGCAAAGCGCAGATGGTAGTCAGCGGGTGGAAATGTACAAAGGTATGTGCTACAAGATTGATTTTAATGGTGTTATGGGTAAAGTAGGCTTACCAACGGGATCGCCAAGGCCATGCAAAGATAACGATCGTATTCTATATAATAAAATAATGGATAAGTGGAACGCTAAAAAGCCTATTAAGTAGTGTGTTTAAACTTTATTAAGAGGCTTAATTAATAAATGCTTTTTAGAAAAAGCGGCAACGACAACAGATAGCAAAATACAAAGCGTGGAGCCTACAATTAAAAAGCGGTTTTCAATCCGGCTAACTTGTCTCTCACCTAAAATTTGGTAAATAACATCACCTTCAATAAATCGCTCGCCTTGGTAGTGCTGACTGACGTTGAACGCTACAAAATCGCCTAATTTGGCCTGATAAGTAAAGTAAGTCTCCGGGTAGAAAATTTCATAGGTTGCGCATAACCACATTACGAGACCAGTAATGAGCATAATTAAACTTACAAACAGCCTTTTTTTAATCTGTGTGCTTTGTAATGTTTTTGATAGTAAATACTTATCTAAACACGCTTTGCCATAGCAAAATTCGAGCTTTTCAATTACCTCAGCGGACGGAATAAATTGTCCATTTTCAAGCTTAGATAAGTAAGATTGTTGAATACCAATCTCGCGTGCAGCAAATGCTTGCGTCCATTTTTTATTTGCTCTTAATTGCTTTAGCTCAATTCCTAGCGACAAGTTGCTTCCTTACCTTGTTTAATGCTCATTTATTTATTATCGCTAAAAATGGTGTGTTTAAATAGCCCAATAAGCAATATTCATTACTATGAATTAAAAGAATATTATGAATATTAATAAGTTAAGTTTTAATAGGTGATAAATTGGTTATCCTAGGCAGACTAAATAATAAAGGAGTATAACGAATGAAAATGTACTTTTATAAAGCGGTAATGGGGATTACTTTTGGGTTTTTATCCTCAGCGTGTATTGCAGAGCCAGTATTTGCGATTAAAGCCACTATTTACAAGCTAGAGAGTAAAATAACCATAGATAGCAAAATAGATGAAACATTAAAAAATTTACAACCGATTCACCAACCTCAGTTATTAGCTAACTTAAATAAAAGCGCATTAATAGAAATAGGCGACGGTGAACAGCTAACAGCACTTGAGGTAAAAACAAATGAACAAGGAAGTTTTTATAATGCGAGCATGAAGCTCAAAGAAAAAGTAGATAGCGATTGGCAGTCTATTACGTCTTTCATGCCTAATATTCCCAATGGGCAAACTGTATATTTTAGCCGCACATTTACAGACAGCGTATGGGTGATTAAATTAACGGGAAAGCGCTATGAGTCTATTGCACTTGGTCAGGCGAGTTTTAAATAGCCTCAGCCTTGGCTGAGGCTATATTTTCTACCAAATCATTTCTACAAATTCAGGGTAGTCGATAAACGGATTACGGTTACCTTGAAATTCAAATGCTGCTTGGTTTCGATCTATTTCCATTTGGCTAACAGGGTCTGCGTTATGCCAGTTGATTAACATAGCAACAACCCAGCTTTCAAATACCTGCGAACTGGTGCCGTTAAGAACCGCATTACTTGCAGTGGTATTATTTTGCCACGTCCCAATCACATTTTCATAGCGTGTAGCCATGTAAAAATAGGCACGGGCAAAGTCACCTTTAAACTCATCAATGGGTTCAAACACTGTGCCCGTGTAATTAATGGCACTACTTGCAGAACCTAACTTACTGCCATTAGTTGATGTAAACGTGGCGCTTGCCACTTCACCAAACGGAAAGTTGCTGCGTTTAGAGTTTACATAGCCATCGGTTGCATAAATATGATGAACATCTGAGTTCATAGGCTCATTAGTACCGCCAAACCAACTTTTAGGGAACGAATGCTCGCGGTTGTAACAACCACCTTCGCCACTGTAATTGCCACATTGATCGCTAACGGCTGTGTATGTGTAGCTATCGTTGCCATTTGGCTTTTCACTGTACATATCTAAAATACTATTATCGTTTTCAAAGTATGTATCGCGAGCCGATGAATCATAAAAGTTCCATATTGCAGAGTACCCCTGCGAACTATGATTATTAATGATGTTATAAAGCTCAGTTTTTAATGCGTAACCGGTTAGGCCTTGTGTTGTAACATAATAACCTGTTGGTGTTGTGGGGGTACCACCAGAGCCACCGCCAAGCGAAAATGAAGTACTTTCAGCGTTGCTGAAGCTTGCGCCACTTGCCAGGGTTGAACCACCACTAGTGAGTGCATAATTACCACTACCAAAACTACAGCAGATACCATCACCGTAGCTGTCGTTAATAGTAAAGGTATAGGCGCCATCAGCTAAACACAGTGCTTCGTTATATTGTGTATTAGACGCATAGCCACTACCGCTTGCAACCGTGCTACCTTGGTTATTATTAATAGCCCAGCTTGTTTCGCTACCATAATTATCTGTCGTCAGACTAAAAGAGAGACTATTGCCCGAGCAACTCCCAGAGCTACTGTTGTTACTTGTAGGTAGAAAGTTATCTACATAGACAAGTTCATTGCCATCAAAGCCACTAACATCATAAAAGCGTAGGCCAACATTAATGGTTTTATTGCTACTTGCTGTATAGCTGTGGCTAATTGTTTGCCATTGATTAGTTTGCGTATTATTGGAGTAGCCTTGGTAACCATCTACGAATAAACGGGCTTTAACTTTTCCTTCTGTGTGGTAAACATCAGTTGAAAACGCATAGGTTTTTCCTGCTTCTACCGTTATTTGTTGTAATAAATCGGTGTTAGCCTGAGAGCCTGTGGTTACATTAACTGCTGCTGCACTATTACCTGTTTTAACAATATTTGTTGAGCGCGATAGGCTAATACCGCTATCTATTGTGCTCCACGCGTCAGGTGTATTGCCTGACCATTGCTCAAAACTGCCATTTTCTACATTTGCCATTACCGGAAGTGTGCCAAGTAATAAGGCTGTTCCGAATAGTTTATTTTTATATGTCCCGTGTGACATGATTGTTCCTATTTTTATAATGAGTGAATAATATACATTACTTTGTTTAGGTTACAAAATTGTTAATTTAAAATTTAATAAAAGGCAATAATCGCTCTTTAATCTGTTTTTTTAGGTGTTTTTTAAAATTAATAACTAAATGGAATATCAAAGCAGATTCTATTCTTTTTTGATAAGTCGATAGCCCGTTATCCTGCACAGTAAGAAAACCTCAGCAAACTTATATCGGCTGAGGAAAAACTCATTTTTAACAATACACGGTGTGTGTTGTGCTTAATTTTCAGGGTTATGGGGAATCGATTCATGTTGTTAGGTCAACTAAATGCTGCGGCAAGCCCGCTATCGCAAGAGCAAGTTCAAAAGCTGCAAGGTTTAGTGGCTGAGCTTAATCCAATACAACAAGCGTGGGTAAGTGGTTACTTAGCAGCTAATGCAAATGCTTCAGCACTTGGTATGCCTACGGCTGGCACATCAGTAACGGGCGATGCAGCAGTATTAACTATTTTATATGGCTCACAAACGGGTAATGCAAAAGGTGTTGCAACCCAAATGAAAGAGCAAGCTGAATCGCGTGGTTTATCAGCCAAATTAGTGAGTATGTCTGATTACAAACCAACGGCCCTGAAAAAAGAAAAGTTTTTAACCGTTGTTGTATCGACTTACGGTGAAGGTGAACCGCCTGAAGATGGCGAAACGTTGCACGCATTTTTAGCCACTAAAAAGGCCCCTAAACTCGACGGTGTTAAAATAGCTGTCATTGGTCTAGGTGATTCTAGCTATGAGTTTTTCTGCCAAACAGCAAAAGATTTTGAAGAGCGTTTAAATAAGTTAGGCGCTGAGTCAGTTTACCAACGCGCTGATTTAGATGTTGATTACGAAGAAGAAGCTGCAACATGGATACAAGGCGCACTGGATGCATTTGAACCAGATTTAAAAGCGCAACAGGGTAACGCAGGTGGACAAGCCGCGGTTATGCCATTTGGTGCACCAACGCCTGCAGCTAGCCAGTACACAAAGCAAAATCCATTTGAAGCCGAATTATTAGCCGTTCAAAAAATTACCGGGCGTGATTCAACAAAAGATGTACGCCATGTAGAAATTTCGCTCGAAGGCTCTGATATCACTTACACACCGGGTGACTCACTGGGTGTATATTTTTTAAATGATGAGGCGTTAGTTGATGAAGTGCTAGAACTTACCCAAATTGATGGTTCTAGTCGCGTTAAAGTTGCGAATGAAGAATTGAGCGTGCGTGATGCGCTTATCGAAAAATTAGAGCTAACGCAGTCATATCCGGGTTTTGTTGAAAAATACGCAACAGCAACAGGCACACCTGAGCTCTTAAAGCTTGTAGAAGATAAAGCAGCAATGCGTGCTTACATTGAGCCACGCCAAATATTTGATGTTATTCGTCAAAATCCAGCAAAACTAGATGCACAAATATTAGTTGATTGCTTACGTAAGCTTCAGGCTCGTTTATATTCTATAGCGTCTAGCCAAAGCGAAGTTGAAGACGAAGTGCATTTAACGGTTGGACTTGTTGAGTTTGATACTTTTGACAGCGAGCACTTAGGTGGTTGTTCTGGTTATTTAGCGCGTCGTGCTGAAGAGGGCTGCAAAGTAAAAGTATTTAGCGAACATAATGACAACTTCCGTTTACCGGCTAACGATGAAACACCTATTATCATGGTGGGTCCAGGTACTGGTATTGCGCCATTCCGTGCATTTTTACAAGAGCGTGATTCGCGTGAAGCACAAGGTAAAAACTGGTTGTTTTTTGGTAACCCACACTTTACTCAAGACTTTTTATACCAAGTAGAAATTCAGGGGTATTTAAAATCGGGCTTATTGAGCAAAGTCGATGTGGCATTTAGCCGTGACCAAGCCGAAAAAATCTATGTACAAGATAAGCTTCGCAAAAACTCAAAAGACATTTTTGAGTGGTTAGAAGCTGGCGCTCACTTTTATGTATGTGGAGACGCAAACCGCATGGCAAAAGATGTACATCAAGCATTGGTTGATATCATTAAAGAAAATACGGGTAAAAATGATGAAGACGCAGAGCAATATTTAAAAGACCTGCGTAGCGCAAACCGCTATCAGAAAGACGTGTATTAATCACGTTTCTTATTTTATTAACAGCTAACAGCCGTCACTGTAACAAATTTAGGATTTAAAATGAGCGAACAAGATAAAAACGTAAAGCTTTCTGATAACGAGCGTTTGAAAAGAGAAAGTAACTTTTTACGAGGCACTATAGAGCAAGACTTAAAAGATGAAATTACCGGTGGTTTTACAGCCGATAACTTCCAACTTATACGTTTTCACGGTATGTATCAGCAAGATGATCGCGATATACGTCCTGAGCGCGCAAAGCAAAAATTAGAGCCGCTGCATAACGTAATGCTACGTGCGCGTATGCCTGGCGGTATTATTAAGCCAGAGCAGTGGTTAGCAATCGATAAGTTTGCTGATGATAAAACCAGTTACGGCAGCATTCGTTTAACTACGCGTCAAACGTTTCAGTTCCATGGTGTATTAAAGCCAAATATTAAAGGCATGCACCAAATGCTTAATAGCGTGGGCATTGACTCTATTGCTACCGCAGGTGATGTAAACCGTAATGTGCTATGTACGACTAACCCTGTTGAGTCAGAGTTACATCAAGAAGCGTATGAGTGGGCTGCAAAAATTTCAGAGCATTTATTACCAAAAACAAAAGCATACGCTGAAATTTGGTTAAACGGCGAAAAAGCAGAAACGACAGAAGAACCTATTTTAGGGTCTAACTATTTACCACGTAAGTTTAAAACAACCGTCACTATTCCGCCTAATAATGAAGTAGACGTTCATGCGAATGACTTGAACTTTGTTGCTATTGCTGAAGACGGCAAGCTTGTTGGCTTTAACGTACTTGTAGGTGGTGGCCTTGCTATGACCCACGGTGATACGGCTACGTATCCGCGTAAAGCTGACGACTTTGGTTTTATCGCGCTAGAAGACACCTTAAAAATTGCTGAGCACGTTGTATCAGTGCAGCGCGATTGGGGTAACCGCTCTAACCGTAAAAATGCAAAAACTAAATACACACTAGATCGTGTTGGGTCAGACGTATTTAAAGCAGAAGTAGAAAAACGCGCGGGTGTAAACTTTGCACCTAGCCGCCCATATGAATTTACTCATCGAGGCGACCGTATTGGTTGGGTAGAAGGCATTGATGGTAAGCACCACCTTACGCTATTTATTCAAAGCGGCCGTATTTTAGATTACCCAGATAAGCCACTTAAAACAGGGTGTCGTAAAATTGCAGAAGTGCACCAAGGTGACATGCGTATGACGGCAAACCAAAATTTAATTATTGCCGGTGTACCTGCAGATCAAAAAGCAGTGATTGAAGAAATTGCTCGTAACCATGGTTTGATTGACGACGGTGACACAGAGCAACGTAAAAACTCAATGGCGTGTGTGGCATTACCTACATGCCCGCTTGCAATGGCCGAAGCTGAGCGTTACTTACCAAGCTTAATTGAAAAAACTGAAGCTTTACTCGCTAAACACGGAATACCAGACGATAGCATTATTATGCGCGTTGTAGGTTGTCCTAATGGTTGTGGTCGCGCAATGCTTGCAGAAGCAGGGCTGGTAGGTAAAGGGCCTGGTAAATACAACGTTTACTTAGGCGGTAATTTAGAAGGTACACGCATTCCTAAATTGTACCTTGAAAACGTAGGTGAAGATGTTTACCTAGAGGCGTTTGATAAGCTAATTGGCCAGTGGGCAAGTGAGCGAAACGACGGTGAATGTTTTGGTGACTTTGTGATTCGCAAAGGCATTGTTGCTGAAGTAAAAGTATCAGTAACCGATTTTCACGCATAATTTGATACCAGCGCTTGGCGCTGGTGAGGCTTGGAATTTTCCATGAGTGAATTTAAAAATATATTACAGCTAGATAAACAAAGCCAAGCGGCTATGTTAGCTGATGCTAATGGTGTATTAGCAAATATGAGCGCAGAGCAACGTGTTGCGTGGGCGCTTGAAAATTTACCCGATACCGCGTTTCTATCGTCAAGCTTTGGGATTCAAGCTGCGGTGATGTTGCATTTAATGACAACCCAACGCCCAGACATTCCTGTTGTATTAACAGACACCGGTTATTTGTTCCCTGAGACGTACCAGTTTATTGAGCAAATGAGCGAGCGTTTGTCACTTAATTTAAAAGTGTACAAGGCGCAGCTGAGCCCAGCATGGCAAGAAGCTAAGTTTGGAAAGTTATGGGAGCAAGGTGAGGACGGTATTAAGCAATATAATCAGCTTAATAAAGTTGAGCCAATGACTCGCGCTTTAAAAGAAATTGAAGCGGGTACCTGGTTTAGTGGTTTACGTCGCGATCAATCTTCTACTCGTGCAGATAAGCAGTTTGTAGAAATAAGCCGTGGCACGGTAAAAGTGTACCCGATTATTGAATGGTCAAACCGCGATGTATATCAATACCTAACTAAGCACGATTTACCTTACCACCCATTATGGGAGCAAGGGTATGTGTCAATGGGCGATGTACACACTACGCGCAAACTAGAGCCGGGCATGACTGAAGAAGAAACCCGCTTTTTTGGTTTAAACCGTGAATGCGGTCTTCATATGGATGGTGATGGTATTTAGTACCTTAACGCTTTATTTAACCGCAATTAAACGCAGCTTAGGCTGCGTTTTTTATTATCTAAATTTAGATAATAAAATTGCCAGTGAGTGCTTTATTCACTAATATTATATTAAAGGAACAAACAAAGCAGGAACGCTATGAAATACTTTACCTATTTAGCAATATCAGTGATGGTGATTGCTGTCATATCATTATTTTATTTAAAAAAGCCAGACGGCCAAACTTGGCTTTCAGGTTCAACTATCAGCAAAGAAACCCAGCAAATTACAGAGCAAATGGTTGCGTTATCAACCAATACACTAAATCAAGCTGTAAAAGGCATTCACGAGGCTGGCGATAAAGTAACGAGTAGTATTTCAAGCGATAGCTCAACGGTTACGTCTTCAAGTACTATTTATAAGTGGCAAGATGAAACAGGCCAATGGCATTATTCAGATAGCCCTAACCCTCATGGTAAAAGCATAGAGTTAACCCTCAACCCTGAGGATATAACCGTGATTGGTGCGGAAGATACCTCTATTTTAAACTTAGAGTCTAGTACTAATGAGATGTCAGCTAATACGCAAACCCCTTCAATATTAAATCCTGAATCGATTAAAAAGCTGTTTGAAGATGCAGAAAACATCGAAAAAAAATTAGAAAAACGTAACAAAGAAATTAATAATTTAAGTGTACTTTAAGCGCTATTCATTTGTATGAGAGCGGGTATAACGTTTTTCAGCTTCCATTAGTAAAATGGTTAAATATATTTTGGTGGGTAGTGACAATAGTATACCCACAGCGATGCAAGCTGCGGATGCAATAATGCCGTTAATACCAAATTGCTCATTAAACCCATTAGATATGATAAGTGTATGGCCTGTAACTATAAGGCATAAGCCAAGTACAATAGATGTTTTAAGTACTCTAATAATAGTTACATGCGACATAATGCCTCCACTGGTTATGGTGCCAGTGTAATAGGCTATGTATTTTGTATATTGATACAGCGCAATAATAAGGCAGTTATAAAAAAGGCCTCATGGTTGTAACCATAAGGCCTATGAGTCATTCACTACGCAGCTTAGTTAAGCATGTTACGCAGTACATATTGTAAAATACCGCCATGCTTGTAGTAATCCCACTCTTTAGGCGTATCAATACGTACATCGGCTTTTACGCTTGTTTTTTTGCCTTCGGCATTGGTTGCTATCAGTGTAACCTCGTCGGTTTTATCGTACAGACCTTGGATATCAAACTCTTCTTGGCCAGTTAAACCATGCGACTCATAGCTTTCACCCTCTTTAAATTGTAATGGCAGTACACCCATCCCAATTAAGTTAGAGCGGTGAATACGTTCATAGCTTTGTGCAAAAACAGCTTTCACGCCTAGCAACAACGAACCTTTTGCAGCCCAATCGCGTGACGAGCCAGTACCATATTCTTTTCCGGCTAAAATAATAAGCGGTGTATCATTCTTTTGATATGCCATAGCCGCATCATAAATACTTTCTAAGCTATTGTCTGGTTGTGTGCGTGTTACACCGCCTTCTGTGCCCGGTGCTAACAAGTTTTTAAGTCGTACGTTAGCAAAGGTGCCGCGCATCATTACTTCATGGTTACCTCGGCGAGAGCCGTAAGAATTAAACTGTGCTTTTTCTACATTATGCTCTTGTAAGTAAAGACCAGCAGGAGCATCCGCTTTAATCGCGCCTGCAGGAGAGATGTGATCGGTTGTTACCGAGTCTCCTAGCTTGGCTAAACAGCGAGCCCTTTCAATGGTAGGAATACCCGGTGGCTCTACGGTCATGCCATCAAAAAATGGTGCTTTTTTAATATAGGTAGATGCGTCGTTCCAATCATACAACTTACCATCAGGTATTTGAATTTGTTGCCAGCGGCTATCGCCTTCATAAACATTGGCGTAGCTTGTTGCAAACATCTCTTTGGTAACCGTTTCTTTTACTAAGTCGCTAACCTCTTTCACACTTGGCCAAATGTTTTTAAGGTAAATATCGTTACCGTTTTCATCTTGTGCAAGGGGCTCGTTATAAACATCTATGTCTGTTCTACCTGCAATTGCGTAGGCAACAACCAAAGGAGGAGAAGCTAAAAAGTTCATTTTAACATCTTGGTGTATACGCCCTTCAAAATTTCGATTGCCCGATAAGATAGAGCTGACTACCAGCTTGTGTTTTTGAATCGCTTGTGAGATTTCATCAGCCAGCGGTCCTGAGTTGCCTATACACGTAGTACAACCGTAACCTACTAAATTAAAACCTAGGCTTTCTAAGTCGTCCATTAACCCCGCTTTTTCTAAGTAGTCGGTAACTACTTTTGATCCAGGCGCGAGTGATGTTTTAACCCAAGGTTTAACGTTAATACCTAGTTGTTTTGCCTTTTTAGCCACAAGGCCTGCGGCTAAAATAACACTTGGATTAGACGTGTTAGTACAGCTTGTTATAGCTGCAATAACGCATGCACCGTCGTTAAGTTCAAACTCTTGGCCTTTGTAGTTAACTTTTGCCGCTCCCATAAATTGTGCTTCGTTTACAGGTTCATCAGGGTTGGTTGTGGGGCCTTCGCTTTCGATACGCGATTGCTCGTCATCACTTTCATCTCGATGTGCTATACGCTCTTCTTGAAAACCTTTTAGGTGCTGAGAGATTTCCTCGCCGGCTTTGTTAAGCGCTATTCTATCTTGTGGGCGTTTTGGGCCTGCAAGGCTTGGTACAACATCATCGAGCTTTAGTTCTAGTGTGTCGGTATAGCGAGCTTCGTCGCCATCGTTACGCCACAAGCCTTGGTGTTTTGCATAATCTTCAATAAGCTTTAGTTGGTCTTCATCACGGTTGGTAAGACGTAAATAATTAATCGTTTCGTCATCAATTGGAAAAATACCACATGTAGCACCATATTCAGGTGCCATATTAGCAATGGTTGCTCTATCGGCAAGGGGGAGATCTGCAAGGCCATCGCCATAAAATTCTACAAATTTACCCACCACGCCGTGGTTACGCAAAATTTCAGTTACCGTGAGCACTAAATCAGTTGCTGTTGTGCCTTCTGGTAATCGGCCATTAAGCTTCATGCCAACTACCTGTGGAATCAGTAAGCTAATAGGTTGGCCAAGCATTGCAGCTTCAGCCTCAATGCCGCCTACACCCCAGCCAAGTACGCCTAAGCCATTAATCATGGTTGTGTGCGAGTCAGTACCAACCAGTGTATCGGGGTAGGCAAACTTTTTACCATTGCTATCTTCGTTAAAAATAACGCGAGCAAGGTATTCTAAATTAACTTGGTGAACAATGCCGGTTGCGGGTGGTACCACTTTTAAATTATCAAATGCCGTTTGGCCCCAGCGTAAAAATTCGTATCGTTCTTTGTTGCGGTCGTATTCAAGTTTCGCATTTAAATCAAAGGCACCATCATTTCCATAGCCGTCAACTTGTACTGAATGGTCTATTACTAACTCAGCAGGCGAAAGCGGATTTATTTTTGCAGGATCTCCGCCGAGCTTTTCCATTGCATCTCGCATTGCAGCTAAATCGACAATGGCAGGTACGCCAGTAAAATCTTGCATTACTACTCGTGCAGGGGTAAATGCAACTTCAGATGATGGTTTTGCTTTTGGGTCCCAATTTAATAGCGCATTAATGTCTTGTTCTTTGATGTTTTCGCCGTCTTCGTTGCGCAGCAAATTTTCTAGCAAGACTTTTAAGGAGAAGGGGAGTCGTTTTGCTTTGTCGCCAAGCCCTTTCAGAGAATGAATATTATATTGCTCACCATTAATTGTGAGCTCATGTTGGGTATCGAAACTATTTTTCATTATTTTGCCCCTTCTTAACTAATTAAATTTTTTGAAAAGTAACCTCTGTAATTACGCAGTTGCAAAGTGCATACCATGATAAATGGGTATTAAATAGCTGCTCTTATGAGCAGCTGTAACAGGAAGTAAGGTATTAAATTATGAGTTCAATAAACCATCTATGACAACGAAAAAGCACGTTGTTCAGCTCGCCTATTCAGTTAGTTTAGCCAGCCTTGTTGTTTCCCTTTTATACTTAAATAAATAAGCGCTAAGGCAATAAAAACTACCAGAAGTGGCATTACAACCGAGCTTATTCCTAGCAAGGCAATGCTATCAATTATAAAAAAGTTGTAGTATTGCTGTATAATTATCGCGCCGAGCGATAAAGCAAAAGTAGGTGTTGCAAGCGATTTCTTAGCAAGTAAAAAAATGCAGCCTAAAGCACCACCAAAAACGGCAACGGCGAAAGCAATGGTGGCCCATATTGGGGTGTTTGAATATGCAGCTTGTTGATCTAATGGTAGTTTACTGATCATATCTGGGCTTGTCATTATGTGCATAATGAATGCTATAACGCCCAATAAATTCCATATAAGAGCAGCCCAAGCGACAGGTTTAAACCAGTTTTTAGGTGTGTGAGATGACATGTGTAACCTTATTTTTTATTATTATTAACAAGGTTATTAAAGAGTAAAAAAGCCAACTATACAAGTTGGCTTTTTTATAATGCGATTTGTAAGCTTACCCAAATGAAATAGGACGACGCCCTGTTTTTTCATCTACCTTTGGCTTTTTAGTGCGCTTACGTTTACTTTTTGCTGGTTGGCTTTCAGGCGGTGTAATGTTTTGTTTCGGTTCAACCGGTGTTTGTTCACTTGGTCTTTGTGCTGGTGTTGCATCTTCACTCAGGGAGAGTTGAAAAAGCTCGCCATCAAATTCCAGTACATCACCACTGTATAATTTTTTCCGCTTTATTGTACAAATTTCATGGTTAACACCCACATAGCCTTCGGCGATTAGGTTTTTAGCTTGGCCGCCACCTTCAACTAAATTAAGTACTTTTAATAATTTACAGAGCTCTATCGGCTCTTCTTCTAGTTCGATTTCTATGTATTCTTCGTTCATTGTTACTCTCGGTGGAGGCTTGCATAGGCTTTAGTATAAAGGCATAGGGCCAATTATGCACCAAACCAAATCACTCAAATTTACGTATTAGTTATTTTTTAAAAAATGACTCACTTTAAAAAAACTGAAGTATTTATTAGTTAAGCTCCGGCGAGCCATGTTTGTAAGTGGCTTACTAATTGCTATAGCTGTGTCGAATTTAGAATACATAGAATCATGGAGTAAAAAATGGGCGTAAGATTAGCAATGAGAAAAGAGCTAATGGGCTTAAATCATTCAGACATGTTAACTGCCGATGACGTTAGGGAACACCTTAGTAATTCAATAAAAAAGCACGACCAAAAACCTGAACGCGGGTTTTCGGTTATTTCAAAATTTAACGATACACACAGCCAGTTACTCAGTGGCAACACTAACAAAAAAAGCGTTTTGGAATTTGAACGTCACCGCTTATTCAAAGAGGTGTTATATACGCGTAAAAGTGTAGATGCTTGGTTAGATAACCAAATAAATTAAGTTGCGATAAAGCAATACCTCTAATAGACTACAAGTGTAATCAATTGAGGTGACTATGAAAAAAGGACTTTTAATTTGTGTATTGGCATGTATGTTAGTTGCATGCCAACAACCCACCGTTTATGTTTTTAGTGAAAACTTGCAAGATGAACAACGTAATCAGCTCGATGCGGCGTTAAAAGCACAAATTCTTCCCTATGAATATGTAACGTTAGAAATTCCATCAGATTTTGGTGAAGCAACGTTGCTTTTATCAAGCGATAAAATTTATTCCAAAGAGACAGAACAACTTGCGTCCATAATGCAAGCGCTCGGGTATGAGCCACAAGTTAATTATACAAGTCGCTCAAACCATTTTTATGGTGATGGCAATATAGGTTTTTATTTAAAAAATACGGCTGCAAATGCTGCTTTTGTAATGCCTAAACAATTACGAACAACTCAATGCAGTGAAGATAAGTACAATGATTTAATCGTTACCTTTACCAAAGAATACGCTGATTTCACGTTACCCAGTGGCGCAGTTGTGAGGTTGGGTTGGGAGTTTTTATATGGTTACGTTGTCATTTATTACAAAAATTATTCGCAAACTTATCGTCACTCGCAGCCACTTATAAATACGCCCTTTGGCGATAAACCATCAGATACTTACACGTTTACAGCCCATGTTAATAATCCTAGCTGGCTCGATTGCTCATTGCAGGTTGTTTATATGGACTGAGCTAACCGTGATTTTCTATATAGTCACTGAGCTTAGTTATTCGTTCACTCATACCTTCAATAATACGGTCTTTAATTTTTTCTCGAATGACATTGGGTAACTGAGTGAGTGCTTCGGGAGTGATGGCAAGGACAATGGTGTCGGTTTTAGCGCGAGCACTTGTACTGCGCTCTCTGTTATTTATAAATGCGCCTTCACCTATAAATTCGCCAGGCTCTATTGTGCCCAGTTCAAGTAAGTGATTATGCTTAAATACTAAAAGTGCGCCGCTAAGTACAATATACAATCGTTTATCGTTATCGAACTGTTTAAACAAAAATTGGTGCTGGCCAACTAAATACAATAGGCCATATGATTCTAATAAAATTTGACGCTCGTTGAGCGTAAATTCCTTAAAAAAATGTAGCCTGTTAATTATTTCCATTTGTTTAAACAATGGAATGTGTTCGATTAATTTCATTCGATATCAAAATTTAATGCACATTGTTAGCTAATATTGCGCTCTTTTAATTTTCGGGTCAATGTATTGCGACCCCAGCCTATTTTTATGGCGGCATCTTGTTTGTGACCCGAACAATTAGCAAGTGCTGTTTTAATTAAGCGTGTTTCTAGTTGTGCCTGTATGTCTGGCCAAATATTTTCTTTACCTTGTTTTAGTTCATTATTAAGCCATTGCTGAAAAGCATCCAGCCAATCACCTTCCTCTTGTATTGGTGTTACTTCAATAATTTCAGGGGGCAAATCTTGCTCTGTAACAAGCTCGCCTGGTGCCATAACCGTTAACCAACGACAGGTGTTTTCAAGTTGGCGAACATTGCCTGGCCAGTTAAATAAACGAAGTTGCTCTGTGGCTTTAGGGCTCAATACTTTGCTTTCTACTTGCAGATCTTTAGCGCTCTTATGTAAAAAGTGTTGCGCTAAGCGCTCAATATCTTCGGTGCGTTCACGTAAAGCAGGTAAACGAAGGCGTACTACATTTAAGCGATGGAATAAATCGTCCCTAAACTTACCTTGTTTAACTAAGTCTTCTAAGTTTTGATGTGTTGCGGCAATAATACGTACATCAACTTTTATACTTTGATGACCACCAACACGGTAAAATTCTCCATCGGCAAGTACGCGAAGTAAGCGTGTTTGCACATCTAAAGGCATATCGCCAATTTCATCTAAAAATAAAGTGCCGCCATTGGCTTGTTCAAATCGACCTTTTCGCACGGTATCGGCACCGGTGAACGCGCCTTTTTCATGGCCAAACAGCTCAGACTCGACTAACTCTTTAGGTATTGCAGCCATATTAAGTGCAATAAATTGGTTTTCTTTGCGCGGGCTGTGATTGTGAAGTGCACTTGCAACTAGCTCTTTACCTGTGCCCGACTCACCATTAATCAAAACACTCATGCTAGATGCTGAAAGTTTACCTATTGCTCTAAAGACCTCTTGCATAGCGGGTGCTTCACCAATGATGTGAGCACTTTTAGGAGGCGTTTGCTTACGTTTGGTTTTTTTTGTGGAATTTGCTCTAAATGCGCTTTCAACAAGTGCAACGGCTTCATTTAAATCGAATGGTTTAGCTAAGTACTCAAATGCCCCTTTTTGAAAGGCGTTCACTGCCGAATCTAGGTCTGAGTGCGCAGTCATTATTATTACTGGCAAGCCAGGGTTTTGTTCTGCGATGAGTTCAAGTAGGGCCATGCCATCCATACCGGGCATTTTCACATCCGATACTAAAACAGTAGGTTGACTAAACTTCAATGCATTAAGTACATCTTGCGCGTTGGCAAAGCTTTCTACATTAAAACCAGAGCGTTCAAGTGCTTTTTCAAGTACAAAACGAATTGATGCATCATCATCTACAAGCCAAACTGTTTTCATGGCAACTCCAAACATTAATCTGCAAAGGGCAGATAGATATTAAATTCAGTATGTCCAGGCCAGCTATCACATTCAATATAGCCATCGTGCTGATCAATGAGCGTCTGTGCAATCGAGAGTCCAAGCCCTGAGCCACCTTCTTTGTTGGTGATCATAGGGTAGAACAAGGTTTCACGTATGCTGTGATCTATGCCTGGTCCGTTATCAGATATTTGGATCAACAAGGCTTTTTTAGGTGCCTTACCTGGACGACGGTGTTGATGATTAATACGCGTTTTTATTTTTATCTCACCACCCTCAGTAAGCGCCTGCTGAGCATTACGAACAATATTTAAAACCACTTGTTGTATTTTACTCTGATCAATAAACACATTAGGGATACTAGGATCGTAATCTTTTTTTAATTCGATATTTGAACAATTATCGAGTGTGCTTAACTTCACTACCGACTCTAACGCTTGGTGTATATTAACGTAAGATTTCTGTGGCAGTTGATTAGGCCCTAAAAGTCTATCTACTAGTTCACGTAATCTGTCTGCTTGCTCAATGATGAGCTCAGCGCATTGATTTCTTTCTTGCTGATCAACCTCATATTGCAATAATTGCGCCGCTCCGCGAATTCCACCTAAAGGATTTTTAATTTCGTGTGCCAAGCCTCTTATTAAGTTACGTGCTGCTTGGTATTGATGCATTTGATTTGAAGCTTGATCGTGCTTTATTTCATCGTCCGTTTGACGACATTCTAATAAAATATACGCAGTACCTTTAAAGTTAATTCGCCTTGAATTAACACTTACTTTGGCATGGCGAGAATCGCTAAAGACTACGTCAGCTCTGTGTTGTTGGCAATCAACGCCATCAATTAATGAAAACTGCGCGATGCGTTTTAAGTCAATTGAATGGTAATTAAAAAGGGTATCAAAGGGCTGTTCGAGTAAGCGTTTAGTGGCAAGCCCAAGTAACTCACTGGTACTGGTATTGGCATAAAAAACGGTAAAATTTTTATCGAGAAGCATAACTGCCGTTGTTTGATTTTGCCATATGGCATCAAGCAGTTCGGGGCTAAAATTTTTGTTATTAATCATGTTTGCACCATTTTAGTGCGCAGGTGTTTACAGGCCAGGTTTTATCTTAAATGAGCTGCTGCGCCTAAGTATTAAGTTTCGCTTTAATTGCTATGGATTTTGCCTTTTCTGCGCATATTAAATATACGTGGCTCGCTCACAGCGATAATTTGGTTTTTCTCGTTAAACAGTCTTAGTTGAAGCATATGTTCACCGGCTTCAACATCAGCAATTGCAAATACTGAGTTATTTATTGCAGGGCCGTTTGCTTCTCCATTAACAAGCAATTGAATGGTATAGCCTGCTTTAAAGCTCGGCATTACGCGGCTGGTGACGTATATTGTGCCGGTATTTTCATGAATGGTTTGATTGTGTTCAGGTGACGTAATGGCAATACCAAACCCTGTTTTTTTAGTATGGGATTGGCTGCTGAGAGTCGCTATATCTTTAGCGGGCATAGTTAAGCTTTGGCTAGAGAGTTTTACCTCTGTAGCACCTTTACGCGGTGTATCTGAAAACACTAAAACGCCGTTTTGATCTTTCCAAGCGTAAATTCTTTTTTCACCCGCATAACCATAATTACTTAATCCTAAAGTAATCATTAGCAATAAAATCTTACTATTCACACTGCTACCCTGCAATTTTTATGATTGCTTAACTTTAGTGGAGTTTGATTTAATTTACCATTAAAAAAGCCCGCTAAGCGGGCTTGAGAACACACATTCTTTTACAGTGTCAAATTAACAGCTGTAGTACATTTCGAACTCAACTGGGTGAGTTGTCATGTTAAGTTTTTCAACTTCTTGACCTTTAAGTGCAATGTAAGCATCGATTAGGTCGTCAGTGAAAACACCACCTTGAGTTAAGAACTCGCGGTCAGCACTTAATGCATCTAGTGCTTCACCAAGTGAAGATGCAACTTGTGGAATTTCTGCTGCTTCTTCTGCTGGTAAGTCGTATAAATCTTTATCCATTGCATCGCCAGGGTGGATCTTGTTTTTGATACCGTCAAGGCCAGCCATAAGCATTGCTGAGAAAGCAAGGTATGGGTTAGCTGTTGGATCTGGGAAGCGTACTTCGATACGACGACCTTTCGCAGATGGTACTACTGGGATACGGATTGAAGCAGAACGGTTACGTGCAGAGTATGCAAGCATTACAGGTGCTTCAAAGCCTGGTACTAAACGTTTGTACGAGTTAGTTGATGCGTTAGCAAATGCGTTAATAGCTTTAGCATGCTTGATAATACCGCCAATGTAATAAAGCGCTTCTTCAGAAAGACCGCCGTATTTATCGCCAGCAAACAAGTTAACACCGTCTTTAGCTAAAGACTGGTGACAGTGCATACCAGAACCGTTATCACCAACAATTGGCTTAGGCATGAATGTAGCTGTTTTTCCGTATAAATGAGCCATGTTATGAATAACATATTTCATTTCTTGGATTTCATCTGCTTTTAAAACCATGCTGTTAAAACGCGTAGCAATTTCGTTTTGGCCTGCTGTTGCTACTTCGTGGTGATGTGCTTCTACTACTTGACCTAGCTCTTCAAGTACTAAACAGGTAGCTGAACGCCAATCTTGTGAAGAATCAACAGGTGAACAAGGGAAGTAACCGCCTTTAACACCTGGACGGTGACCAGTGTTACCGCCTTCATAATCTTTATCTGAGTTCCATGCTGCTTCTACAGCGTCAACTTTGTACATTGAACCAGACATGTCTGATTTGTATTTAACATCGTCAAAAAGGAAGAACTCTGGCTCTGGGCCAAATAATACAGTATCAGCGATACCTGTAGAGCGCATGTAATCTTCAGCACGTTTAGCAACTGAACGCGGGTCGCGCTCGTAACCTTGAAGTGTAGAAGGCTCTACAACGTCACAACGTACGATTAATGTTGTTTCTTCAGTGAAAGGGTCAAGTTTTACTGATTCAGCAACAGGCATTAAAACCATATCTGATTCGTTTATGCCTTTCCAACCAGCAATTGAAGAACCGTCGAACATTTTACCGTCTTCGAAAAAATCTTCATCAACTTGGTGATGAGGAATAGATACATGTTGCTCTTTACCCTTTGTATCAGTAAAGCGTAAATCAATGAACTTAACGTCATTTTCTTTAATAAAATCTAAAACCGATTGTGACATGTGTCCTCCAACTATTGGGTTTTATTATTGCTGCATAATTGCTTTGGGATTTATTAAGCTGATTTTGTGCCATTTTTATAACTCTATGTTTATAGGTTAAAAAAACTTAGTTGCTACAATGTGGGGCATAAAATAGCACCACTATGGTGCAGTTAAATTCCACTTTGGTGCAGGCTATGTGCACTACAATTTGTTGTTAATTTAATCGCTCGAAATCAGCATAACCTAAATGTAAAAGAGTGCCAAAAATATCGTATAAATAGTGTAAACTGCATTTTTGAAAAAATAATGACAATTTATTTCATATAATTGTCATATATAAAACAGATACTTAGTAAAAGTATTGAGAAAGTTTTGAAAATTGTATTGGATAAACTTTCATCCATGTCATTAATGAGGGATAATATGCGCCCTTTTAAATCCTATGCTTGGACATCTCGTGAAAACGCAGATGAGTGCGTAGATCTTGCAGGATCATTGAGAATTTAATTTCTCTGAGTAAATATATGAGCATCGAACAGTTAAGAAATATAGCGATTATCGCGCACGTTGACCACGGTAAAACAACTCTGGTTGACAAACTACTTGAGCAATCAGGTACATTAGAAACACGCGGCGGTAACGAAGAGCGCGTGATGGACTCAAACGACATTGAGAAAGAACGTGGTATTACCATTTTAGCTAAAAACACAGCTATCTCTTGGAATGACTACCACATCAATATCGTAGATACCCCGGGACACGCCGATTTCGGTGGTGAAGTTGAACGCGTACTTTCGATGGCTGACTCAGTATTATTACTTGTTGATGCTCAAGAAGGTCCAATGCCACAAACGCGTTTCGTAACGCAAAAGGCATTCGCGCAAGGCTTAAAGCCAATCGTCGTTATCAATAAAATTGATAAGCCAGGTGCACGCCCAGATTGGGTTATGGATCAAATCTTTGATTTATTCGATAACCTTGGTGCAACTGATGAACAGTTAGACTTTAAAGTAATCTACGCATCAGCTATCAACGGCTGGGCGACATTAGATTTAGACGAGCCATCAGACAACATGGAACCTATGTTCAAGATGATCGTTGACGAAGTATCACCACCGGATGCAGATCCTGAAGGTGACTTCCAAATGCAAATCTCTCAGCTTGATTACAACTCGTACAAAGGTGTAATCGGTATTGGTCGTATTAAACGTGGTTCTGTTGCGACTAACCAACAAGTTACAGTTATTGGCGCTGACGGCACGACTCGAAACGGTAAAATTGGTTCAGTACAAAGCTACTTAGGCCTTGAGCGTATCGACACTGATAAAGCTTATGCTGGTAACATCGTTACTGTAACAGGTTTAGGCGAGCTTAAGATTTCTGATACCCTTTGTTGTCCTAACAACGTTGAAGCATTACCACCACTAAGTGTTGATGAGCCAACAGTTACAATGACGTTCTCTGTAAACAACTCACCGTTCTGTGGTAAAGAAGGTAAGTTTGTAACATCACGTAATATTCGTGAGCGTTTAGACAAAGAATTAGTACACAACGTAGCACTTCGTGTTGCAGATACTGACAACCCAGATAGCTTCCGCGTATCAGGTCGTGGTGAATTACACCTAGGCATCTTAATCGAGAACATGCGTCGTGAAGGTTACGAGCTTGCTGTATCTCGTCCAGAAGTAATCTTACGTACTGTTGATGGCGTGTTAGAAGAACCGTATGAAACACTAACTATTGACTGTGAAGAAGAGCACCAAGGTTCTATCATGGAGCAAATTGGTCTTCGTAAGGGTGAACTTACTGACATGGCACCAGATGGTAAAGGCCGTATGCGTATGGACTTTATGATCCCAAGCCGTGGCTTAATCGGTTTCCAAACTGAGTTCATGACACTTACTTCGGGTTCTGGTTTACTTTACCATACGTTCGATCACTACGGTCCGCACAAAGGTGGCGAGCTAGGTGTTCGTAAGAACGGCGTAATGATTGCAAACGCAACAGGTAAAGCACTTACTAACGCATTATTTAACTTACAAGAGCGCGGCCGTTTATTCATCGGTCACGGTGTTGAAGTTTATGAAGGTATGGTTATCGGTATTCATAGCCGTGATAACGACCTTACAGTTAACGCGCTTAAGGGTAAGCAACTTACTAACGTTCGTGCATCTGGTACAGATGAAGCACAAACATTGACACCACATCTGAACTATTCACTTGAGCAAGCGCTTGAGTTTATTGCTGATGATGAGTTAGTAGAAGTTACACCTGAGAACATTCGTATTCGTAAACGTCATTTAACTGAAAATGAGCGTAAACGTGCGGGTCGTGCTCCTAAGTAATAATCTATTAATTTAGAAAAATGATTTCAAAAGCCGCTGTATTGCAAAATACAGCGGCTTTTTTGTTTTTAAAGCAAGAGAAGCTTTCAGTTTTTAGTTATCAATATTGAGCTCTAAAAGCGCAGCGCCTCTTGTCCTCTTTGTGAAAAATATGCTTAAAAAATATTTGCTCAAAGAGAAGATAACGAGAAGTAAAAGAGCAAGCGCTAAAACAACTGATAGTTCAAAGCCTCTATTTTGTTGGTTGGTTTTTTTGTTGTGTTTCGCTGCGCCCAACCTATACGCTAACTTACATCACTTTTTTGGTAGTAAGGTGATTTTGCCAAATACATCTGCGTCTATAAATCCTCGGTTTCTGTCACCGTTAACTGGCTGTACTTCGTGTGACCCCATAAAGTGCTCGCGTGTTTCACTGCCATCGTTATCGCAATACGCGAGCATAAAGCCTATTACTTGTTTTGGCTTTAGGGTGAGCGGAGTGTTATTAGCCCCTTCTTTATAATCATTCGGGTAGAGTTTTATCGCAACTTCCCAAGTTATGTTATAGGGCGCAGTGGTATTGCGTTTCCAGTTGCTAACTAAGTGGTCGGTATACAAGTGCGCTTTTTTATCAGGGCCGTAATCGGCGGCTTGGTTATCAAGGCCAATATGGTACGCTAAAGCGGTGTGGTTAAATTGGTGAATCCCGCCCGATGCATCGCTATCTATAAATATTTCAAGGGCATCGTCATCCCAATATTTATAGGTAGGGTCTGGGTGTGTATCTATTAAAACATCATCTACAATATCGGCTTGTAGGTATAAGAATTTTTCATCCCACAACAAGCGATAGCGGCCTTTAAAATCGGCATCGTTTGAAGGCAATGTACCATCCATTAAATGTGGCATATCGTGCCAAGCAGCCTTATCCCATGCGCTTTCAGATACGCCGTCAATATTAATAGGGGTTGACGTATATTTAACGTCAGCAGCCATTACTTGGCTGCTGATCACTAAGCTCGTGGCTAACAGTACTTTTTTCATTAATTGTTCCATTAATTAAAGTTGGCTTAGCTTGGCTTAAGTTAACAATAAAAACAATAATATATGCGTATTTTAACTAATAGCACCTGTAATGCTGCCTTTTAACGCTAGCATTAATAAGTGAGCACTTTCGCCAGACATTTTAAATGGATTAAAATCAACAGAGCCTGAAAATTTCAGATTCAGTGATTCGGTTACTCTAGATTGTGGAACATAACCCATAGACCACTTTTCAAATTCTCTTTCTGGAATTTGGGTATAGTTAAGCATAATTACATTGTGGTGACGTTTGTCGTTTAATATTTGTTGATAGGTATTATTTACTGCGGTTCTGGAGCCTTCAAGGCACTGTAAAAAGTATTCGTTACTAAAGCAAAGCATGCCGGTAACATGTGTTTTTACATTATAGGTACGAGCACTTTGTAAAATACTTTCTATATCTTTTGGGCCAAAGCCGTCTGAAATTTTGCTTGCGTAAATTAGTCGTACTAGAAACATAATAACCCCACATTGCTTAGTTAATTAAAGATAGTTCAGCTAGAGGGTTATTACGAATTATGTTGATGTATTTCAGCTGGTGGGCAATTCAAAATTTAATACTTTCACCTTCATTTAAAATATAAAGCGGCACGGGTGATTTCATTGTTTCATGCATGTGTAATAAACGTAGTAAAGCCGAATGACTACTTCGGTCGCCCATTTTCCATGATGAGTTACCGTACCCCCACGGTATCATGACTTTACAGTTAAGCTCGTGTGCGGCCTTAAGAGCATCTTCTGGGGTTGTATGAACATAACGATACCACTTGGGATTATCTTCGCTGTAGTAAGAGGCTATCGGCATTAAGCACACATCAATATCGCCATACTTTTGCTGAATATCGCTAAAGTGTTTGGAGTAGCCGGTGTCGCCTGCAAAAAATAAGGTGCTGCCATTTTGTTCAAGTAGCCAGCCATTCCATAAGTCTTTATCGTTGTCTTCGTAAATAAAGGGTACTAATACACGGCTGCTAAAGTGATGCGCTGGTAGTGCATGAATGGTTAAATCATCAATTTTAGTTTTTGCATACCACGCCATTTCGCTAATATTAAGTCCTGCGTTTGGAAAGTTATCTGCCATGCCTAATGGCGCTAAGTAGCGAGGTTGATTACCTATTTCTTCTATGTCTGATTTATTAAAATGATCGTAATGAATATGCGAATACATAATGGCATCTAGGTTTTTAAGTTCGCTTTGAGTAAGCCAATCACCAGGTTGTCTATAAAACCCAGAGGCAAGCTTAAATGCTAAATCAACGGGTGAGTCAAACTGCTCTTTTACGGGGTCGAACACTACATGCTGTCCATTTGGTGTTTGGATCATAAAGCCAGCATGGCCTAACCAGCGTATATTAAAGCCAAGGTTTAGCTGTGGCTTTAATTGCTCAGCGTTAAATGTGCAATTTTCAGCAGTGGTTTCGCATATTACATTCGGGTGTTGTGGGTAGCAGTCAGCTTCACAAGTAACCGGATAGGTTTTATCGCCCGCATAAAGGTTGTGATAACGCCCTTCACGCTCACCTGATTCATGAATTGGCGTTATGCTGTCTTGCCCAGCAATTACATTTACAGTGTTTGCGCTGCAGGCGGCTAAAAAGCTTGAGGTAATAAGTAAGTACAGAGTATGTAATTTCATTTCGACTGTTGTTATTGTTTTAAAGAAGTTTAAGCTTATCAAAAGCTATTTATTAAACAATGTGTTAATCGTAACAAAAAATAATCACAAAAAAGCCCGTTAAAATTAACAGGCTTTTAGAGTTGTTATAAAAATAGCATTATTAGGCTTTGTTCATTTGCTCAATAAACTTATTTGAATCGGCGATTGACTTGTTCATGTCGTTCATCAGTATCTGAATGTCGCGTTTAAGGTTAGTAAATTCACCTTTTATAGCAGCAACTGCCTGTGCATTTAAATTATGCTTTAAGTACAAAACGTTATCTTTTAGTGATGATAGTACTGGTTCCATTTTACTTTCAGCACTGCGCATAGAACGAAGAAGCTGATCAAATTGGCGCTTAGTGGCATTAAGTTTTTTACTGCTTTCGCGTTTTAACGAAGCGCTTTTGTACTGTTCTAATTCATCGCTCCACTCGTCAAACAAGGCTTCAGCAACATCTTCTACTTTATTGATATTGGTAGTAACGTCGTCTGCGGCTTTAAGGCTTGATTCGTAATCGTCATTTAGTTGATTGTAAGCATCTTGGAGCTCACCACCATCAAAATTAATTAGTGTAGTTAAACGCTCAAGCGCTGACTGAAACTCTTCTTGAGATTCTTCTTGTGACTCTTTGGTTTCTTCTACGCGGTCAATAAGAATGTCACGTTTGTGAACACCTACTTTTTCCATTGCAGAATAGTAAGCTGATTGACACCCAGATAATGCTAACGTTAGGGCAAGTATTGATGCGCTTAACAGTGTTTGTTTTTTCATTTGATTCCCTATTTACGTGTAAGTGCTGTAAATTCCGGTGCTGATTGTTATGATAATCAAAACTCGATAAGCACAAGTCAATTGTATGAATGATAAGCTCTCCCATTACAAACAGCAAGTTAAGTCCTTTATGCGCCAGCAACCCGGTTGGTGGATGCAATATATTAATCGTTGTATAGACGATCAAATTACAGTCAATGCTGGTTACCTTGCTTACGTAACTCTGCTTTCATTAATACCGCTTATCGCTGTAGGGGTTGCAATATTTTCAGCGTTCCCGGGGTTTGAATCGACTCGTATGGAAATAGAAAGCTTTTTGTTTACTAACTTTGTGCCGACCTCTACGGATGTGATCAGAGAGCATATTAGCTCCTTTGCAGGCAATGCCAATCAAATGACTGCAGTGGGTATAGGTTTTTTAGCCGCTGTTGCCTTACTTTTAATACGTAATGTAGATGCAACACTTAATCGCATTTGGCGTATTAAGAAAAAGCGCCCAATGATGATTTCATTTGCAGTGTATTGGATGGTACTGAGTTTAGGGCCTGTATTACTGGGGGCAAGTATTGGTGTAACTTCATATATTGTGTCGTTAGTATCGTTTGCTGATCAAGGTATTCCAGGGTTTAGTGGATTTTTATTAAAATTACTTCCCTATGGAATTTCGATGATGGGCTTCATCATGCTTTATACCTTAGTGCCAAATACACGCGTATCGTTTAGAGCCGCTGTGCCAGGGGCATTGTTTGCTGCACTTTTATTTGAGCTAACAAAAAAAGGGTTTGCACTTTATATTAGCCACTTTCCTTCATATGAGGTTATTTACGGTGCGGTAGCAACAATTCCTATTTTATTTGTGTGGGTGTATTTAGCGTGGGTCGTTGTACTTTTGGGCGCCGAATTTACGGCGTGTATTAGCCCAAATGATATTGAGGATACCCCAGAAATAGAACTGGAAGAAGAACCTAAATCAAAGGATATAAGTTAAATGCAAGGGCTAATACAGCGCGTAAAACACGCAAAGGTAGAAGTTAACAACCAGGTAATTGGGCAAATAGAGCAAGGTATTTTACTTTTGTTAGGTGTTGAAAAGGCAGACGATAAAGGGGCAGCTGATAAGCTTTTACATAAAGTCAGTAATTACCGAATTTTTACCGACGAAAACGATAAAATGAATTTAAGTTTAAAAGACATGGGTGGTGAATTATTAGTTGTTTCGCAATTTACGTTAGCCGCAAATACTAAAAAAGGAATGCGTCCGAGCTTTTCATCGGCAGCGACCCCAAGCCAAGCTAACGCGCTTTACGAGTACTTTGTTGCTCAAGCTAAAGCGCAAGGTATTAGCGTTGCAACTGGTGAGTTTGGTGCTGATATGCAAGTGAGTTTATGCAACGATGGACCGGTTACGTTTAACTTATCTGTTTAGGGTGTTGTTTACTAATGACCACTATATGGTTAACGTAACCTGAAATTTTATGAGGGTATACTGTATAACCAAATACATCGAATAATAGCTTTTGGAGCTGTTTTAACTGTGAGTTATGTTGCGATAAAAAGTTAATAAATAGTTTGCCGGTAGTGTTAAGTGCAGCGTGAATTTTTTCATAAAATGCGTGCTCAAATAAAAATCGTGGCGCATCTATCTGGCAGAATAAATCTAATATAACCCAATCTATATTTCGCGCTGAAGTAAGTACCATCTGTGCATCATCGCATAGTAAATTTTCGTTACTGCTTGATGCAAAAAACTGCGAATAACATGCCAATATGCCTGCATTTTTTTCAACTGACGTTATATTTACTTGAGGGTGTTGCTTAAGTAAATAGTTACGAATAGCCCCACCGCCCAATCCAAGTTCAAGCACGTTGGTAGGTGGTGGCAGTGTTTGCCATTGCGCTGCTAAATATTGCAAATGAGGGAACAACAGAGTTCGTGGATTATCGACGTCGATAATGGATTGCAACGTGTTGTTTATTAATAGCCAGCGTAAATTACCATGTTCGCGAACTTGAATGTGATCGCCATTTACGTTTTGCCAATAAAGTAGCGTTCCTTTATTTTGGCTGTTTTCAATAAAATGACTGTTAATTAGGCCTGTTGAGGCATCAATGTATGTGGTCATGTTATTTAGCATAAACCAGCTTTAGTAAAGCGCAATGGGATCTGTCATTAATTTTTTACGTATTTTAAAAGCTTCACCAAAGTCGTATTTGCAGTTTTGTTAAGATGGAGTATGGTATTTGCCATCAACAGGTTGAGGCCTTTTTAAATTTTTACATGCGGCTTTTACAGCAACAGGAGTAAGTATGTTTCAGGTAAGTACCCCACAAAGTAGCGAAGATTGGCAAGCTTACTATCAGTTACGCTGGCAGGTTTTACGCGCTCCTTGGGGGGAACCAAGAGGTTCTGAACAAGATGATTTAGAACAAGACGCTGAACACCGCTTTATAAAAAATAAAGAGGGTGACGTATTAGGTGTGGCTCGATTACATTTTAATAACCATGAGCAAGCTCAGGTTCGTTATATGGCTGTGGCTGAAGGTAACCGAAATCAGCATATTGGTAGTCGCCTGTTACACGATTTAGAAAAAATAGCGTGGACACAAAATGCCGATGAGCTGGTGTTATTTGCACGTGAGCGGGCGCTTGAGTTTTATAAGCGTCATGGGTACGAATTAAAAGAAAAAGCGCACTTGGCGTATGGTGATGTACAGCACTATAAAATGGTTAAGCAAAAACCGAGTGAGCCGGGTTGGTTCCGCCATCCAAATTGGACTCAAGTACTGCAAAATATCTGGCGAGAATCAATTCCTATTAGTGATGCAATGGGCATTAAAGTAGAAAGTTACACAGATTGGCAATTTACAACCAGCGCTGATTTAGACGCTAATTTAAATTTACATAACACAATGTTTGCTGGTTCTATTTATAGTTTAGCCACATTAACTGGCTGGGGCGCAACGTATTTGGCGCTCAAAGAAGCGGGACTTGAAGGTAGCATAGTTTTAGCCGATGCGAGTATTAAGTACTTAAAGCCACTCAATACAGATCCGCGTGGTTGTGTAGATTTACAAGCGTGTAAAGGAAAATTAAGCGATTTAGAAGCCGATGGTAAAACAAGTTATGTGGTACCGGTAACCATTTATGATGGTGACAACGTAGTTGCTGAGTTTGAAGGTGTGTTTGCAGTAAAAAAATAACGAGTAATTTTTAATTAAAAAAGCCAAGCACTTAATAATTAATGCTTGGCTTTTTTATAAGCTGATTTTACAACAAATCAGTTAATAATATACCCACACCAATACGCTCAACGTCAGCGTTATAATCTATTAGGCTTTCACCGTAGCCGTTAAAGTATTGCGCGTAGCCACGAACGCGGCCCCACAAAGGAAATGACCAATCAAGCTGAAGTGCACCACGATTGTCTGAATTTAAGTTATTACGAGTCATAAAGCTAAATTCATGATCGTGATATCGATATGCACCGCTAAATTCAAAGTACCCCATGTATTTGTAAATATCAGGGTTATCATCCCCTTTTGCATCTAGCAGGTTTTCTTTTTCGTCTTCAGCTATGCGATACCAAGGTTTAAAGCTAAAAACAAAGCCTCGGTTTTCCCATATGAAGTCGGCGTAAATACGGTTCCACGAGCGCGAGTTTGGTTGGCTTCGACCATTTGACTGGTGTGAAATACCTAACACAATAGCCATTTCATCGCCCCAAAGTACGTTTTCTGGATCCAGGTAATTTATCCAAAAAATTTCAGGTTCGTAGTTGGTTTCACGAAATGGCGATGAAATTTCTGAGTTATAAATTTGCCAATACGATTGCAGCGTAAAACCAAAATACAAGGCTTGGTCTTCGTCAGAAAATTCGTCAAACAAGGGAACCTTGATTGAAAGTTGATATTTTGCTTCTAAGTTATCGAGTGTATCACCATCTTGTTCATCGGTGAGCTCATCAAAACGGTCAAAAGGGCGATCGTTAGGATGCGATACGTATGATAATGGCAATATGTAATTTCGTTTGTGGGGTGTGATTACATTACGATTTTTTTTACCAACCTCTTCACGTGCTTGGCGTTTATCGAGTGCGGTCAGTTGTTTGTTTTCTTCCAGTGCAGAACATTTTTTACGAAGCTCATCGAGTGTTTGCTTGCCATCGCCCCCAATCACTTCATTCAAAATACATTGCTTGACGAGTTCTATACTGCTGTCTTGCTCGTTTTTTTGTACTTCGTCTTGCGCAAATGCTGCGGTACTTAGTAAAGCTGAAAGGGTGATCCAGTGGCGCCAGCTCATTGTAATTCCTTGTGAGTATTGGGTAGGTTGTGATTTATTTTATTATAACGCTTTTTACATTAGGTACAGTGAACTTTTACTGAACTGTTTACATTACGTTAAAGGCGGTACTAACAGATCAAAAGAAAAGCGGCCAAAGCCGCTTTATCTAATGTACATTAACTTAGGAGATTAATGTACTCTCACGCAATGAGAAGGGTGAGCTATAGCTCAAATACGTTTGTAAAAAATTTATACAACTCAGTGCCTTGATTAACGCTTGCTGAGGCAAAGTGCAAAATAGCGATAGCATCGCAATCAAGAGTCAGCGTTTGTAATGGTTGTTCACTTAGATAGCGTTCCATACGTAAAATATGTGCGATGGGCTCGCCTGCTTTAATATGACCACCAAGTGGTGCTACATATTCAACCATGCCGCCAATAGGGGCGTAATAGGCAAAGTAGTCATCTAGGTTACACGCATAGCGAGTTATATTAGCTGGTTTATGCGGCGCATCTACTAATACGTTCTTATGATTTAGGTAGCATAATATGCTCTTTGCATCGTTGAGTGCTTCTTTTAAATCTATTTTTTCTTGGCTACCTAGCTCAACTGTAAAGGCTTCTACCTGCACGTTGAACGAACGCCCTTGCGCGCTAAGTGCATTACTTAAGTGCCACCATGGGCAAAAGCTAGCTTCATCCATAGCGCCATCAAAGTCGCTTGGGATCAGCAGTACATGTTCAATATTAAAATAACGAGCACTGTCTGTTGCATAGGTTGGGCAATATAAATGCTTACTTGAAATAGGGCCTGTGTGTAAATCGAGCACTATGTCGGCTTGGTGCGCAAGCTTTTGCAGGTTAAGCGCAATGCGTTTACCGGTATTGAGTAAATATGCGGGGCCGTTAAGTTTGGTGTCTATTTCATCAATTAGGGCAGCTTTAAAATTACTTTTTAAAGCTGCATCGTCGTACTGACTATGCTCGTGTGCAAACTGGGTAACTAAATCACTATTGTAGTGATACATACGGTTCCAGTTGGTGCCCGTAATAGGGTCGAATCGGCCAAGGGTAAACTCCCCTGATTTTTGATTGCAACCAATAGGGTTAGCATATGGTACTAAGGTAATGTCGCCTTTTAAATTGAGCTGCTTTAACTGCTCTAGCAACTGAAATATAACCGCGTTACCTTGTACCTCGGCGCCATGCATGTTGGCTTGAATATACACGCTTGGCCCGCTACCATCGCCTTTTAAGCGATACACCGGAATAGTGAGAGGCAAGCCATTTGCTACTTCCCCTACTACAATATTTTCTTGGCTAATGGGTGTTGTTATGCTCATGTTTATTACCTTAAGTAGTGACTGGCATCTTCTGCTTGGCGCACACAGGTGAGCTCGCCATTTTGTAACACGTATTCTGCAGCTAGTTCATGGCATAAGAAATAGGGCATGCTTTCGGTAAAACCATAGGCGCCACATTGGCTAAACACCAGCCAGTCTTGCTCGTTTAAATCGCTTGGTAGGGTATGCTCGCCTAAGCAATCAAGGGCAGTACATAATGGGCCATATAGGCTCATTGCTTGTTCTGGCGCCGTTGATTCGCGCAATAACGCCGCAGGAAAATCTTGGCTTGTAACAGCAGGGCGCAATAAGTGGTTAATCCCACCGGTTAAAATAACTTGCTGTTGGCCGTAGTTTTGTTTGCACTCTATTACGGGGTTAGCATAATGACCGCATTCGCCTACAGCGTAGCGGCCAAGCTCCATCCAAAGCTCGTCTACACCCGCCTCTTTTTTAATTTTAGCAAGCGCGGCTATAAGACCATCCCATTCAAGTATTGTCTCGTTTTGTGTATAAGGAATGCCTAAACCGCCGCCTAAATCTAAAATTTTAAGGTTTATATTTAAGTTATTAGCCAAGGTGGTAAGCGGTGCAATCATTTGCGACCACAGCTCGCTTAGCTTTTGCGTGCTAAGCATGTTGCCCCACTGAAAAATATGCAGGCCATCAAAATTAAGTGCTGGGTAATCGCCAGTATTGAGCGCTTGCCATTCATCGCAGCCAAGCCCAAACGGAGTAAGGCTGTCGCCGCCTAGTGGGTTTTTTTCACCTTCAGGCCAGCGTAGTTGCACACGCAATAAAACTTGCAGCTGCGTATTTTGCAGCTGCGCTTGTTGGTTTAACCAACGCACTTGATTGAGGCTTTCGGCAACAAAAATACGTACGCCGCGCTCGATAAAGTGTTTAATTTGTTTAGGGCTCTTTGCAGGTCCTGTGTTGAGCACGCGCTGCGAACTAATACCTTGTGCAAGTACTTGTTCAAGTTCACCTTTACTTGCTACGTCAAAGTTAAAGCCTGCGCTATCTAAGCTTTGAATAACCTTAGACAGCGGATTCGCTTTTACAGCATACCAAAGCTTTACATCGGTTTGTGCAACTAAACGGGTAAGGTGTGCGTTTAGTTTATCTAGGTCGTAAACAAAAAAAGGGGTATCAAGTTGCTGAGTAAGCTTATTAACAGCGGTTTTGATTGGCGTGCTCAAAAAGCTCATTATCGTAAAACCTCTTCTAGCAATAATGATGCATCGCTTTGCTCGTCGCGGTATTTAACAATTAACGCACACGACATGCTTAGGCCTTGCTCACGAGCCCACTCGTTAGACGCAGGGCGAGAGCCCGGTATTACAATGGCGTACTCTGGAATTGGCTCGCCTTTATCTAGCTGGCGCTCGTTAACGCAGTCGTATACCGGAATGGTTGCAGATAAACGCACGCCTGGTGCCAGTACCGCGCCTTTTTTAACCACTACGCCTTCAACAATGACACAACCGGCGCCAATAAACGCATCGTCTTCAACTACTACTGGGCTTGCCCCGATTGGCTCAAGTACACCACCAAGTTGAACAGCTGCGCTTAAATGCACATTTTTACCAACTTGTGCGCACGAACCCACTAATGCGTGGCTATCAACCATAGTGCCTTCGTCGATGTATGCGCCAATATTTACGTACGCTGGTGGCATAATAATAGTGCCTTTAGCTACGTAGGCACCACGACGAACGCTTGAACCACCTGGTACCATACGCACGCCGTCGTCAGTGCTAAACTCTTGCGGTGCAAGGTTGTGCTTATCAACAAATCCGCCTGCAAACTCGGTGTTAGTGCCATTTTTAAAGGCTTCTAAAATGCCTTGTTTTACTTCTACGTTGGCTTCCCATTGGCCGCTTTCGTTTTGTGATGCTGCGCGTACTGCGCCCGATTCTAAATTATTAAGTAGTTCTAACCAGCTCATTATAAAAACCTGTATTTAATGCCAAGATAAAATGGTGTCGTTTGCAGTGGTAATGCAATCGGTTTGCGTTAACTCAAGATGCGTCAAAGGCGGACGCAACAACGGGCTACTTAAGCGGCCTTGTTGGTGCATTAGCACTTTAACGGGGATAGGGTTTGCTACAGTAAATAGGCTATTAATAGCGCGAGTCCACTGAGCAAATAAATTGGGGTGTTGACCGCTTAGGCTACGTTTTACAAACTCGTGCGTTTGTTTTGGCCATGCGTTTGCCGCAACCGATACTAAGCCTTTTGCGCCAGCTTGTGCGAAGTAGGGCATAAGTGCATCGTCGCCACTGTATAGCGCTAAATTAGGCGCGGCTTGTCGGTATGCTTCAAATTGGGTGATGTTGCCACTGGCTTCTTTTAAGGCCCACAGTTTTGGGTGCGCTTTTAAGTTTTCAATGGTTTCGATAGGAATGCTTACACCGCTGCGCCCAGGTACGTTGTACAACATACACGGATGCGCGCTTTCGTTTAACAAGCTTTCGTACCAAAGAGTTTGACCTACAGCTCCTGGTTTTGCATAAAGAGGCGAGCCTAATAAGTAGCTGTGAATAGGTAATTGGTTACAGTAGCTAACCCATTCTTTTTGTTGAGCTAAATTACTACCACCAACAGCAACCATAAGCGGTACACTGGGTTTTAATTGGCACACATGCTCAACAATCGCTTGTTGCTCTTTAAGCGTAAGGGCTAAGCCTTCACCTGTACTACCGAGCAGTAAAATACCGTTGTGTGCTGCTTCTTGTTCGCTAACAAGTGTTGTGAGCGTGTCGTAGTCAACATTACCTTGTTGATCAAACGGCGTAACAAGCGCTGTCCACAGTGCGTAGTCGTTTAAATTGAAATTATTGATCATCTCTTACGAACCTATAAGGTGTTCGAGATATTAAAGGGGCTGTATGATGTGAGCCGCATTAACGTCGTTCGAACAGTATTCGAAGAGCGAATGGGCTTAAAATAATAGGGCGCAAGGCCTTATTATTTAAGACCAGAAGCTCTCCACCAAACTAATAAGCTGTTTTAAAACAGCTATTGGTGACAGTCGCTAGGATTCAACCTAGTCGCCCGAAGTAATTGCTTCGCAAAAGCGTTTACCTCTCGGCGGTATTCCCCTGACGTATGCTCACTGGAGTTTGCGCTCCTAACATACGCTACCTGAATAACGCACCTCTTCTAGCCCTTTGTATTTTGTTTAACCGCAAAAGGTTTAACAAAATACAATTTAAATAGGGTAATTGCGGCGATTAAAACATTTTAGCCGTCTAGGTGTCAAGTTGCAGGGTACAGATTAGTTCATCGAAAATGTGGGTGGTTACGTATTGGCTGCTTTTCTCGTAAACTAACCCTATGAGCAGCGAGGTATTTAATAAGTATGGAAAAATTTAGCGATATTTATAAGCGAGCAGTAGAGCGAAAAGGCTCTGAAAAAATGCTTAAGTTATTACTCGCAAAACCCTTATCTAAAAAAGCATTAAGCACGTTAAGTGACGACGATTGGCTTGAAGAATTTACCCGAAAAGTTTTTCAAAGTGGTTTTTACTGGTCGGTAATAAACAGCAAATGGCCGGGCTTTAGAGAGGTTTTTTGGGAATTCAGCGTTGATAAGCTATTAATGATGCCGCCCGATATGCTCGAGCAAAAAGCGAGTGATGAGCGTATTATTCGTAATTATAAAAAAGTGAAAACAATTCCTGAAAATGCCTACATGATCCACGAAATAGCACAGGAATATGGCAGTTTTAGCAAGTTTATTGCCCAGTGGCCAACAGATAATATTATTGGTTTATGGGCGCATTTAAAAAAACACGGTGCCCGATTAGGCGGTAATACAGGCCCTTATGCCTTAAGAGCACTTGGCAAAGACACTTTTTTACTTTCGCGAGATGTAGAGAGTTACCTAAGGGCACATAAAATTATTGATGGTGGGCTGCAAACTAAAAAATCACTCACTGCTGCGCAGGCATTTTTTAACGAAATGCAAAAGCAAAGTGGTTTAAGTATGCAAGAGCTAAGTTTAATTGTGGCCTATGGTGTGGGTGACAATCGCGTAGGTATACGTCAACAGTCAGGAAATTAACCATGAAACTAGTGCCGAGATACACAGACATAGCAGATAATTTCGCAATAGAAGATCAACCATCAAGCGTTGCAGCTCCGCAACTGCTTTTGTGGAACGAAGCGTTAGCAAAGCAGTTTAATATAGGTGTTGAGCCGCAGCTGCGCCCTAGTACCTTTGCAGGCAATGAATCACAGCAAATAAAGTCGGTAGCGCTTGGTTATTCTGGGCACCAGTTTGGTCACTTTTCGCCGCGTTTGGGTGATGGGCGAGCGCATTTGCTTGGTGCTATAAATGACGATAAAAACCAGCTGTGGGACATTCAGTTAAAGGGCTCAGGCGCTACCCCGTATTCTAGAGGTGGCGATGGGCGATGTGCATTAGGCCCTGCTATTCGTGAATACGTAATGAGTGAAGCTATGCACGCATTAGGTATTCCCACTACTCGTTGTTTGGCTGTGGTTGGTACCGGCGAAGCGGTTTACCGTAATCCGCCTCAACCAGGGGCTGTTGTTACTCGCCTAGCAAGCAGCCATATTCGTGTTGGCTCGTTTCAATACTTAGCAACCCAAGGCGATGCTGAGGGATTAAAAAAATTAGCTGATTTAGCAATTAAACGCCATTACCCTGAAATAACGAGTGAAGGCCCTGAGCGGTATATCGCTTTTTTGACAGCAGTCATTAGCAATCAAGTGAACTTGATTATTAATTGGATGCGCGTTGGGTTTGTTCATGGCGTTATGAACACCGATAACACGCTCGTAAGTGGCGAAACTATAGATTATGGCCCGTGTGCAATGATGGATAGCTTTGATTTTGACACCGTATTTAGCTCTATAGACAAGCAAGGCCGCTACTCTTTTGGTAATCAGCCAAATATGGCGAGTTGGAATTGTGCTCGCTTAGCTGAAAGCCTTATCCCATTAATTAGCGATGATGAAGAAAAAGCTGTGTCATTACTTACTCCAGTTATACATCATTTTTCAGAGCAATTTAATACTCAATTTACAGTAATGTGGAGCAAAAAATTAGGCCTGGCTGGTGCAAAAGAGGGCGACATAGATCTTGTTTCTGAGCTACTAACATTATTGCAAGCACATCATCTTGATTACACCAATACTTTTGATGCACTGACGGAGTTTGTGAATGGCAATGCAACTATTCCAAAAGAATTAATTGAGTGGGCGAATAAGTGGCAAAGCCGAACAAGTAACGATAGCTACAAAACCATGCGAGCAGCCAATCCACGTATAATTCCGCGAAATCATATAATTGAAACAATATTAGCTGAATATAATGAGCTTGGTTCAAGTAAACTGATGAGCCGTTTTGTAAAAGTAGCTAATAATCCGTATTTGTTCAGCGATGATATGGCCGAATTTCAAGAGGTACCGTCAAATGATACCGACTATAAAACTTTTTGTGGTACTTAAGTGTTGTAAAAATAGATAAGTTAATGATTATAAATAACGATATTTTAGCACAGAGATGTTCATTGATTGAGCAAAGCAAATTCCGGTGTTACTATCTAAACATAAAGATAAGTTAGTTTCATTGTGAGCAAGAACAATTGATTGAGTTGTCTTTGTGTCTTCTGCAGATTATCGATTTATATGATCAACTAGTTGGTTTCTAGCTAGGTAAAGTTTTAAATTTCACCTAAACTGATTTGTTGGATATCGTTATATCGCATTGAAAAAAATTATAAACTTTATTTTTCGTTAAGTATTGATTAACAAAAGTTGAGTTAGTCTGTATAAAACTTAGTGAGCTAGTACTTAATTAGCCACAATTTATTAGTTGTTAAAATGGGAAGAAAACAATGAAATTAAAATCACTAACTATTGCAATTGCGTTAGCTGCAACTAGCGTATCTACTTTTGCTGCTGACAAGCAAGAAGGTTTCTATATTGGCGCATTTGGCGACTACTACGATGCGTCTTGGGAAAATATGAGCGCACAGGCTGGTCTTGACGTAAACGAGTCGACTGGCTTTGGTCTTGAAGCGGGTTACCGCTTCAGCGATTTTTGGAGTGCTCGTTTAGAGTATGCAGATCTTGATTTCAATGCATTCGACAAAGCCGCTGGTAACCGTAACAACATCGACGGTAGCCGTTTTGGTATTGATGCGCTTTACCATTTAGATGGCGGTCCTTTCTACGGTTTAGTTGGTATTAAATCAATGGACGTTGTTGATGACAACACGTTCTTAAATGCAGGTGTTGGTTACAGACACTTCATTACTGACAACTTATTCGCTAACGTTGAAACTGCTGTATATCAAGGTATTGATAAAGGTTACACAGATGTTGGCGCTAAATTAGGTATTAACTATTTCTTTGGACAAAACACTATGCCTGCTGAGCCGGTACAGCCTGCGCCAGAGGTTGTTGAAGTTATGGTTGAGCCAGTAGACAGCGACAATGACAATATTTTAGATGCTGATGACAAGTGTCCTAATACACCAATGACAGATGCTGTTGATGGTACTGGTTGTACTTTATATGAAGATAAAGAAGTAACTGTGAGCTTATTAGTAACGTTCCCTAACGACAAAGCTGCTGTATCACAGCGTTACTTAGACGACATCGATCAAGTTGCATCTTTCTTAAAAGATTACCCAGATACAACAGTGCTTTTAGAAGGTCATACTTCAGCAGTAGGTAAAGCGACTTACAACAAAATGCTATCTAAAAAGCGTGCTGATTCGGTAGCTAAGCAATTAATAGCTGACGGTATTGCATCTGACCGCATTACTACGGTAGGTTTAGGTGAAGAGCGCCTTAAAAATGAAGCTAACACAGCCGCTGCACACGCAGAGAATCGTCGTGTTGAAGCGCACATCAAAACAATCAAAACAGTAAAAGTTTTACGTTAATAGATTATTTTGATTATAAAAACCCAGCTTATGCTGGGTTTTTTTATGGCCGCTATTTATGCTTGTCTACCTAAATAGTAATGATTATTACTTAACAAGTATTCATGGAAATAGAATTTCCCGTAACTACTATTCATAGTGTTTATAGTCGGTATAATCAGTTGTGTAACTGGATGGATTTTCATCTATCTATAAAAGCTTTATAATTACGCGTTAGAATACTATAAGTATTGGGTAACAAGTGCGCATGAAGCGCTACCGAATACTTTCACGTCACCAAGAGGGCAATATTGTGCTACAAGAATATCGTAAACACGTAGAAGAACGTGCCGCGTTAGGTATCGTACCAGCGCCATTAGATGCTCAGCAAACTGCTGATCTTATTGAATTAATAAAAAACCCACCGGCAGGTGAAGAAGAATTCATTTTAGATTTATTAATCAATCGTGTACCACCAGGTGTTGATGACGCTGCTTACATCAAAGCAGGCTTCCTAGCCGCTGTTGCTAAAGGTGAAGCGACTACTTCTCTTATCTCTAAAGAAAAAGCAGCTGAATTATTAGGAACAATGCTAGGCGGATACAATATCGCGCCAATGATTGACCTACTTGATGACGAATCATTAGCACCAATCGTAGTAAAAGGCCTTTCAAACACATTACTTATGTTTGATGCTTTCTACGACGTAGAAGAAAAAGCCAAAGCAGGCAATGCGTTTGCTAAGCAAATTATCGAATCTTGGGCTGCAGCTGAATGGTTTACAAATAAGCCAGCAGTAGCTGAAAAAATCTCTGTTACTGTATTTAAAGTAACGGGTGAAACAAACACCGATGACTTATCACCTGCACCAGATGCATGGTCACGTCCTGATATCCCACTTCATGCTTTGGCAATGCTAAAAAATGAGCGTGATGGCATAAACCCAGATAAAGCAGGTGAAGTAGGTCCTATCGTACAGCTTGAAGAATTAAAAACTAAAGGCTTACCACTTGCTTATGTAGGTGACGTTGTAGGTACTGGTTCTTCTCGTAAGTCTGCTACTAACTCTGTGCTTTGGTTTATGGGTGATGATATCCCATTTGTACCAAACAAACGTGTTGGTGGTGTATGTTTAGGTAACAAAATAGCACCTATCTTCTTTAACACAATGGAAGATTCTGGCGCATTACCAATCGAATTAAATGTTGACGAGTTCAACATGGGTGATCAAATTGATATTTACCCATACGAAGGTGTTGTTAAACGCCATGGTACTGATGATGTTATCTCTACTTTCGAACTTAAATCAGATGTAATCCTTGATGAAGTTCGTGCTGGTGGTCGTATTCCACTTATCATTGGTCGTGGTTTAACAGACAAAGCACGTACATCTTTAGGTTTAGGTGCTACTGATGTATTTAAAGTACCAGCAGTGACTGAAGAGTCAGACAAAGGCTTTACACTAGCGCAAAAAATGGTTGGTAAAGCATGTAACGTAGCCGGTATTCGCCCAGGCCAATACTGTGAGCCTAAAATGACTACTGTAGGTTCGCAAGATACTACTGGTCCTATGACACGTGATGAACTTAAAGACTTAGCATGTTTAGGTTTCTCTGCAGATTTAACAATGCAGTCATTCTGTCATACCTCTGCTTACCCTAAACCAATTGACGTAAACACGCACCATACGCTTCCTGATTTCATCATGAACCGTGGCGGTGTTTCACTTCGCCCTGGTGACGGTGTAATTCACTCGTGGTTAAACCGTATGTTATTACCAGATACCGTAGGTACTGGTGGTGATTCACATACTCGTTTCCCATTAGGTATTTCGTTCCCAGCGGGTTCAGGTGCAGTAGCATTCGCAGCAGCAACAGGTGTTATGCCACTTGATATGCCTGAGTCTATTTTGGTTCGCTTTAAAGGTGAAATGCAGCCAGGTATCACATTACGTGATCTTGTTCATGCAATTCCTTACTACGGTATCAAAGAAGGCTTATTAACGGTTGAGAAGAAAGGTAAAATCAACGAATTCTCTGGCCGTGTACTAGAAATTGAAGGTGTTGAGCACTTAACTGTTGAGCAAGCATTTGAACTATCAGATGCATCAGCAGAACGTTCAGCTGCAGGTTGTACTGTTAAGCTTTCTAAAGAGTCTATCTCTGAGTACCTTGAGTCTAACATTGTTATGCTTAAGTGGATGATCTCTGAAGGTTACGGCGATGTTCGTACAATCGAGCGTCGTATTACTGCAATGCAAGATTGGTTAGCTAACCCAGAACTTATGGAAGCTGACGCGGATGCAGAATACAAGCACGTACTTGAAATCGACCTAGCTGATATTAAAGAGCCGGTACTTTGTGCACCGAATGACCCAGATGATGCGCGTTTACTATCTGACGTTACAGGCGAGAAAATCGATGAAGTATTTATCGGTTCTTGTATGACTAATATTGGTCACTTCCGTGCCGCAGGTAAATTATTAGATGGCTTTACTGGTCGTATTCCAACACAGCTTTGGGTTGCTCCACCAACGAAGATGGATAAAGACCAACTTACAGACGAAGGTTACTACGGTATCTTTGGTCGTGTAGGTGCACGTATTGAAACGCCAGGGTGTTCACTGTGTATGGGTAACCAAGCACGCGTTGCAGATAAAGCAACGGTTGTTTCTACCTCAACACGTAACTTCCCTAACCGTTTAGGTACAGGCGCAAACGTATTCTTAGCATCAGCAGAACTTGCTGCAGTGGCGGCAATTTTAGGTAAATTACCTACTCCGGCTGAGTACCAAGAATATGCAGCGAAAATCAATGCAACGGCAGCAGATACTTACCGTTACTTGAACTTCCACCGTATGCCTCAGTACACTAAAAAAGCAGACAACGTAATTATTCAGCAAGCTGTTTAATTTATAGAGTTTGAATAAAAAACCCGCTTCGGCGGGTTTTTTATTGTTTAAACATAATTTAGATTATTCATGCTTTAATAGCCTTATACTGAATTAAAATTAAGTATTTTTCACATTTAAGTTGGATAATAAAGCAATAATTCCTCGCTATATGCATTAAAATCTCTTTTAATATTCTCATTATTTTAGGCGAGATTTCATGACTGCATTAAACAACCAGAATTTACTGCAACTTCGTTTTATTAACCAAGCAAATATTGATTTGGTTAAGCCTTCTTTTGATAACCTACCTGCAAATCCATATGCAGATGGCGAATTTCGTATGCGTCGTTATTCAGTAATTAAATTTCAAGATGGTGAGCTAAAATTGCAAGCTGCCAAAGCATTTGTTCAAGACGATTCGATTAATACGTTTCAAGGTAACGTTGAACGTACTTACGAAAATTTAGAGCAAAGCCTACTTGAATCAGATGGCATGAAAAGTATTGTCAGTGAGTTTTGCCAGCTTACCGGTATTGATGAAGATCGCGATATTGAAATACATCAATTTAGAATGTTAGCCATTGATAGCGATACGCCAGCAGCGCCTGAAGGCGTGCATCAAGACGGTTTTGATCATGTATGTATATGCGGTGTTTCGCACGAAAACTTAGAGGGTGGCGAGTTACTTGTATACGAAAACAAACAAGCTGAGCCATGTTTCAAAATGGAAATTAAAGACGGCATGTTTGCGCTTATAAACGACCGCCAAGTTTGGCACAATGCAACGCCAATGAATAAAGTTGATGCTAGCAAACCAGGTTACCTGGATTGCTTTGTACTTACCTCTTAAGGAATGCTCATGAATATAGCGCAATTACGTGAGCAGTTTCCGGCATTAATGCAAAGCGTTGATGGTAAATCGCCGATATTTTTAGACGGCCCTGGTGGGTCTCAAGTGCCGCAGTCAGTGCTTAATGCAATGTCTGCTTATTTAGGACACTACAATTCAAACCTCGGTGGCGCGTTTTTTTCAAGCGATAAAACTGTTGAGCTAATGGCAAATGCACGCCAAGCTGCAGCCGATTTACTTAATGCGCCAAGTGCTCAAAATATTGTGTTTGGCCCTAACATGACAAGCCTTACATTTAGCTTTAGCCGAGCTATTTCGCGCGACTGGCAAGCCGGTGATGAGATCATTGTGACTAACGCCGATCACTTCTCAAACGTGTCATCATGGCAGCAAGCCGCAGAAGATAAAGGCGTTAAGGTTAATACTGCCTTGATTAATGAAGCCGATTGCAGCCTAGATATGACGCAGTTTGAAAGCTTATTAAACAGCAAGACTAAGTTGGTGGCTGTGACCTATGCTTCAAATACTACAGGCTCAATTAACGACATTAAACGTATTATAGAGCTAGCTCGTGCTGTAGGCGCTCTTGTGTACGTTGATGCGGTACATTATGCGCCGCACGAGCTTATTGATGTACAAGCCCTTGATTGCGACTTTTTAGCCTGCTCAGCGTATAAGTTTTTTGGCCCACACCTAGGGATGGTGTACGGTAAAAAAGAGCATCTTGAAGGTTTTACGCCTTACAAAGTAGAGCCTGCTAAAGATGTAGCGCCGGGACGTTGGGAAACAGGTACCCAAAGCTTTGAAGCAATGGCAGGCTTTATTGCCGCTGTTGATTACATTGCTGCAATTAGCGAGCTTGATGATGGCCATACACGCCGTGAAAAGCTAACAGCTGCATTTGCTAAAACTAAACAGCACGAGATGGCGCTCAGTGAACACTTTTTAACGCGCTTAGTTAATTACCCTCGTATAAAGTTGTACGGTATTGATGACTTTGATCGATTAAACGAACGTACCCCTACGTTTGCTTTAACGTTTGAAGGTTTAGAGCCACGCGCCGTTTCAGAGTTTTTAGGCAAACAGCATATATGTGTGTGGGATGGACATTTTTACGCGCAAGGTTTGTGTAAGCAATTAAACGTGCTTGATACAGGCGGTGTAGTACGTATTGGTTGTATGCATTACAACACAGTCGAAGAGCTTGATAAGCTGTTTGATATGTTTGACGAGCTACTTGGTTAAATAGGTCGTCTACTAAATATATAAATAAGCCATAAGTGTTACTTATGGCTTATTTATTGGTTTAGCTTTTAGGTGCACCATATATTTGCTCTGCACGGTTAAATAGCACCCACGAGGTTAAAATATACTTATCGTTTGATACTGGCTTATTACCCCTATGTGTATGCGTAAAGTAGCCAGGCGCTATCACCATGGTGCCTTTTTTAGGGGCTATTTTACGGTTTTGATAATAAAACTCCGTTTCTCCACCTTCCTCGACATCGTTTAAGTAAAACATAAATAAAAGTACACGATGCAGGGCTTCATTGTGTTGTAACTGAGGATACACTTCGCTGTGCCAGTAAGGATAACCCCCTTTATTTACCTCGTATTTCTGCGCTTGGACATTACCTAATCTAAATATTTGCTGCACAAGGACAGGGAGCTGTGGTTTACCCACTTCATCAAAATTTTCTTGAGTTAAATCTACTACTTCCCCCGTTTTTGGATGATAAACCTTTAAGCCAAATGCGCCAATCATCATAAAAATATGTTCTTCAATATAGTTAAAAACATGTTGTGCAGTCGTTTGTTGTATATGTTTTAATTGCTCTGCGTATTCGGGGTGACTATTTAGGTGTAGGTCGTGGCTGTCTTTTTTCTTTAAATCAACACCGCCTGAAGTAACCCCTTGTTTTACATGCGGGCTTTGCGTGAACGTATTAATAAAGTTATCGCAAAAATCATCGCTCAATGCGTTTTCATAAACGCGAATAAAGTCCGTCATGGTTTACCTTTGTATAATTATTTTTGGATTAATATGTTTATTGAAAAAGTGATACCGCGCTTTAGCGAAACAGATGCACTCGGACACATCAACAATACCGTACTCCCCGTGTGGTTTGAAGCCGCTCGCGTCCCTATTTTTAAATTTTTTACGCCAGACTTAAACCCACATGACTGGAAACTAATCATTGCCAAAATAGAAGTGTCGTTTGTGGGGGAGTTATTTTATGGCCACGAGATCACGATTAAAACGTCTGTAGATCACATAGGAAAAAGCTCTTTTGTACTCAAGCAAGAGGCATTTCAGCATGATAAATGCTGTGCAATTGGAAAGGTTGTAATGGTCAGATATAACTTTGCTGAAAGAGCTAAGCAAGCTTTGAGCACTGAAGAAAAAGCAGCACTTGAGAAGCATATGGCTTAATTTACAAACCGATACTTCGGTGTTACGCACATTTCAACTTAGCCAATTATAAAAAGGTAGTCAGTATTAACGTTAAATAAATAGCGCAATTGTAAATTTTATTAAAAAATTTAACGTTTTTTAATTGAGTTACCAATATGAGTTATATACTATTTATAATATATATAGCTGCCTTATCTAACTAATATAGTTTTCTAGGTAACTTTTGAGGAATGTGCGTGACGATGACAACCATTGATGAACCAATGCGGGTTATACAGCTTAGTGACTCTAAGAATCTAACTGCCGAAATATTGCCATTTGGTGCAATAATTAAAAGCATTAAATTTAAAAACCAAGAAATGACGCTTAGCGTCGACGATCCTCAGTACTATCTTGAAAACCCATTTTATTTAGGCGCTACAGTAGGTCGATACGCTAATCGTATCGCTGAAGGGCGTTTTAACTTATCTGGCTCGCAGTATCAACTGGAAGCAAATAACGGCCCTAATAGCCTACACGGCGGCGTTAAAGGCTTTAATAAAGTACTTTGGCAAGTAACCAAACAAACCGACAGTGAGGTTGAGCTTTATTATTGCTCAGTGGATGGCGAAGAGGGTTTTCCTGGAGAGTTAAAAGTATGGCAAACCATTACTGCAGAAAATGGGCAGCTTCTACTTAAGTTTAAAGCGACTTGCAATAAAGAAACTCTCGTTAACTTCACTAACCATTGCTATTTTAATCTTGAGAGCAGCGACACTATTGAGAACCATTTACTTCAGGTAAATGCGACTCACTATTTACCCATTGATGGGCACAGCATCCCATTGGGCGAGCCTGCCCCCGTTGCAAATAGTTGCTTTGATTTCATTAAGCCAAAATTAGTTAAAGATGCATTAACGCAAAGTCACACCCAATTAGATGCAGCTAATGGTTTAGATCACTGTTATGTATTTGAAAACGACGACAGCCTTCATACCATGGCTACTTTAACGTCGCCACACACGAACGTTAGTTTAACGCTCAAAAGCACTCAGCCAGGTATGCAATTATACACAGCTAATTTTGTTAGTGACCCTTTTAGGGCACGACAAGCACTGTGCCTTGAAGCGCAAAATTGGCCTGATGCGCCAAATCGCGAAAATTATCCTAAAGCTAATTTATTGCCTGATGAAGAATATAATCAGGTTATTATTTATGCATTTTCGTAATTAAACTCAACACCTTAATTTGATTTTAATGTTAATTAAAAGAAAACAAAAAGAAAATCAATAGTAATGAAGTGATACGTATTATTAAGGAAAAGGTTGCACTTTTGCTTTGTTTAAAGTATTTATAATATAAATAGTATTTGAAATAATTTTGAAGCTATTCAATCAACATAACGACAAAATAACTACACACAATCAGGAGTTTTTAAAAAATGATAATTAACAATAAGTTATCGTTCAACAAGAAAACCGCACTCAGTTTAGCTATCGCTGGTGTACTGGCAAGCGGCCATGTTGCAGCTCAAGAGGCAGAGGGAGCTACAGCAGAAAAAGATATCGAAGTCATTGAAGTACGCGGCTTAATAAGTAGCCTTAAGCGTTCTTTTTCTGATAAGAAAGAAGCGCTCATCGTTTCTGATGGTATTTCGGCGGAAGATCTTGGTAAATTTCCTGATCAAAACGTAGCAGAGTCACTACAACGTATTACAGGTGTTGCTATTGACCGAAGCGGTGGTGAAGGTCAGCTTATATCTGTGCGTGGTTTTGGCCCTCAGTTTAACCTGGTTACTGTTAATGGCCGTCAAATGGCGTCGGAAAGAGCTGGCCGTGAGTTTAGCTTCGACACACTTGCTTCAGAGCTAATTTCAGGTGCAGATATCTACAAAACATCAAATGCTGCTAATCAAGAAGGTGGTATTGGTTCATACATTAATTTAAATACAGCTAAGCCTTTTGATTTGGACGGTTTCAAAGCTGTGGGTAATGTAAAAGCAACTTACGACAGCTTATCTGAAAGCACAACCCCTGCATTTTCAGGCCTCATAAGTGACACCTTTATGGAAGATAAATTAGGCGTACTAGCCTCTTTATCAGTACAAAAGCGTGATGCACAAATTAACCAAGCTGATACACGTGGCTTTTACCGTGTCGATCGTATCCAAACAAATGACTTTGATGCTGCTGCAGGTACAGGTAAAGAAGCATTTAATGTATGGGTACCACGTAATTTAGATTTAACATCAAACGTTGAAGACCGCACACGCACAAGTGGTACACTGGTATTTCAATACGCTGCTAGCGATGATCTAACTTTAACGTTTGACGGTATTTATTCAAAATTTGAAGTTGAGTCTCAAGTAAGTAACTATGCAAACTGGTTTACTCCAGGTAACTTCCGTGATTTTCAGGTAGATCCATCAACAGAAACAGTAACTTATTGGTCACACAATGCGTTTGACGATCCAAATGGTGGTGGTTCAGGTGCAACTGACTTTGTTCAACAAGGTTTAGACCGCAATGTTAAAATTCAATCTTTTGGCTTTAATGCTGATTGGAAATTAACAGATCAATTAAAAGTAGATATTGATATTTCTACTTCTAAAGCTGAAGATTTAAGTGGCGATCAAAGTCGTGTTTTCACCGTAATGGGTTACGCAAACGGTTATACATATGACTTCACTGGTGGTGGTGATTTACCGGGGTTATCTTCTGATGGAATTAACGGCCCATTCACTCAAGCAGACTCAAGTAAACTTCGTGCTCACTACGTAGAGCGTGGAGGCGATGAACGAACTGATGAAATCACAGAAATGCGTGCAGATTTCACCTATACACCAAATAGCGAAACGTTTACTCAATTACGCTACGGTGTGTATACACAAGATAGAACAAAAGAAGCTAAAGTATTCCAATCGCCAAGCTTACCAAATTGTTTCTACTGTGGTTACGGTCTAGATGTTCCAGATGACTTAGCATATCTAGTTACACCAAATGGTTGGTTTAATGGTATTCCATCATCATTCTTTGGTTACAACGTAGATGATTACTTATCGTACCTAGAATCTGATGCCGCTATTTCTGGTCAGTCAGCCAACCGCGGTGATGATGCAGATGCAAATATTGCAGCGTTTGCAGCGTTAAATGGTTATACGCCGGTTGAGTTAGGTACAAGTTTTGAAATAGAAGAAGAAATATTTTCTGCTTATGCTGACTTTGTATTCCAAGGTGATTTAGGTGATATACCATGGACTGTAAATGTTGGTGTTCGCTACAGTGAAACTACAACTACAGCATCGGGTAACCAGGCTACATTAGTTGATATTGCTCAAAACCCACTAGACGGTACAATCCTTGACCAAGTTTACATTGAAGATGCAAACGGCCAACGAGCTTCTGTTCCAATTACGCTTAAAAACTCTTACACCAACTTACTTCCTAGCTTAAACGCTAAGTTTGAAGTTGAAGATGATATGTTGTTACGTTTTGCTTACTCAGAAACGATTACTCGTCCGACATTAGAAGCAATGCGTCCAGTTACAAATATAGGCACAACCCGTCCAGATATTTTACTGGCGAGCGGTGGTAACCCTAATTTGACTCCATTCCTATCAACAAACTGGGATATGTCATACGAGTGGTACTATGATGATGCAAGCGCCGTATCTTTTGGTATTTTCAGCAAAGATGTTGAAGGCTTTATCACAGTAACACCGGCTACAGAGTCTTTCTCTTTAGCAAGTGGAAGCTATGATTTTGAAGTAAGTCGTCCACGTAATGGTGCGACTGCACAAGTTGAAGGTCTAGAAATGGCCTGGACTCATACGTTTGAAAATGGTTTTGGTTTCCAAGCAAATGCAACTATTGTTAATAGTGATAGTGAAGATGGCTTTCAGTTAGAAGGATTAGGTGATTCACAAAACTTAATTGGTTTCTATGAAAAAGACGGTTTCCAAGCTCGTATTGCTTACAATAACCGTGAATCGTTTTTACAAACTCTTCGTAACGGTGATACTGGTGAGCCTGAGTACGTAGATACTTATGGACAGTGGGATATTAGCGCCAGTTATGACATAAACGACAACCTTACAGTTATTCTTGAAGGTATCAATATTACTGATGAGTACACGTCTAAACACGGTAGCTTAGCAAGTCACTTTACTGAACAAGTTCGTTCAGGTTCTCGCTATGCACTAGGTATTCGAGGCTCGTTCTAGTCAGGTTATGATGTAAGTTTAAAGGGGGGATTTACCCCCCTTTTTTCTTAAAGTTTAACATGCAATGAAAAGGTAAACGCTTTGTCTGGTGTTATTAATCGAATTATTGTCCTGGGTGGTGGTACAGCAGGGTGGATAACTGCAGGCATTCTTGCAAAGAAACACGCTAGCAATCTATCCAACCAAGGCATTAAAGTTACCCTAATTGAATCGCCTGAAATTTCAGTAGTTGGCGTTGGTGAGGGGACATGGCCAACGATGCGTAAAACATTATCGCAGTTGGGAATTTCAGAAACGCAATTTATGCGTGAATGCGGAGCTACTTTCAAACAAGCTAGTAAGTTTGTTAACTGGGTGAATGCAAAAGATGATGTCTATTATCACCCGTTTACAGAACCACAAGGGTTTAATAAAGTTGATCCAGCACCTTACTGGCAGTCTGTAGTTGAGCCAACTTGCTCGTTTTCTGAAGCCGTCAGCTTTCAGCAATATTTATGTGAACAGGGTTTAGCCCCGAAAACTATTGCGAATAAAGAGTACGAAGTGATAGCTAATTATGGCTACCATTTAGATGCGGCAAAGTTTATCGCTTTATTACGAAAGCACTGTATTAGTGAACTTGGTGTTGAGCACATTAGCGATACCGTTGATCGTATTGAGCAAGCTCCATGTGGTGATATCAGTTGTTTACAGACCAAAGAACATGGCGCACAACTAGCTGACTTATTTGTAGACTGCTCAGGTATGCGAAGTTTGTTGCTTGGTGAAACTCTAAAAGTTCCGTTTATTCCATGCAATGATGTTTTTTTAGCTGATACGGCCATAGCCACTCAAGTTCCTTATATCAATGAAAATGACCCTATTGCTTGTCATACTATTTCAACAGCTCAAGAGGCGGGTTGGATATGGGATATTGGCTTACAAGAACGTCGTGGTGTTGGTTATGTGTATTCGAGTAAACATTGTTCAGAAGAACAAGCTCGCAAAACACTTGCGAATTACATTGGCTTGGAAGAGGTAAAAACAGCTAAAAAAATAAATTTCAAACCAGGGCATCGAAAAATTTTCTGGAAGAATAATTGTGTTGCTGTTGGCTTAGCTGCAGGTTTTTTAGAACCACTAGAGGCATCAGCGCTCATGCTTATTGAAGCGTCTGCAAATTATATCGCGGATCAATTGCCTCCAAATAAAGAATTGATGCCTATTACTGCAAAACGTTTTAATGCGATCATGTTGAAAAAGTGGCGCGGTGTAATTGATTTTCTTAAGTTGCATTATGCTTTGAGTGAGCGTACTGAACCGTTTTGGCTTGAGCATCGCGATACACAGAGTATTCCTAATTCTTTGCAAGAGTTATTGTCTATTTGGCGTTATAGCTCCCCAAGCGAGTATGACTTTACTGATAATGTAGAAGCATTTAGTGCTGCTAGCTATCAGTACATCTTATATGGTGTTGGGTTTAAGTCTGACTTTAGTCAAATGAAACATATTTATAATCAAGGTGAGTTAGCAAAAAAACAGCTACAGATGACAAAAATACGTATAGATCAGCTGAAATATAATTTGCCCACTCACAGAGATCTTATTAATAAAGTAAATTCATTGGGTTTTGCAAAACTGTAATTCCCTTTGATGAGAGATAAACATGTCTAACTATGTACTACTTGATCCTGCAAAACATCAGGATATAAAAATAAAACCACATAGCAATTTCGGCTTTTCAAAAAATCAGCACCACGCATCATTAGTTGTTCATGAGTTTGGCGCAGCTGCGAGTAGCTTTCCCGTTGTTTATATGAAAGAGCCTACTCAAGGGCAATTTCGCGCTGTCGGATTGCTTGGTTTAGTCGCTGGCCATAATGTGTTCTTCACAGAACAAGAGTGGCTAGCAGTTCATGTTCCTTCAGCGTTTTTAAGAGCCCCGTTTGAGTTAGGGCCAGATCCAGAAAAAGATAAAACACTCACTATTTACATAAATGAACAAAGCGACTATGTGAATAATTCACAGGGCGAAGCTTTATTTCAAAATGGCGAACCGAGCCAATTTTTGCATCAAGTTCAAGATAAAATGAGTGAGTATTATCAGCAGGAACAGGTTTCACATGAATTTACCCAAAAGTTACTCTCTTTGAGCTTACTTAAAGAAATAGAATTGGTTATTAATTTTAGTGATGGAAAGAAAACACGAGTAAAAGGCATCTACACAATCGACGAAGAAGCCCTAAGAAAATTGCCAGACACTGATATTGTTGAGCTTAATAAACAAAATTACTTATTACCTATCCATGCAATGTTATCGTCGCTAGTTCAAGTTAACCGCTTAATTAAACACCATAACCATTGCTCAGAAAATACGATATTAGGTGTGCAAATGCGCGCTAATGCAGGAGAGTAAAAATGTCTGATAGTATGATCCAAGTGTTAGTTTTTGCTATTGTAACAGGCCTAATTGGTTTATTTACATACTTAAAATGCCGCGATCAGGGGCGTAGTGAGCAAACTCAAAATAAAGAATATTTTTTAGCAGGAGGCGGTTTAACTTGGATATTTGTTGCAGGCTCAATCACGCTTACTAATTTAAGTACAGACCAGTTAGTTGGCATGAATGGGAACCAAATGGCTTTATTAGTTTGGTGGGAGCTTGCGGCGATTATAGGTCTAATATTATTGGCTAAAGTGTTTATTCCTGTTTATTACAAATATAACTGCACAACAACCACTGAGTTATTAGAAAAGCGCTACAACAATAAGCATATCCGTGCCGTTATTGGTAGTTTGTTTTTTACAGGAAATGCACTCATTTACATGCCTGCGGTTATTTACTCGGGTTCGCTATTTATGCAAACCATGTTTAAAGTTGATATACCATTAATGTACATAGCAACCGCTTTTGCTATTATAGGTGCCATTTATGCCTTTTTTGGTGGGCTACGTGCAGTTGCGGTGTCAGATACATACAACGGGCTACTCGTGCTAGGTATGGCAATACTAGTCGTGTTCTTAGCGCTTAACGCAATTGATTACGACTTTAGCGGCATCCCACAAGAGCGCTTAACGTTAATTGGCGGGCCTGATTCGCCTATCCCTTGGCCAACGCTACTGACTGGTATGATATTCATTCAGATGTTTTACTGGGGAACTAATCAAACGATTACACAGCGCGCTATGGCAGCACCTAATGTCAAAGAAGCGCAAAAAGGGATATTTGCGGCAGCAGGTATTCGCCTTTTGATTGTTCCGGCAATCGTGGTGCTACCTGGTATTATTTCTTACAAGTTGTATGGCGATATTGGTGATGCCGCATACGGACGAATTGTTGGCGATGTAATGCCTACATGGTTAACAGGTGTGTTTGCCGCAGCAATGGCTGCAGCAGTGCTTTCAACTTATAACAGTTTACTAAACTCATCTACGGCATTATATGTGTGTGATATTCACGAAGCATATTTTAATAAAGAACCAAGTGTTGTAAAGCTAAGTGGTTATGTCACATTATTATTAACTAGTTTGACGCTGGTGCTTGTACCTATTTACCAGCAAGCTGACAGCATTATTAACTTACTACAGCAGCTAAACGGCTTACTAAGTATGCCTATATTCTCAATTTTTGTGGTTGGCTTGTTGTTTAAAAATGTAGATGCACGAGCGGGTATTGCCGCTGTAATTTTAGGTGTTGTTATGTATGGCATGCTGACATTTGAAAGCTCACCCCTTCACACTACTATTCACTATATTCATTTAATGCCAGTGACGTTGTTTGTGTGTGTGGCATTTGCATTAACTGTGAATAAAGTCGTGTTTGGATTAAACGCGCAATGGGCGGGTAAATCTTCAGCAATTGACGACACAGTAAAACAATAAACGTTAACTAACCGACGTTAATACAATCGGCCAAAGTATAGCTTTGGCCGATTTTTTATTTTAAACAATGTGATTATCACTATAGTTAACCATCAAATGAAACCTAAGTGGTATATCCAGTGGTTTTATCTCAGTATTTGCGATAGAAAAACTATTAAAACTAAATTTATATGATATATACTATTATTGATGTTCGCCATCTAGCAGGTTGTGCCTGAACACTTTAGAGATCGCGTTAACGCCTATCGCTAACATCATCTCGGTATATTAATAACTCACACAATGAATAAGAGGATAGGAAAATCATGGCCAACACTAAATCATTTTATCGATTAGACAGTGTAAACAGCACCGTTATTTTCAACTGCCAAAGTAAAACACCTGCGTTACTGTATTTTGGTAAACGCCTATCAGAGCAAACAACTGAGTTGATGCTTGCTCAGCTTGCTACCCGTCAAGAGGTAAAATGTGCCTCAGTTGAAGAAGCGCCTATTTCTCTTTCTCCACTTTTAGGTGAGGGCTTTACTGGTGCACCTGGCCTTGAGCTTGTAAACGACTCTATTGCTTGGTCTGTAGGGCCGAAGTTAAAAGAGGTTCGTCAGCCATCATCATCAACGCTTGAGTTTGTAAGTGAAGATACATTACGTGGAATTGAAGTCGTTCATAGTATTACGCTTGATAACAACACTAATGTGTTAAGCGCGCATACGGTATTAACTAATTTAAGTGATTCTCCACTAAGCGTTAATTTTTGTGCAGCACCCACATTCCAGCTACCCGATAGCGTTAACAAAATTGTAAGTTTTGAAGGGCGTTGGTCAAACGAATTTCAACGTCAATCTGTCGATTTAGTGTTAGGCAGCTTTGTACGCGAAAATCGTAAAGGTAAAACATCGCACGACGTATTCCCTGGTTTATTAGTTCATAGCGAAGGCGCAGGCGAGCAACACGGTGATTGCTATGGCTTTCATTTAGGATGGAGTGGTAACAACAAGCTACGCGCTGAACTACTACCAGAAGGGCGCCGTTATGTGCAAATGGGTGAGTTATTATTACCGGGCGAGCTAAGCCTTTCTAAAGGCCAAACGTATCAGAGCCCACGTATTTATGGCTCGTTTTCGAGCGATGGCTTTAGCGCGCTTTCGCGTAATTTTCATCAGTTTGTTAAGGCTAATTTACTTAGCCAAGCACAGCGCGAAAAAACACGCCCAGTGCATTATAACACCTGGGAAGGTATTTATTTTGACCACGATGTAGATACGCTTAAGCAGTTAGCCGATAAAGTAGCACCATTAGGTATTGAGCGTTTTGTTCTAGACGATGGTTGGTTTAAAGGTCGCCGCGGTGATTTTGCAGGCTTAGGTGATTGGACAGTAGATTACGAAATTTACCCAGATGGTTTATCGCCAGTCATCGATCATGTAAATAGCTTAGGCATGGAATTTGGTATTTGGTTTGAACCAGAAATGGTTAACCCAGATAGCGACTTATACCGCGCTCACCCTGATTGGGTCTTAGGCTCAGAAAATAACGAGCAACTGAGCTTTAGAAACCAGCTTGTGCTTGATTTAACGCGCACTGAGGTGGTTGAATATTTATACAAAGCCATTGACGATATTTTGGTTGAGTACCCAAAAATTAAGTATATTAAATGGGATATGAACCGCGATATTAACCATGCGGGTAACTTTGATGGTAAGCCTGCGGTACATCAGCAAACACTGGCACTTTATCGCTTAATCGATCGCATTAAAGCGGCGCACCCAGGCCTTGAAATAGAAAGCTGTTCGTCAGGTGGTGCACGTGTAGATTATGGTGTGCTTGAACACACAGACCGTGTATGGACGTCAGATTCTAACGATGCGCTTGACCGTCTTGAAATTCAACGTGGTTGTTCGTTCTTCTTCCCATCGTCGGTTATGGGAGCACATGTAGGCCCACGTGATTGTCATATTACAGGGCGTAATGTGAGCATTGAAATGCGTGCTGCGGTATCCATGTTTGGCCACATGGGAATTGAAATGGATCCACGTGAGCTGACCGATCACGAATACAATGCGCTTAAAGCGGCTATTGCGCTGCATAAAGAGCACCGTGACTTTATTCATACTGCCGATTTATACCGCCTAGATAGTGACGATTTATCTATTAACTTTGGTTTAATAGACGAGCATAAATCAAAAGCGTTATTTGCGTACAACAGTGTACGCGAAACACCGCGTACCGCGCCTAATAAGCTTCGTTTTGTTGGTTTAGATGCAGATACACAGTACACACTTAATTTAGTGTGGCCTATTAAATTTGAAGAATACCGCCCTTCGTCTATTACCGCCGTTAACGGGCAAACCTTTACGGGGGAAGCATTAATGGAGTTTGGCCTACAAATGCCAATTTCATTCCCGCAAACATCACTTATTTTTGAGCTTAGCAAAGCTTAAAATATAATAAGCAGTAAAAAGGGAGCTAAGTAGCTCCCTTTTTTAAAGATATTTTTTTAGTCATCAATCGAGTTTAGATTCGATGAGCTCTAGCGCTTCTTCTAAAATTGTTTCGACCGCTTTTTTAGCGCGCTCGGGATTCCCAGATTTTATTGTGTCTAAAATATCAGCGTGTTTAGTTACGTCAGCGCCTGGTACACCTTTAATATGGTTAGTGTAACGAATACTAACTCTAAGAGCTGTACTAATAAATTCAGTCAGCTGTACAAAAAATCGGTTGTTGCTGGCTACTAAAATACTGGTATGGAAGGCGATGTCGGCTTCTAACGGATCGTCTAACCCTTCATCGGCATCAGCCATGCGCGCAAGTGCGTTATCAATTTCTGCAAGCTGCTCTGGCGTAGCGCTTATTGCGGCTAACGCGGCTGCTTGTGGTTCAAGTGCAACACGTACTTGGGTAAATTCTTTTAATAATGATAGTGACGGTTTGCTGCTTAAAATCCAACGAAGTACGTCGGTATCAAACATATTCCAACTGCTTTCTGGTAATACACGAATACCTTGCTTTGGACGCGATGAAATAAGCCCTTTAGCAGAGAGCATTTTTACTGCCTCGCGCGTTGCACTGCGGCTTACATTGTACTTAATGCATAAATCAGCTTCCGATGGTAATCCTTCGCTTACAGGATACACGCCCCGCACTATTGCAAACCCTAAATCATGGGTTAGTTGGTGAGTTAAATTTTGGCGAGGTTGAGTTTTCATCGTGCGAATTTCCGAGTTCATTATTGCTTAATTATATATCATATATCATATTAATGTACGTAATGATATGGTATAAACTTTTAAATCGCTAATTATTTTAACACAGCAATAACAACTTGGTTTGGCTCTTTTTCTCTAAGTAATCGTTTTTAAAGGGTTTAAGTTGAACTGAAAACATGCTGCAAGGAAATTTAATTTTGAACACTCAAGCTCAATATCACAGTCTTTCTGGCAAGGTTATTTTTATCACTGGTGGTGCGTCAGGCATTGGCAGAGCCATGGTTGAGTCGTTTGTTAAACAGCAAGCCAAAGTAGCATTTATTGATATAGATGATGAAGCGGCGCAAGCACTCATTAGCGATTTACCCGATGCTAATTTATGGTACAGGCAAGTTGATGTCACTGATTCGAACGATTTGCAAAAGTCACTGGTCGATGCGTGTGCTGCCCTTGGTAGCGTAAATGTACTTGTAAATAATGTGGCAAACGACCGTCGTCAAGCCAGTGAAGACGTGACGGTTAAAGATTGGGACCAGTGTTTACAAATTAATTTAAATCCTGCTTTTTTTGCCTCTCAAGTGGCTATGTCGTTTATGCAGCAAGAAGGTGCTGGCAGTATTATTAATTTTAGCTCTATCAATGCCATTATGGGCCAACCGCAAATGGCAGGTTATGTAACCGCCAAAGCGGGTTTAATAGGTATGACCAAAGCACTCGCTCGTGACTATGGTGAGTTTGGTATTCGCGTTAATGCCATATTACCAGGCTGGGTTGCAACCGAGCGCCAATTAGCAAGCTGGTTCACCGAAGAAGAGCAAGTAAAATGGATGGAAGCTATGGCGCTTAAAAAATTAGTAACGCCAGACGACGTCGCTAATTTAGCGCTTTTTTTAGCCGCCGATGAAAGCAGTATGATCACCGGGCAAGGCATTAAAATTGACGGTGGGAGACTTTAAAGTTTGACTACTTCAACTTTGTTTATAGCCGTTGACTGGGGCACAAGTCATTTACGTGCTTACTTGTGTAAAGTAGGTGAGGGCAGTGAGTTAACGTTAATTGATCAATGTGACGGGCCTGGCGTTGTAAAAGTTAATCAACACTTTCAACAAACACTCATTCACGCAATTACACCTTGGACAGCGCAATATGGTGTACTACCTATTTATATTGCAGGCCAAATTACATCAACGATTGGTTGGCATGAAACCCCTTATCTAGAGTGCCCAATTAACCCTGAAGGCTTGCTTGATGCTGCTGTTAGCTTTGAATGTGAAGGGCACACCATTAATGCCTTACCAGGCACAAAATGCACGTTACAAAACACGCTAATTGATGTCATGCGAGGTGAAGAATTACAAATACTGGGTTTTTTAAAACAAAACGAGCAGTATCAAACGGGCAAAATTTTACTGTGTTTACCTGGTACGCATACCAAGTGGGTACTAATTAACAATGGTAAAATAATATGTTTTAAAACCGCTATGACCGGTGAGTTATACGACCTGTTATGTCATCAAAGCGTATTAATTCCTGATGATTGCGCTGAAGGTGAATTTGATTGGCAAGCGTTTGAGCAAGGCTGCGATTTAACATTGGGTAGTGATAGCGGAAATTTAGCCCATGGTATTTTTAGTGTGCGAACACGCCAACTGTCTAAAGAATTAACCCCTGTTCAAGCTAAAGCATACCTATCGGGTGTACTAATTGGCAGCGATGTACGCGCAGCACGTTATGCAAGTGAATGGCAACTACTTAGCAACACACAGGTTGTGGTTATTGGCACTAAGCAACTTAACACGTGTTTTACCAAGGCGCTTACAAAAATAGGGGTACAGTGTAGTGAGTTTGATATTAAATCGGCAACGCTTAGTGGGTTTAACTACCTATATCAGTCGGCTGAATAGTTAAGAATAAAAGCCCCTTTATAATTTGTTAGCCATAAAGGGGAAAACGGGGAATAGTGATAATGAAACGGCTTATTAATTGAGTGTTTCAATATAATTATTTAAAACTGTAATCTGCTCATCGCTAAAACGTAAACCCAGTTTACTGCGACGCCATAAAATGTTGTAAGCATTACCAGCCCACTCTTGTTTTAGTAAGTAATCAACTTCAGCAGCAAATAAGCCATGGCCAAAGTCATGTCCTAAATCACTGAGTTGTGTGGCATTACCTAAAATAATTTTTGTACGTGTGCCATACGTACGCACAAAACGCTTCAACGTCACTTCTGGTAGCCAGTTGTATAAAGATTTAAGCTCTTGAGTCAGTGCTTCAACATTATCAAAGTCGCCACCAGGTAATGCACTGTGTTTAGTCCATGCTTTACCCATTTGCGGATAAAAGTCTTCTAACTTATCAACAGCGGCTTCTGCCAGTTTACGGTAAGTGGTAATTTTTCCACCAAATACGCTTAATAATGGAGTGTGTTTACTCTCACTTGAAAGCTCTAGCTTGTAGTCACGTGTTACGGCTTGCGCATTAATAGATTCGTCATCTAGTAGCGGGCGTACACCTGAAAAAGTATGAACTATGTCTTCGCGTTTAATGTGGTTTTTAAAGTAGCTGTTAGTAATATCGATTAAGTAATCGATTTCTTCATCACTAATTTTAACATCTTGAGCTGCGCCGTTATGCTCTACATCGGTTGTGCCAACTAACGAATAGTCATCTTCAAATGGAATAACAAATACAATTCTTTGATCTTTATTTTGTAAAATATAGGCTTCTTTCTCGTCGTGAATGCGAGGCACTACAATGTGGCTGCCTTTTACAAGGCGAATATTTTGTGGTGATTTTTCAATTAGCGCTTCATCAAATAATTTTGCAACCCACGGACCTGCTGCATTAACAATGCCTTTAGCTGATACAGTGTATTTACTTTTAGTATTTTGTTGCTCAAGCGTTACCTGCCATTTATTTTGCTCACGTTTAGCTTTTACACATTTGGTTTGTGTAGCAATGGTAGCGCCTTTTTCTTGTGCAGAAAGGGCATTTAAAATAACTAAACGAGAGTCATCAACCCATCCATCTGAGTATTCAAAACCTTTTACAATAGATGGCTCTAGCACGCTATTTTCGCCAAATTTAATACCTCGAGAACCAGCCAGTGTTTCGCGCTTGGCTAGGTTGTCGTACATAAACAAGCCAATGCGGATCATCCATGCAGGGCGTAAATGCGACTGATGTGGTAATCTAAAAGTAAGTGGCCACATAATATGAGGGGCATTTTTAAGCAGCACTTCTCGTTCAGCTAAAGCTTCTTTTACTAATCTAAATTCATAATGCTCAAGGTAACGTAAACCACCGTGGATTAACTTAGAACTATTTGACGATGTCGCACAAGCAAGGTCCGATTGTTCACACAAAAGTACCTTTAAACCTCTGCCAGCTGCATCAGCTGCTATTCCTGTGCCGTTTACACCACCACCGACGACGAGTAGGTCGTATTCGTTATCTGCTAATTCCACTGTGAGCTAACCTTTTTATTTGTAATATAAATAAGACATATACCATCATAAAGCGACCGTTAGTGTTTGACAATAGCTAACCGTGCTTTTTGATTTTAAATTTTTTAGCCTGATCTTTTTAAAATCAAACTGCGTAGAACGCGCCTTTAAATAGCGTTAGGCCTGGTTTAAAAGCCGCTAAATTTTATTAGCGGCTGCATACATTATTGTTGTTGGCAATCGTCGCTAGATAGCCTAACTTGCGCTACACAGTGCTGCCATTTTGCGTATAAATCATTACGTTCATCAGCACTCATTGTTGGCTCAAAACGACGGTCACAGGTCCACATTTTAGCGAGTTGCTCAGTTGACTCGTAAATACCTGCTTGCAAGCCGGCTAAATAAGCAACGCCTAACGAGGTGGTTTCGGTGACCGTTGGACGCTCTACGGTTGCACCTAAAATGTTAGATAAAAAGGTGAGTACCCAGTTATTTTTAACCATACCGCCATCTACACGTAGTACACTTGGGCGAAGTCCATCACGTTCCATTGCTTTTTGTAAATCTTTGGTTTGATAACCCACCGATTGCAAAGCTGCGGCAACAATAGTGCTAATACCAGAGTCGCGTGTTAAGCCTAAAATTGCACCACGTGCGTTAGGGTCCCAATAGGGTGCGCCTAAACCTGTAAACGAAGGCACTAAAAATACCCCATGATCAAGTGGTACATCTTTCACTAGTGATTCACTTTCGCCTGCATGACTCAACAGTTTTAAGCCTTCAACAATCCACTGCATAGTGGCTCCCGCCATAAAAATGCTGCCTTCAATGGCGTAAGTGGGTTTGCCATTTAATCTATAAGCAACCGTAGTCAGTAAGCGGTTCTCAGATGTAAGGGCTTTTTCGCCCGTATTCAGCATTAAAAAACAGCCCGTACCATAGGTGCTTTTAGCCATACCTTGTTCAAAGCAAGCATGACCAACAAGCGCAGCTTGCTGATCGCCTGCAATACCACATACGCGTATTGGCGCGCCAAAAATATCTTCGCTGGTTGAGCCAAACTCGTCTGCTGAATCCATTACTTGTGGAAGCATAGATTCAGGAATACCAAATAAGTCGAGTAACTCTTGATCCCATTGCTGTGTATGAATATTAAATAACATGGTGCGCGAGGCATTAGTGGCATCGGTGCGATGCTCTTGTCCACCTGTTAGGTGCCATAATAAATAAGTATCAACGGTACCAAAGGCCAGTTCGCCAGCATCGGCTTGTTCACGTGCGCCCTCTACGTTGTCTAAAATCCAGCGTACTTTAGTGGCAGAAAAATAAGGGTCGAGCAATAAGCCTGTTTTGTCGCTAATCGTTTGGCAAAGTTCGTCAGTGCTTAGGCTTTCGCAATAATCACTGGTACGGCGATCTTGCCAAACAATGGCGTTATACACTGGCTTACCGGTTTTTTTGTTCCATACCAAGGTTGTTTCGCGTTGGTTGGTGATACCAATAGCAATAATTTCATCAGGCTTCACGTCGTTTTTAGATAACACTTCACGGCTTGTGCTAAGCACGGTTTGCCAAATATCGTTTGGGTCATGTTCAACCCAACCGTTTTTTGGAAAATGCTGTGAAAATTCTTGTTGTGCTGACCCAAAAACGTCTGCATCTTTTGTAAACAAGATGGCCCGAGAGCTTGTGGTTCCTTGATCAATTGAGAGTATGTATTTTGACATGATATTTGTGTTATTTATCTTATCTTATATATGACTAGATTGCCTTTAACAAAGGTTAATGGCAATGGTTTTTTCTTAAAATAGCCGATTAAAAAACAAACATTTTTATATTGTGTGTTAACTCATTTATATAAAAGGTTTTTATTTCAGTCTGGTTTTAAGGCGAAGGCGGCTATCAAGTTTTATAGCCGCTTAAATTAAGTATTACTTACTACGAGGTTTACTTTGTTGCCAATCCATACCTGATGAGAAGCGGTTATCAAAGCCATACCATTGTGGTAGTGGCTTACCATCAACAATGGCTTGGTCGCCATTTTGAGGTAAATCTAAGTACTTACACTGGCTGCTTATGTCTTTTACATGGCAATCCATCATGGCAAGTACAAAGTGTTTATTTATTTCGTTAATGGTGCGCAATGACCACGATGGCTCGTAGTAATGACCTAAATCTAATTCACTACTGCTTTGGGCAATAGCAGGGGCTGGGTGCGGTGCAATATTATGGCGGGCATTTTTATAAGTAAGCATGTACTTGTCGGCACTGCCAGTTTGGTTGTAAAGATTTTTAATGCCTTCAAAACCAGAAATATCATCTAAGTCACCTGCAATATAAAGTGAAGGCACTTTAATGTTTTTCATTGCTTTAGCGTCAAATAAGTTATGTTGTCCACCCCAAGGTGCGATAGCCACCATTGTTTTTATACGAGGGTCTACTTGCGGGCTTTGATATTGCCCGCCTGCACAGCTATTAAGTAGTTGCTGTACTTGTTTAATTTGAGCAGGGTCAGTCATTCCCGTAAACATGGCTGTAGTTTGCTCGTTAAAGGCATAACAACCACCAATTGTATTAACCGCACCAAATCCACCCATAGAGTAGCCAATAACACCTGCGCTAGTTTGATCTACTTGCTCGCTTGCAAAGTTGCTTTGTTCGTTAAAATAATTAATCACAAATTGCTGATCGCGTGAGCGATTAATCAAGGTGCTAAAAAAGCCCGCAAAGGGCGCGTTTTTAAAATCTACATGGGCGTTTGTGGAGTCTGTGTGATCAAGTGCAACAACTATGTAGCCATGCGAGGCTAAGTGCTCGCCAAGGTAGTACATAATTGTGCGGTAGCCGGTATAACCGTGCGAAAGCACTACAACTGGGTAGTTATCGGCGTTACTTATATCAACATCACGCTGTGCATCGGCTTGTAAGGTAAATTGTTTGCCTGAGCGAGTTATGTCTGTGTAGCTAGTTAGTGGTTTGTTTGCTTTACTATCTGCTGGATACCACACTTCAACTTTTAAAGGGCGATCTTTTTGGCTTTGCGTTGTGGGATCAAACTGCGCTGGATTAACTAAGTCTAGGGTTTTTACACCTACTTTATAGGTGCCTTTAGCTGCTAATTCAGGGAGCACTTCGCTGGTTATTGGCGGATAAAGTTGCTCAGGCTTATTTGATTCGGCAAATACCGCACCGGTTGTTAAACTGGCCGTGGCTAATAACATTGCTTTTGAAAGCGTTTTTAAACGGTGTGTTGTTGTCATTGTGTATCCTTGTTGCGTGTATTTTTATTTATGTCATGAGATTCGACAGTCGCGCTATATTCAATCTGCCATTGGTCTCTTAGGCTATCCATCATCGTCATAACCCGTAAGCTTGTGCTCAGTGGTAATATAGAGCTTTGTATTTGTTTATTTAATATGCACTCAGTAACGTGATCAATTTCAAATTTAAAGTTTTCATCATCACTAAATGGATAGTCAAAATGTTGAATAGCTTGCCCATTAATATGAAGCTCAAGACCTTTTGCACCTACAAACCAAGGTATGCGTATAAAGCCATATTCACCGGTAATACATGCTTCGGTTGGACCGTTTTGCTCAAGTGCGCTGCTAAGTTGTGCGAACTGACCATTACCATAATCGAGCATGGTAATATTTCGCGCATCTACACCTGTATCTGCCTTATGCACAAATGAGCTGATTTTTTCAGGTGCTTTATTAAAAACCACATCAGCAATCGATAGCGGGTAAATCCCTAAATCAAGCAAAGCGCCACCGGCTGTATTTGGGTTCATTAAGCGGTGGGTGTTGGCAAAGGTGCCGGGTAAACTAAAGTTGGCCTGCACGGTATGTACTTTACCAATAGCTGCTTCGCTTAGTAGCTGCTCTAATTTTATAATGGCGGGTAAAAAGCGCATCCACACTCCTTCCATTAAAAAACAATTTTTTTGCTTGGCCAGTGCGGTTAAGTTTTTTAACTGCTGTGCATTAACGGTAATAGGTTTTTCACTTAGTACGTGCTTATTATGCATCAAGCATTGGGCGATGCTTTGAAAGTGTTGGTCGTGAGTGTTTGCAATGTAAATAGCATCAATGTTTGGGCATTGCATAAGGGCTTGGTAGCTCTCATAGCCTTTAATTGAATAATGTGTGGCAAACTCGTTTGCGCGCTGCTCACTAGTTGAGGCTGCGCCAATAAGCTGAGCATCAGCGCAATGCGCAATGCTTTTAGCAAAGGTGTGAGCAATATTGCCACACCCAATAATACCCCAGTTAACCTTTGCCATATTGATACCTACTTTTAAAAAGACGTTATTTGTAACCCTGAACCTGCTGAGCACACATAAATATCTGCGTATAAGTTAAAGCGTTCAAAGTAATGTTTTTCAACGGCGGCTTTAATTAGCGGTACTTCTGCATCGCGGCATAAACACACTATTGCTCCCCCAAAACCACCGCCGGTCATGCGCACTGCGCCGCGCTCACCCATGGCTTCTTTACATATTTCTACTAAGCCATCCGTTGCGGGTACCGTTACTTCAAAGTCGTGTTTAAGTGATTGGTGCGATGCAGCCATCAATTCACGAAGTTGCTCCATATCATTGGCTTGTAATGCTGTAGTTGCGGCGATAACACGGTCGTTTTCGCTAATTACATGGTGCGCACGTTTGTATTCGTTATTGCTAAGTTGTGCTTTAACAGCATCTAGCTTAGCCATCGTTGCTTGGCGAAGTGTTTTAACTCCTATTTTTTCAGCCGCTTGTTCGCAATCAATACGGCGTTGATTGTATTCGCTGTCTACTAATTTACGTGGGTAGTTAGAGTTTACAATAACAATGTTTAAGTCATCAGGCACTTTCACAGACTTAGTTGCCAAATTTTCGCAATCTATTAGTAATGCGTGGCCGTTTTCGCCTTTTGCCGAAATGAGCTGATCCATAATGCCACACTGGCAATGCATAAAGTCGTTTTCAGCTTCTTGGCCTAGTAGTGCAATTTTTTCTTCGCTTAAACCAAGCTGTGCAATATGGTTAAACATACCACCCACAGCCACTTCTAATGCTGCCGATGATGATAAACCACTACCTTGGGGTAAGTTACTATCAATAAGTAAATCAGCACCGCGTAAGGTGTGGCCTGCGCGTTTTAATACGAATGCAACGGCGCGAATATAATTTCCCCATTGCGATTGACCTTCGCTAATCGGTTCGTCAACGTTAAAGCTGTCTTGCTCGCCTGGGTAATTGAGTGACTGCACGGTAATTGTATTATCGTCGCGCTCTTTAAACATCACTTGGGTACGAAATTCTAATGAGCACGGAAATACAAAGCCGTCGTTGTAGTCAGTAAACTCACCGATTAGGTTTACACGTCCTGGTGCAGCTGCAATACCCTGAGCAGGGGCACCGTACAGTGATAAAAAGTGGTGTTGAAATTCATTAAGCTTCATCTGTGTGTCCTGCTGTATTTTTATAGTGTGTAGTGCTTGCTGCTTTTAAAATAGACGCGGCTGTTTCTGCGCTTAAATCGCGCTGACTTTCGCCTAACATTTCGTAGCCAACCATGTGTTTTTTAACGGTGGCAGAGCGAAGTAGTGGCGGGTAAAAGTGTGCATGTAAGCGCCAGTGTTGCTCATCAGAGCCACGATTTGCTGGAGCATTATGCCACCCCATAGAGTAAGGGAAGCTGCAGTTAAATACGTTGTCGTATTTAGTGGTTAATACTTTTAATGCCTGAGCGAGTGAATAGGTTTGTACATCACTAAGCTGACTAAAGTTTTGAATGTTGTCTTTAGTTACTAGTAAGGTTTCAAATGGCCATGCTGCCCAAAAAGGCACCACAACAAGCCAGTGTTCATTCTCAAATACGACACGGGTTTTATCGACTTGTTCTTTTTTTACATAGTCGGCAAGCATAGCAGTGCCGTGTTTATCAAAATAAGCACGCTGCTGAGTATCTTCGGCTTCTATTTCGGTAGATAGGTGCGAATGCGCCCATACTTGGCCATGCGGATGGGGCTGCGAGCACCCCATGATCTCGCCTTTATTTTCAAATACCTGAACACACTCGTATTGCTGTGTAAGCTCGGTATAGTTGTCTTTCCACGTTTTTACTACGGCATGCAGGGCATCGTGCTCAAGCTCTGGTAATGTTTTGTTATGTTCTGGCGAAAAACAAATTACGCGGCATTCGCCGCTTGCTTCATCAGCAATAAATAAATCGCTATCTGACTCTACGCTTTGTGATTGTTCGCTGGCATTGGGCGTTAGTGCGCCAAAGTCATTTTTAAAAACATGGGTGTATTTGTAGTCTGGGTTGCTGTCGCCATTTGCTCGTGTATTGCTTGGGCAAAGCGGGCAGCTTTCGTCATGCTTTGGCAATACTGTTTCGTTAACGGCTTCGGTTGCGCCTAACCATGGGCGGTTATTACGATGCGGTGAAACTAATACCCAGCGCCCCGTTAGCGGGTTTTTACGTCTGTGAGTACTTTCTAATAAAGCCATATTAACTCTCCAACCCACTTGGGTAATTAGTTTGCCAGCGCCATGTATCGTTGGTCATGTCGCTCAGTGTTAGTTCTGCGTGCCAGTTAAGGGTGTTTTGCGCTTTTGTGGCATCAGCGTAATTGCAGGCAATATCGCCTGCACGGCGCGGTGCACTTTTATACGGAATAGCTTTACCTGCTGATGCGCTAAATGCGTTGATCATATCAAGCACTGAATAACCTTGGCCTGTGCCTAAGTTGTATGCATGAAAGGCGGTATCTGATTTATGTTGCATAAATGCCGCTACATGGCCTTTAGCTAAATCTAAAACGTGAATGTAATCGCGCACGCCAGTACCATCTTCGGTATCGTAGTCGTCACCAAAAATATTAACTACCTCACGTTTACCTACCGCAGTTTGAGCAATAAATGGCATTAAATTATTTGGAATACCATTTGGGCTTTCGCCCAATAAACCACTTGGATGTGCGCCTACTGGGTTAAAGTAACGCAGTGCTATGCCCATAAAGTTGCTGTTGGCATTACATACATCTTGCATGGCTTGTTCTACCATGACTTTAGTCCAACCATAAGGATTGGTTGCGCGTATTGGGTGCTTTTCATCAATAGGCAGGTAGTCTGGCTCGCCATAAACAGTGGCCGATGAGCTGAAAATTATATGATTAACACCTTCATCTTGCATGTTTTGTAGCATGCTTAATGTGCCCGATACATTGTTTTGGTAGTAACGTAGTGGTTGCTCGGTCGATTCACCTACTGCTTTTAATGCTGCAAAATGAAATACAGCCTCAGCCTGAGTGTGCTTAAGCGCAAGTTTAAACTGCTGCTCGTTTTGAATATCACCTAAAATAAATTCAAAACGTGTACCTGTAATTTTTTCGAGTTGATCAAGTACACGAGGGCTCGCATTAGATAAGTTATCGTAAATTACAGGTGTAATGCCTGCTTCATGTAATGCAATACATGTGTGGCTACCTATGTAACCCATGCCGCCAGTCACTAAAACTTTCATGTGGTTTCTCGAAAATATATTTATATGATAAATACTACTATTAAGGAAGTTTAAAAACAATAGTTATGAATTGTTCAAAATTCAAATAAATGATTAAAAAACATTCACTGCTATCTCCGTCACTTTATTAATATTTTCTATAAACTGATTCAACAACGGTCTAATTATCATTCAAAGATGGCAATGCTATTATTTCACAATCGTAATTCGTTAAATGTGTAAGCGCTGTATTACATAACATGGAGCTAGGTATGAACAAAAAAATTTTAATCACAGGTGCAACAGATGGCATTGGGTTTGAAACGGCTAAAATGCTGCTAGCGCAAGGTCATACCGTACTTCTTCACGGGCGTAATGCGCAAAAGCTCAATAAAGTACACACTTTACTCAATAACGATTATCCGCAAGCAAGCACACAAACTTACGTGGCTGATTTGAGTGAAATGGCGCAGGTGCGTAATCTGGCTAAACAAATTACAGCCGACCATGAACACTTAGATGTACTTATTAATAATGCAGGTGTGTTTAAGCTCGACAACCCTGAAACTGCAGATGGTCTTGATGCACGATTTGCAGTAAACACATTAGCGCCTTATTTATTAACAACTTTACTATTACCGCTTTTTGATACCCAAGGGCGAATTGTTAATGTGTCGTCAGCGGCGCAAGCAACAGTCAACCTAGATGCACTGATTGGGCAAAGCTTTTTGTCAGATAACGCAGCATACGCACAAAGCAAATTGGCAATTACAATGTGGTCGCGTCATATGGGTATAAAACTTAAGGGTAATGGTCCATTGGTGGTATCGGTTAACCCTAAGTCGCTACTAGGCAGCAAAATGGTTAAAGACGCATACGGCCTTAATGGCGGCGATTTAAAGTTAGGTGCCGATATATTTTGCCGCGCTGCACTAAGCGATGAGTTTAGTAATTCAACAGGGCTTTACTTTGATAATGACGCTGAGTGCTTTTCAGCCCCTCACGCAGATGCATTGAATGACGCTAAAAATCAACAGCTAATAGATGCACTCGATTTAAAGTTATTACAGCTAGCAATATAGCTAACGCAATTTGAGCGTTGGTTATAGAGTTTATTACCTAGTTATACACCGTATAAAGTTTCATTGAAGACAAACAAGGAGTTCACCACTTTAAAATGGCGAACTCTTTTTTGTTTTTGGAATTTTATATTTATTGTGCGCTTATTAAACGCTGATACAACCAATCTTTTAATTCAGAGCGGTCGTGTTTTAGCTGGTGCATTTGCTCATCGCTAATAGGCGCACCGTCCAATTCTAATATTCTTATTTCTTTATCCAGTTTATTGTACTGCTCGGCTTTTTCTGCAAAGTCAGCATCACTTTTGTTCAACGTATTTATCGTGTTTATGTGCTCAGGAAAGTCGTTTGTTAATGAATGGTCTTCGCCTAACATAGTCGCTCCTTAGTAAAAAATAAGCTTACACAAAATAAGCTTACACAAAATAAGCTGTCACTTAATGAGCTTGGGTTTAAATAAGGGGAATTCAACCACTCGCATCAAAAATTTAATAGGGTAAGTAAGTGTTACGTCATGCTAAAGAGGGAATTACTATTTATCTAGCTGCAAATCACTGACACTCATAACGGCTTGGGTTAGAATGCAACACGCCTAAATACTCCCGATAACTACCTTTATTGAGTACTTAATTACATGCTATTAATGATCGATAACTACGATTCGTTTACCTATAACTTAGTGCAGTACTTTCAGCGATTGGATCAAGACGTATTAGTAAAACGTAATGACGAGTTGAGCATTGCGCAAATTAAACAACTTAATCCGGAGCATATAGTTATCTCTCCGGGTCCTTGCTCACCGAATGAAGCTGGTATATCGTTAAGTGTAGTTGAACACTTAAAAGGCCAATTTCCTATATTAGGGATTTGCTTGGGACATCAAACGATTGCCCAAGCTTTAGGCGGGGATGTAGTGCGCGCTAAAAAAGTAATGCATGGGAAAACATCTCCCATAACACACACCAATAAAGGTGTTTTTAAAGGATTAGCTAATCCGTTAACGGTTTGTCGTTATCATTCGCTGGTGGTTAAAGCGCAGTCGTTGCCCAACGAACTTGAAATAACAGCGTGGACACAAACACCGCAAGGTGAGTTTGACGAAATAATGGGCATGCAACACAAAGAGTTAGCAATTGAAGGGGTGCAGTTTCACCCTGAAGCTATTCTAACCGAGCAGGGATTAACGCTACTTGATAACTTTTTAACTCGCTTCTAGTCTAATAGCACTGAACGTATTCAATACTTACTATTTAACGAGCACTATGACTGAACTTGCACAACAACAGCGTACAGCAAAAATACTTGATCAACGGGCACACGATTTGCTGTTGGGTCATAGTTTTGCGCATCAGCAAATTGGGTTTATTCATACCTTAGATATTGATTACGGCGAGCCTATGAAGCAGCGTACCTTGTTGCAGGTTGAAGTGTCAGCGCAACAAAAGCGTAAGCAAACAAGTACCGCTCATCATAAGTACCGTGCACAAGCCAGCGAACAGCTTCATAAAGTAATTGAAACAGCTATATTTAAACAGCTCGAAGATATGGACGCAGTGATTCAAACCACAATAGGGATTGAAGACAGCGTTGCCACTATTTTAGATATATTAGCTGTAAAGTCGGCCTCAGTTGGCCGTTTAGAGCCGTTAGTAAACGATTTAAGCTGGCTAGGGCGCGAATTGGTCACGTTGGTTAACCTCCCGTATTACCGAAACCAGCGTAGTAAAAAAAATACCGCGGTAAAAGTAGACAGCCCCGCACTTGCTCTGCGTTACATAGGGCTTGATAACTTACAGTTAGTGATTCCCACATTTGCAGTTCGCCATTGGATGCCCCATAGTACCGAGCCTTTTTCGTTACTAAAACGTAGGCTCAGAGACAGCGCAATGGCCAACGCCATTGCCGCGCAAAAAATTGCAGAAATAAACGACGTAAACGAGATACACGCATTTACCTTGGGTATGTTATTAGATGTAGGGCGTATTACGTTAGTACGTTTGTACTTAAAAACCTTTGAGCAGGTTTGGCAACGAAAAGTACAAATAGCACGTAAAGAAAACCAAAAAGACCTTCACACAGCATTATTAGAGCTAAAGCCCGACCCTTTATTTTTAACTACACTGCTGTGCAATAAGTCAATTCAGGTCAGTGCGCGAGTCATCGACAAAATGGCCTTTAAATATTTGCCATTTAAAGGCGTGATGGAACAGCTACAAAATGGCGTAAATAAAGGCGATAGTGCCTTACCGTTAACGCAGGTCATGCTAAAAGCGCGGTGTTACTCCCAGTATTTAATTTTAAAAGAACACCAACTAATTGAGCCCGACGAAACGGCAGCGTGGTTTTCGTATTTTCAGTTCACTAAAACGGAACTAAAAACCCTTCAAACAAGCAATTTTACCAATCTTGCTATTCAAATTGACTAAAAAATTAAATTTTTTGTTAATTTTTTTACGACTATTCATTCATTCCCACTGATTCATCCGTAAAGTTATTTAGTGGTAAAAGCCTATGCAGGTCACTACTGATGCGGTTAGTTGATAAAAAATAAGTGTGTTTAGGTATGCAAATAGTTATTCACTATCTATGAAATAATATCTTAAGCCCTTTATTTTCAAGGGTTACATGAAAGTTTTTAACGAGACAGCTACCACTAATTCTGAAATAATGGGCGTCTGAAAATTGAACCACAAAGCAATTTTTTGTACCCAACAGACACCTGAACGTACTCAAAAGCTTGGTTAATATTTTTAATCAAACACTTATTTATGCTTTGTGTAGATCACAATTAAGAGGAAATAAAATGACAGTCAATCGCGAATTATTTGATCACGTAATGGTTCCTAACTACGCACCTTCAAGCGTAATTCCTGTTCGAGGCGAAGGCTCTCGCGTATGGGATCAACAAGGCAAAGAGTTTATCGACTTTGCTGGTGGTATTGCTGTTAACTGTCTTGGCCACTGTCACCCTGCTTTAGTAGGTGCATTAAAAGAACAGGGCGAAAAAATTTGGCATTTATCAAATGTTATGACTAATGAGCCGGCGCTTCGCCTAGCTAAAAAAATGGTTGATGCCACTTTTGGTGAAAAAGTTTACTTTGCTAACTCTGGCGCAGAAGCAAACGAAGCCGCACTTAAATTAGCGCGTCGTTTTGCACTTGATAAGTTTGGCCCAGAAAAATCAAAAATTATTGCATTTAACAAAGGTTTCCACGGTCGTACATTCTTTACTGTAACTGTTGGTGGCCAAGCGGCATACTCAGATGGTTTTGGTCCTAAGCCGGGTGACATCGTACATTGTGATTACAACGATCTAGCCGCGTTTGAAGCGCTAATTAGCGACCAAACATGTGCCGTAATGATGGAACCACTGCAAGGTGAGGGCGGTATTGTTTCACCAACTGACGAGTTTGCTCAGCAAGTTCGCGATTTATGTACTAAACACAATGCGCTACTTATTTTTGATGAAGTGCAAACAGGTGTTGGCCGTACAGGTGACTTGTACGCATACCAAGGTTTAAATGTAGTACCTGATATTTTAACTTCAGCAAAAGCATTAGGTGGCGGTTTCCCAATTGGCGCAATGTTGACTACAACAGATATTGCACAGCATCTAAAAGTAGGTACTCATGGTTCTACTTACGGCGGTAACCCGCTTGCGTGTGCTGTTGCCGAAGCCGCATTTGATACTGTTAACACACCCGACGTACTTGCTGGTGTAAAAGAAAAAGCAGCTTTATTTAACGAACTCCTTGCAGCGGTAAACGAAAAATACAACGTATTTAGCGAAATTCGCGGTAAAGGTTTGTTAATTGGTGCTGTTGTGAATGAGCAATACAAAGGCCGCGCTAAAGAATTTTTAGTAGCCGGTACTGAACAAGGTCTAATGTCATTAGTGGCAGGTGCTGATGTTGTTCGTTTTACACCGTCTCTTGTTATCCCAGAAGCGGATATTCGCGAAGGTATGGCACGTTTTGAAAAAGCAGTTGCAAGCGTAGTAAACGCATAAGCTGTTTTAGCCAATCTACCGAGGGCAAACATTGTTTGCCCTACGAATTTTATTTACCGTTATTTATAAGGGAGCAAGCGGACTCATGATGATCCTTCGCCCAATCCAGCAAAATGATTATTCAGCATTACTGACAATCGCCCACGAATCGGGCCATGGTTTTACATCTTTGCCTTTAAACGAAGAGCTATTACAAAAGAAGATTGACCATTCAGTAAGCTCATTTGCTAAACAAACGTCACAACCCGGTGACGAAGGCTACTTGTTTGTTCTTGAAGATAGCGAAACAGGTGAAGTAGTAGGTACCTCGGCTATAGAAGCCGCTGTGGGCTTAGATGATGCGTTTTATCATTACCATTTAAGTAAAGTGATTCACTCTTCGCGCACACTAGATGTTTACAAAGCGGTTGATATTTTAACGCTATGTAACGACTACACTGGCGCAACAGAGCTGTGCACCTTGTTTTTGAAAGACGGCTATCGCAAAAACTGTAACGGCAAACTGCTGTCTAAAGCACGCTTTATGTTTATTAAACAACACCAAGCACGCTTTGCAGAAACCGTTATTGCAGAAATGCGCGGTGTGTCTGATGAAAACGGCAATAGCCCGTTTTGGAAGTGGTTAGAAGAACACTTTTTCTCAATGGACTTCCCAACAGCAGATTACTTAACGGGTATTGGCCAAAAAGTATTTATTGCTGAACTGATGCCTAAATACCCAATTTACGTCAATTTATTGAGTAAAGATGCGCAAGCAGTAATCGGTCAAGTTCACAACAATACTCGCCCGGCGATTGAATTATTAAAAAGCGAAGGCTTCACGTTTAACGGCTACGTTGATATTTTTGACGCAGGTCCAACAGTTGAAGCAAAAGTAGATAATATTGCTACAGTACGTAACTCACACGACTTTATTGTTGAAATTGGAGAGCAAACGGGCGACACCATGGTGTTATTAGCAAACGACAAGCTCGAAAACTTTAGAGCGACCGTTGCATCAATGAGTTTCGACGAACGCGCTAAAACCGTTGTGTTATCACAACAAGTAGCCGACGCCCTGCAATTACAAACGGGCGATACTGTTAGCGCAACCCCAGTTTAATTTAGGAGAAAGTATATGACTCATCCTGCACAATTTATTAATGGTCAATGGTCACAAGGCCAAGGCTCAGAATTTAACTCAGTAAACCCAGCAAATAACGATGTTATTTGGCAAGCATCATCAGCCACTGCAGAGCAAGTTGACGCAGCTGTTGGCGCTGCACGTGAAGCGTTTTACGCATGGGCTGATAAAAGCTTTACTGAGCGTTTAGAAATAGTAAAAGCATTCGCAGCACAATTAAAAGAAAACAGTGAAGAGCTTGCAGTCACCATTGCACAAGAAACAGGTAAGCCACTATGGGAAACACGCACTGAAGCGGGTGCGATGGTTGGTAAAATTGCCATTTCAGAAAAAGCATTTTTAGAGCGCACGGGCGATGTTGAAAATGCAATGCCATTGGGCCGCGCGATGATTCGCCACAAGCCACACGGTGTTGTAGCAGTATTTGGCCCGTATAATTTTCCGGGCCACTTACCAAACGGCCATATTGTGCCAGCGTTACTAGCGGGTAATACGGTTGTATTTAAACCGTCTGAACTAACACCAAAAGTGGCTGAGCTTACCCTTAAATTGTGGGAAAAAGCGGGTTTACCAGCAGGCGTTATTAACCTTGTACAAGGTGAAGTTGAAACGGGCAAAGCCCTTGCTGCTCATAAAGGCATTGATGGCTTGTTCTTTACTGGTTCATCGCGCACAGGTCATATTTTACATGAACAGTTTGCAGGCCAGCCGGGTAAAATTTTAGCTCTCGAAATGGGCGGTAATAATCCGCTTATTATTACTGACGTTGAAGATACTAAAGCCGTTGTACACGATATTGTGCAATCAGCATTTATCTCTAGCGGTCAGCGTTGTACCTGTGCTCGTAAGTTATTTTTACCAACAGGTAGTAAAGGCGATGCAATATTAGAGCGCCTAATTACTGCAACTAAAGCCATTAAAGTAGGTAACTACGACGATGAAGATCAGCCATTTATGGGCTCTATGATCTCATCAGCGGCAGCAGCAGGTATGGTTAAAGCACAAAGCGAGCTTGTTGAGCTTGGCGGTAAGGTCCTTGTAGAACTAGAGCACACAGCAAATACAGGCTTTGTAACACCAGGTATTATTGAGTGTTCAGCAATTGGCGACTTCCCAGACGAAGAGCATTTTGGCCCACTTTTAAAAGTGTTCCGCTTTGACGACTTTGACAGCGCAATTGATAAAGCAAACGACACAAGCTTTGGTTTATCTGCCGGTTTACTTAGCGATAATGAAGCCGATTACGACCACTTTTTACGTCGTATTCGTGCCGGTATTGTTAACTGGAACCGCCCAATTACGGGTGCGTCTAGCGCTGCACCATTTGGTGGTATTGGCGCATCAGGCAATCACAGAGCAAGCGCGTACTACGCAGCTGACTACTGTGCATACCCTGTAGCTTCAGTAGAGCTTGAAAAAGTAGCCATGCCAGCAACATTAAGCCCAGGCTTAAAAATAGATTAAGTTAATAATACTTAATTAGTATAAAAGCAGCTTCGGCTGCTTTTTTTGTATGCTTAAATCACAAAGCTAGCAATCAACCGCGCTTTCTGCTTAAATCAGCGTAAGTAATATTATTAGGTGGTAAATATCATGGTTTTAGATAGGCAAGGGTACGATGATTTAATCATGTATCTAACTCAAAATTTAGCATTGTTTGAGAAGCCAGGTGTGATAAAACCAGGCGCTCCAACGGTAATGGAACTCATAGAAGATGTTATTGCCGAAAACGTCATGCTAATTTGTGAACAGCACACAAACCTTAACACAGAGCAACGCAGCTTAATTGTGCGTGAGGTTGATGGCATTGTTTACGACTTACAAGAAGTGCTTAGCAGTATTACGTCACAGCCAGTTACGGTTGAACAACATGAGTTTATTGACGAATTTGCAAGCTTAATTAAAAACCTCTTCGACAGCGCTGTTTCGCAGCAGTATTAATCCCCAATTTATAGCGCCGCGTATCGCATTTCGTTTGCAACTGCGGCCAACTTGCTTACAATCAAGAAAAATATTTTTGAGATAAAAACATGCAAGCAAATGTAAAATGGGTTGATGGCGACACATTCGTAGGTCGTTCTAATTCTAATCACAACGTTGTATTTGATACCGGTAGCGACAGTGCTGCCCCTAGCCCAATGGAAATGGTATTGATGTCGGTTGGTTGTTGTTCATCGGTTGATGTTGTGGGTATTTTAAAAAAAGCCAAACAAGACTTTTCAGACGTTCAAGTACAATTAAGTGCCGAACGCGCCGAAACCGCTCCTCGCGTATTTACTAAAATCAATTTACATTTTGTTGTTACAGGCAAAAATGTGTCTGAAAAGCACCTTGCACGCGCTGTTTCTTTGTCTGCTGAAAAGTATTGCTCGGTAGCATTAATGCTTGATAAAACAGTAGAAATTACTCATAGCCATGAAGTTGTGCAAGAACAGGTAAAATAACGCTTTTTCCATAAGGAAAATTCGTATAAAATCCGCGAACTTTTCATTCTGCAGGTGCAGATTTCACTAATTTATAGGTTGGTTTATTATGAACAAACCCTTCGATAAACTTAAACTTCATGGCTTTAACAATTTAACCAAAAGTTTAAGCTTTAGTATTTACGATATTTGCTACGCAAAAACCGAGCAACAACGTAAAGAATATATTGAATATATCGATGAGCAGTACAGTGCAGATAGACTAACCGACATTTTAGGTGAAGTTGTTGATATTATTGGTGCCAATATTTTAAATGTTGCACGCCAAGATTATGAACCACAGGGCGCCAGTGTAACTATTTTGGTTTCGGAAGAGCCAGTAGAAGAGCAGCAAAATTACGATGCTGACGAAGCACCAGGCCCATTACCTGACTCAGTTGTTGCACACCTAGATAAAAGCCATATTTGTGTACACACATACCCAGAAGCTCACCCTGATGATGGTATTTGTACATTCCGTGCTGATATTGAAGTATCTACGTGTGGTATTATTTCGCCGCTTAAAGCATTAAACTTTTTAATTCATAGTTTAGAGTCTGACGTGGTAACAATTGACTACCGTGTTCGTGGTTTTACTCGCGACGTAAACGGCGTTAAGCACTACATTGACCACGCTATTAACTCAATTCAAAACTTCATGACAGACGATACTAAAGAAGCGTACCAAATGATGGACGTAAACGTGTATCAAGAAAACCTGTTCCATACCAAAATGATGTTAAAAGAAACCGACCTGAACACATACTTGTTTGGTCTTTCTACAACTGATTTATCGGATGATGAAGAAGAAGAAATTCGCTCTAAGCTAAACCGTGAAATGCAAGAAATATTCTATGGTCGTAACCTGCCAGAAACAGAATAACAGTCACGTTAGTTAAATAAAAACGGCGCTTATTAAGCGCCGTTTTTGTATGCGTTAATAAATATACCTATAAATCACTTACATCAGAGTTTAGGTTATTTAACAAGTAACAACTCGGTTTGTCGGCCGTTTAAGTACCACACGCCGGTTTTATCAAAAATAGCGTCTTCTTCTAACATTATGCGTATTTCTTTATTCCATGGTTTTATAAACACGGCATTGTTAAGCTCAATAGAGTAAGCGGTATTTAAATGCAGTGGGTAGTCGCCATCGCCGGGTACACCTTGTTGTGAATCCCACATACCCAGTGTGGTACCCGCAGCATGACCATGATAGCCAAGCGGGTGCGTATAAATAGTGGGTTTTAAACCTTGAGCAATGGCTTTTTCGCGAGCGGCTTTTAATACCTGATTACCCGTTTTACCTTCGCTAAATTCAGCGGTAAAAATGTCTTGGAGTTTATTGCCTTTTTTAAGCGCATCAACAAGGTAAGCGGGCGCATTGGTTTCGCCAGGCTTTAAAACATAAGCATGTTGTTGGGTGTCGGTATTTAAGCGTAAGTAGGTAATACCAAAATCGACATGCAGTAAGTCACCCGCTTGAATAACGTTATCGGCGTAACCATTCGTAAAGCTGTCTTCGTGATCGAACGATTTGCTGTCAGCGCGTTGTATTGCAATACTTGGGTGAAACCATGTTTGTAGTTTTAGCTCTTTTACGCGCTCTCTAAACCACCACACTAAATCGTCGCTGGTTGTTTTGCCCACAGTTATTACTTTGTTTGAAAAACCCTCGGCAATAATAGCGTGCGCAATAGCAACAATGTGTTTATACATGTCTATTTCTTGGGGAATACGCTGCTCTAACCAGGCAACCGCCAGCGGCTCAGCCGATATTATTTTATTTTTATAAGCGCTAGGTAAGTTGGCCATTAAGGTATTGTAATCGCCTAACACTAAGCCGTCGGCATGACCCCAATCGGTAGACGTATTGAGTGCAATGTTATCTGGGTTGTAGCGTTCAATAATATCGTTCAGTGCTTGCCACTGGTTTGGCTGCGCCTTTTTGTCCCAGCCTTTTGTAAATACATTACCTATTTTATAGGGCGCAATAGCGTAAGCATCCACATTGCCTTGTTCATTTAAGGCAAAAAGTAAAATGGTGGTACGCCTTGCCGATAACCAGGTTGCTGGCAGCATTGTTTTTAGTATGGGATCTTCGTTGTATTCGCGGCTAATAAGCAGCCACATATCGATGTTGTGTTTCTTCATTACGCTGGGCATTAATGTGTTTACCCTAAGCTCTGTTATATTATCTATAAACGCAGCGCGTTCTTTCATCGATAAAATAGCAGGCACGCCATCGGCTTTAGCTAAGGGGCTTAAAACAAGCGTGGTAAGTAAGCTCACGCAAAGTAGGAGTTGTTTTGTAAGGTGCATAATTGTTTTATTTTTAGGCTAGTTAATTTATAACATGCCTTAATGGCAGCCATAAAAAAACATTTTGAGATAAACAGCACACAAAAAAGCCCAGCTAACTCGCTGGGCTTCAGCATGAATAGGGGTGTTATTTAATCATGCTGTAAATAAGTGCAAATACCGCAAGCGCACCTACCGCTAACACAAACAAGGTACTTAAGCGGTTACGATACTTATGCAGAGCCGGTACTTTATAAACTGCAATCATAGGCATGATAAATAATATCATTGCAATAATAGGGCCCGACAGCTGATCCATCATATCGAGTATGCTTGGGTTTTTAACTGCACAAAACCAAATTGCAAAAAACATAATAACTACACCAATTTTATCTACCGTTTTAGCACCAAGCTGTGTTTGCTTAGTCACCAAACCTGTAAAGCTTTCGCGGGCTCCTAAAAAGTGACCTAAAAACGACGACGTAATGGCAATAAAAGCAACTAAAGGCCCAAGCATCGCAATAAACGAGTTATGGGTAATGTTAGCAAGGTACGATAAAACCGAGACGTTATCGGCTTTTGCTTGTGCCATCTGCTCACCTGTTAGCGACAGCACGCACGAAAATACAAACAGCAATACAAACACAATTAACAGTAAGCTTGTGCGCTTTAAAATGGCTTCAGATTTTCGTGTAGCAAGGTCGTCATAGTGTTCGCGTTGTACATGCACAAAGCTTGAAATAGCCGCTGCATGGCTAAACGAAAACACAATAATAGGAATAGATAACCACAACGTTTTACCAAAGTTACCCACTTCAGGTAGGCTTATGTCTGGCATTTGCCAGCTAGGGATTAAATACAGGGATAAAAAAAACAGAATACCCACAAGCGGGTACACCAAAATAGAAAAGGCGCGCAGCATTAAGCGCTCGCCACCCATCATTAGGCTTATCATCCCGGCTACCAAAACACCCGAAAGCACTGCGCGAGGCGGCGATTCCATGCCCAGCTGGTTTACCATAAAGCTGTCTACCGTGTTGGTTAAGCCCACACCGTAAATAAGCAAAATAGGGAATATAGATAAAAAGTATAACAATGAGATTAATCGCCCAGCATTAACGCCAAAGTGTTCTTCAACTACATCGGTAAAATCGGCATGCTTATTTTTAGACGATAATACAAAGCGTGCTAAACCACGGTGGGCTAAAAAGGTCATCGGAAACGCTAAACACGCCATAATAATCAGCGGCCAAAAACCGCCAATACCAATGTTAATAGGTAAAAATAAAATACCCGCACCAACGGCGGTACCAAAAAGGCTTAAGGTCCACTGCGTATCGTGCAGGTTCCATTTAGATTTAGCGTTTGAATTTGCACTTGAATGCGCGTGTGTTGATGCATTTGAATGCGTTGCATCTAAAGGTGTTGTCATGTGTGTGTGCCGTCCATTATTTATAATAATAACCGCGCCGAAGGATATAGTTTTTGACCCACTTTTTCATGTTTTTAGCGCCTTAGAGCCGCAATTAACTGCGTTAAAATAGCCCCCAAGTGTCATGAATACGAAACAGCGGTGTAAAAGTAAACAAAGCCAGCACAAGGTGTTTAAAAATGTAGTAATGACACGCTTTACTATTTCTAGCACAACTAAATAACTCGCTAAAATATAATATTTATAATTGGCAAACACTTGCACGGTTTGTTATTAATAGGTTTTCATAAAATAAGGATGTTTTCATACAAAAATGGTGAAAGTGTTCTTTTGTTAAATTGTCAGGTTTTTCATCGTGTTAATTCATATAGTTTTTACTGAAACAGCAGTAATATTAACGAAGGTCGAATATAAATCATTCAGGGAAATACAAAATGATTTTTGTGACTTCAAAGCGTCACTTGGTCCTTGGACAGAGTGTGAGGTTTTTGATTATCTAAATTTTGAATATTCAAATTTAGCACCGAATGCTAGGGATCAACTAAAAAAGCTTAAATCGAGTGGGCACAACGAAATTGTACTTTCTTTTTGCGATAAGGCATAAACCTACAACTTAATAAATTAACTCACTTTTGTGCATACATGAAGGGCAGCTGTGCAATTTATTTAGAGGTTTTATAATGTTTATAGGCAACAATCATTAATGCGGTGCTTCACTAACTGGTTGGCTAGACTTAAGTTGGAATCAAATTTGAAAATTATTATTGTATTAATATGTTTAATAACCTCTTTTAATTCCTTCGCTTGTTTTGTTCAACCAGAAGGTTTAACAGAACAACATGAAACTCAATTAATTAATTATTTAATTTATGCTGGTGTTCTAATGACTGCAGCTTTATTTATTAGGGCTTCATATAATATACAAAAAATTTGGATTCCAATTTTGTTGCAGGTTATTTTTGGGTATTTTCCAATGTATCTGTATATGCTGGAAATAGCAGGTGTATCACCTTATTCAGGCTCCTGTGGTGCTCCTGGGTTTGTTTACATTGGTAAAGTATTAGCCATTGGTATGGCCTGTATTTTTGCACTTGAAGTAGTTTTATTCTTTAAGGGCAGAGGAAGTAGAAAAGTAAAATAATAAGCTCGGATTTTGTTTTTATTTAGAACTAGGATAAACAATAAGTCTATAGTTTTACACCGGCATTTTAATGACTTCGTATTAACAGGGAATATATGGCAGACCAAGAAATAAGACAATTTATTGAGGATATACAATCTAAGTTTCCAGATGTCATACCGCTAATGGATAAACACGAAGAATGTGAATTCGCTTTTCGTATGGAGGAGTTCGCAAATTTAACAACGTTTGCATTCAACGAAAATAAAAACGCCGACGGCATAAAGCATTTGTCGTATATGAATCTAAAACTAGAGACTGCAAGTCCTGCCGAGTTTGAATACATAGATACCTATTATGTTGAGCACTTGTTTTGGAAAGCGACTCCCATAGGAATTGAAATGGGTTGGCCACTTGTTCCCGATAAACTAAAAAAGCTGTACTTAAATTTTCATAGGCAAGCGCCTCAAATACGTTGAGTATTGGTAAAGGTTGTTCTTATTTGTTTTTATTTAAAAATTAAAACCTGTTCCGAAAAGTTGTTAAGTAGACGCTATTGTTGTGAACTTGATGAGAGATTTTTATTAAACTCCGTTATACTTCTTACAATTGAATATGCCAAATGAAGTAAATAGGCCGCTAACAGCAATGAGCACAGACATTCTTTTTCATACTATTTTTCCGCACGAAACCAGTCAAACATGGGTTGTATTTGTCCATGGCGCTGGGGGAAGTTCGGCAATTTGGTTTCGTCAGCTCAAAGCTTATAAAAAAGAATACAATGTATTGTTGCTAGATCTTCGTGGTCACGGTAAATCAAATAACTTAGTACAAAATTTTGTTGATAATAATTATTCGTTTAATAACGTCTCTAAAGATATTATTGATGTGTTAGACCATAACAATATCACCAGCGCACACTTTGTTGGTATTTCATTGGGCACAATACTCATTCGCAATATTGCAGAAATTGCGCCGCAATATGTTTCTAGCATGGTGCTAGGTGGCGCGGTAACCCGCCTTAATACTCGCAGTAATACTTTGGTTTATTTAGGTAATACGTTTAAACACTTCTTGCCTTATATGTGGCTGTATCGCTTATTTGCTTTTATTATGATGCCCAAAAAGCGCCATAAAGAATCTCGGCTTTTGTTTGTTCGTGAAGCAAAACGTTTGTGCCAAAAGGAGTTTATAAAATGGTTTAAATTAGCCATGGATGTAAACCCCTTAATGCAGTATTTCAAAGAAAAAGACATCGATATCCCCATTCTTTACATTATGGGTAAAGAAGATCATATGTTCCTTGGCCCTGTTAAAGAAATGGTTAAACGCCATAAAAATAGCGTACTGCAAACTATTCACCATTGCGGCCATGTTTGTAATGTGGAACGCCCAGACTTATTTAATCAACACTCGCTTGCTTTTATCGCCCAGCAAAATCGTTAAGGGTTGTCGCTTTTAAAAAGCGTTCAATTAATCGCAAGTCTCAAAAACTTATAACAACCATTACTTGTTGATTGGAAGCGGTCATTCTTTTGCCTCTCTCCTTAAGTTAAAAGCACTGCCTTGCTTCATGCCACACCTTTTTACACATAGTAAAATACCTCGATTATATAATTTTATAATTGGCAATCACTTACACAGTTTGTTACTAATAGATGTTCCAAAAATAAGAACACGCTCATGTTAACTATAAGGGTGTAATTTGAGCAAGTTACTAGAATGCAGGGAAATATGTGAGAAGATGTTTAGTTTTAATATTATTACTTCTTAATGGGTGTTCTCCAGTTTGGGAGGAGCAACCTTATAAAGTGTATTACATCGACGGTACCAAAAGGTTAGGTTATAGCCTTGGTCAGGGCACATATATTGGGCGACTCAATGAACCAATAAATATTAAGTCTAACGAACAATATATTTCGGTTTATGCTTGTCCGCATAAAATTTGTGCTTTTTACTATATTGATAAAACCAAAGATAACAAGTTTGCTGAGCACAATGAGTTTTTTTATGGGCCATACACAAAGGCTCAATTTGCGGCGATAGCCAAAAAGTTAGGGTTACCGACTACGAATTCCAGCGTTAAGACTACAATTTAATAAAGACTAAAACGTTACTTATATTTTCACCGGCTACAATAGCGCCAAATCAGTTAACTAAAACGCATTTAAAGTTTATAAGTACAGAACTTAAATAAAAACAAAGGCAGTAAAGAGAGTTAGCATGGATAAAAAAAAGGTGATTGTTATATTTTTCGGCATAATATGGTTTGTGTTTTGAGCCGCTTTTTTTATAGGTTTTGAGTCATTAAAAAAGCTGTTGTTCTGCGTGTTTGTATTTTCTTTTTGTTATAGATATATCTATGCATTTATATTAAATAGAAGTATTTATGCACCATATACCGGTGAGGAAATTTCTCCTACTGAAGGTAATTTAGTAAAGCGGCTTTTTATGCTGATTATAGGTATTGGTGCGTGCACCTATTTTACTTTCTTTATCCCTTAAAAAGCATATTTGCCCAGTAGCTCTTTATATTATTAGGTGTCAGCAGGATGAAAAATAAAGATAACGGATATCCTTATCTCAATATAGACCGACTTACGTATATTTATAAATGTGTTAAGTGCAAAGCTCATATTAAAAAAGGCATGGCAACCTGTTATAGATGTGGCTATGAGTTCACATCTAGCGATGTTGATAAAATGCTCACAGAGTATAAAGAAAACTATTCAAAAAACTGGCACGTTAAGATTTATTTTGTGCTGTTTGTTGGAGGGATAGTGCTTTTATTGCTGAATATAAATTAAGTGTACTCTATTAAAAAAGAGTTATGATCAGTGTTTTACTTCCACTCAAAGCTATAAATTATAAGGTTATTATGAGCAAAGTATTGTTATTATTATTTATTTTTCTAGCCTGTGCTTGCACTTCAACTCATAAGATAGATTCAAACGTTGAATTTGAACGACTCTATGCAGCACTAAAAATGGAAGAGATCTTAAGTTCATTTGGGGGAGAAGTGAATATTAGTCCTGAAAAGATACTCTCAGAAATACTAAGGGATTTACCCGAAAGCCAAAAGCGGGCCTTCATTGAGTCAATGCCTTCAACATTTATGGCTGACCCAATTAATGTCAACGCAGCTAAAATTATTTTTAAAAGCAAACTTACTTCATTATTAACAGCACAAGAGTTAAAAATTGCTGCTGACTTTTATTCTAGTAATATTGGTTTAAAGGCGCATCGAGCGATTATAGATGCAGAGATAGCTGTTTCAGAATCGTTAAACTAATTTTTCTTTCGAGATGAAATAAAAGGAATTTAATAAATGGCACTTTTATCGATTTCAGTAGGCGTTGCGTTTTTTGCAGTTGCTATTATTTGGTTTGGGTTTAGCGCTATGTTCGGCCAAATGGAAAATTCAGGTTTCGCATATAGCTTCATATTGTGTATGTTCCCTGCGTTTATTGGCTTGGTTTTAATAGTGCCTAGTACACTTTACCGAACTGTTTTTGTATTTGCCCAAAAGCCTGAGCAAACCCTGAAGGAAAAGGTTATTTTATCGCTTGGTTTGTTGATAACTTTGCTATGCTTTAGTGCGCTTATTAAGTTAGCTTTTACATAACAAATAACTTAAGCGTTACTAAGTATTTTACTTTATGCTCCCTGAGTAACTCTTATAGTAAAAGCTATCACTTATCTTGCTGACAACTGATAGCTCTTAACTTTTATTCTTCTATCGCACTTACAATAAAATACGGATTCAAATACTCATCTTTAGTATTGTAAGTAAGCGGACTGCCATCAAGTTTAGTGACTTTTGCACCGGCTATTTCGGCGATTGCATGGCCAGCTCCGGTATCCCATTCACAGGTTGGGCCTAAGCGCGGATAAATATCGGCGCTGCCTTCGGCAATTAAACACAGTTTTAGTGAGCTGCCTTTTGAGACCATTTCTACGTCATCAAAGCGTTTTACAAATTCGGCTAAATCGGGTGATGGGTGCGAGCGGCTGCCTACAACACGTATTAACCCTTTGTTAGGCTTGGTGGTTACTTTAAGTTCTATACGCTCATCGCCCGTGTCTTTAAACGCGCCAATGGCATCGCTTGCAAGGTACGATACGCCAAGTGCAGGGGCATCAACAACCGCGAGTACCGGTTTTCCGTTTTCTATTAGGGCAATGTTTACGGTAAATTCGCCGTTCTTTTTAATGAACTCTTTGGTACCGTCGATTGGATCGACTAACCAGTAGCTTTTCCACGTTTGGCGAATCGCCCAGCTTATGTCGGCGTTTTCTTCGCTAAGGATGGGGATGTCGGGCGTAAGCTGAAGTAGCCCCGCTACAATGACCTTATGAGCTGCTAAGTCGGCGTCGGTTACTGGGCTTTCATCGGCTTTGTATTCAACGTTAAAGTCCTTTTCGTAAATCCCCATAATGGCTTTGCCTGCGGTGCGGGCAAGGATGAGGGTTTCTTCTAGCAGTTCGGTTTGGTTCATTGGGGTTAACCTATTATATGCGTTTGTTTTAGATACGTTATCAGTTGGGCAACCGATTGGTCTAGGGTGTTTTTACTTGTATCTAAAATTATTTCAGGCTTTGTGGGTACTTCGTAGTTTGAGTCGATGCCAGTAAAGTGTTTTATCTCCCCTGCGCGTGCTTTTTTGTATAGCCCTTTTGGATCGCGGCTTTCGCATATATCAAGCGGAGTATCTATAAATACTTCAATAAACTCTCCGTCATCTACTAAATTGCGCACCATGTCCCGTTCAGCTCTAAAAGGCGATATAAACGCAGTAAGTACTAACAAGCCTGCGTCGGTCATTAGTTTTGCGGTTTCGCCTACACGGCGAATGTTTTCTATGCGGTCTTCATCGCTAAAGCCTAGGTCTTTACATAAGCCGTGGCGTACGTTGTCGCCATCGAGCAGGTAAGTGTGTACGCCTTGCTGATTAAGCGCCGCTTCGAGTGCGTTGGCTACGGTGCTTTTACCCGAGCCTGAAAAACCGGTAAACCATAAAATAGCCGGCTTATGTTTTTTTTGCTCGCTACGTTGTGCTTTAGTGGTTGCGTAGTTATGCCAAACTATATTTTCATCCATAGTGATGTGTCTCTTATGCTGTTTGCGCCAGTATTAAAAAGGAAATACCAGCGGGATCAGGGTTAATACCGTGATTGAATAAATAATAGAAAGGGGCAAGCCCATAACAATGTAATCTTTTAAGCGATAATTACCCGCGCTATACACCATTAAATTTGTTTGATACCCAAATGGCGATATAAAACTTGCCGATGCGCCAAAAGCAACCGCCATAATAAAGGGTAGCGGGTCTACATTAAAGCCAACAGCTAATGAGTAAGCAACCGGAAATGAAAGTGCCGCTGCCGCATTATTTGTAATAAGCTCGGTAAATAATACGGTCATTAAAAATATGGCTATAAATGCGCCGTAAGGACCAAAGTCGCCAAGCACCATAAATAGCGCACTCGATATTTGCCCAGCAAGCCCCGTGCCTATCATTAATTTTGCAAGCCCAATGGCGCTACCAACTACAACAAGTAACTCAAGCGGAAATCGGCGTTTTATTTCGTTTAGCTTTATGGTGCCGCTGAGCATTAAGCCAATAAGTAATACCAATAAGCCTTTTACTAACGGCACTACCCCAAAAATACTTAAACCCAATACACCCGCAAAGCTGAGTAATACAATATTAGATTGTTTGGGCGCAAGGTGGGTTTGTAAATCAAGGCCTGAAATATATACAAACTCACGCTTTAAATTAGGTAGGCTGTAAAAGTTTTTGCCGGGTGCCAAAATAAGTGAATCGCCCGCTTGTAATTTTACTTGGCCAAGGCCGCCTTGAAGTCGGTCGTGCCCACGGCGAATAGCAATAACAGCAGCGTGAAACTGCTCGCGAAAACGTATTTCTTTTACGGTTTTGCCTATAAATTTAGACGACTGACTTACGACCACTTCAACTAAGTGTTCTATGTCTTTTTCGTGGTTATCGTGTACTACTTTTAAACCATCAAAGCGGGTTAATAGGGGGACTGATTTAATGTCGCCTACAAATAATAAAATGTCGTTTTGTTGAATAATTTGCTGAGGCGTTACTGCGCATATGCGTTCGTTATTACGAATTATTTCAGCTAGGAACAAGTCTTTTAAATCGCGTAGGCCGTTTTCTTCTACTGTGCGACCTATTAATTTTGAGCCTGTTTGTACTTTACCTTCAAGGTAAAAAGGAACAACTTCTTGATCGCTTTTGCCGTTGTCAGGCAAGTATTTAAGCATTACCAAAATAGTAATAAGGCCAACGCTAAGCGCGCCTAAACCCACTAAGGTAAAGTCGAAAAAGCCCAGTGGCTGCATACCTGCATCTACCGCAAAGCCGTTAACAATGAGGTTTGTTGAAGTACCTATGAGTGTAATGGTGCCACCTAAAATAGCAGTGTACGACAGCGGTAATAATAGCTTTGAAGGTGAATGGTTTGGGTTATCTTTTATTGCGGTAATGAGTGAGGCAACCACCGCCGTATTATTAGTAAACGACGATAAAAATGCAGTAGAAATCCCCAGCTTTGTTACCGACTTAACTAAGCTACCTTTAGATAAAGACATGGATAGCTTTTGAATTAACGTGGTTTTTTCGATTGCAATCGACACTAATACGAGGAGCACTAAGGTAATAAGTGACGGATTGGCGTAGTTAACTAGCATGTTTTCAAGGTCAATTAGCCCGGCTAAGTAGCTGGTGCCAATAGCGCTTACAAATAACCATGCTGGATTAATGCGGGTGCCAAAAAGGCACCCGACTAAGGTAAGCATTATGCCTGTTAAAACTAGCTGCTCTACCATGCTTTATTATTCCTAACAGACATTAATAAACTTACAGTTTCGAAATATCAAGCGCTTGCCAATGCGGGAAGTGCTTGCGTACTAAGCTATTAAACTCAACTTCAAAGTCACTGAAATCGCTTTTGCTTTTTTCGCTTTGTAGTACGTGTTCAATCATACCGGCTGCTACCGTTAAGTTAGATAAACGGTCAATTAGAATGAAAGAGCCTGTTTCGTGGTTATTGTGGTACTCGTCGGCCAAAATAGTTTCGGTGAGTTCAAGCGTTACAATAGCAATTTCGTTTAGCTGTAATGAATCGGCAGAGCCATGTTCAAGCGTGTTTACATCAATAGTGTGGTCAATCTTTTTAACCACAGCCGATGTGTTTTTGCTGCCTAGTTTTAGGTTGTAGTTTTTACCTAGCACTAATGGCGATTCGTGCATCCATACAATTTTAGCCTGAAGCTGATTAGTAACTGCCGCAGTTGAACTTGCCGGTACGATTACGTCGCCGCGGCTAATGTCTATTTCACTGTTTAGCGTAATAGTAATTGCTTGGCCTGCTTCTGCTGTGTCTAGGTTGCCATTAAAAGTGACAATTTCTTTAATGCTTGATGTTTTACCCGACGGTAATACTTTTACAGCGTCGCCTACTTGTAGCTTGCCCGATGCTAATGTGCCCTGAAAACCACGAAAGTTTAAGTTAGGGCGTATTACATATTGCACGGGTAAACGTGCTTCAAAACCGGTATCGGTTTGTGCCGCTGGCGAATCTTCTAATAGCTCAAGCAGTGGTTTGTCGGTGTAATACGGAGTATGTGCAGAGCGCGTTACTACGTTGTCGCCTTTAAGTGCCGACATAGGCACAAACTTGATGTTTGTTACATTTAGTTGCTCAGCAAATTTAAGGTAATCGGCTTTGATTTTTTCATAAACGGTTTCGTCAAAATCAACAATATCCATTTTATTAATGGCTACAACAAACTGTTTAATACCTAGCGAGTCACAAATAAAGCTATGGCGCTTGGTTTGTACTTGCACGCCGTAACGCGCATCAACCAAAATAATGGCGACATCGCTTGTTGATGCACCCGTTACCATGTTGCGTGTATATTGCTCGTGGCCTGGTGTGTCGGCAATAATAAATTTACGCTTAGCCGTTGAAAAATATCGGTACGCTACGTCAATGGTAATACCTTGTTCGCGTTCAGCTTGTAGGCCATCTACTAGTAATGCAAGGTCAAGATCTTCACCTGCGTTACCTACTTTTTCGTTGTCTTTGTGAAGGGCTGCTAGCTGATCTTCATAAATTTGGTGGCTGTCGTGTAATAGGCGGCCAATCAGTGTTGATTTACCGTCGTCTACACTGCCACAGGTAAGCATGCGCAATAAGCTTTTGTCTTGTTGACGTGCTAGGTAGGCGTCTATGCCTATTTCTTTTACTTCGTTAAATGTATCGTTATTTTGGCTAGACATTAGAAATACCCCTCACGTTTTTTCTTCTCCATTGAGCCTGCTGAGTCATGGTCAATAACGCGGCCTTCGCGTTCTGATGACGTAGATAGCAGCATTTCTTCAATAATTTCGGTTAGTGTACTGGCTGTAGATTCAACGGCGCCGGTTAGTGGGTAACAGCCTAATGTACGAAAACGGACCGATTTCATTTGTGGTACTTCGCCTTCTTCAAGTGGCATACGTTCGTCATCAACCATGATAAGTGTGCCGTCACGTTCAACTACAGGGCGCTCTTTAGCTAGGTAAAGTGGAACCATTTCGATGTTTTCTTGATAAATGTATTGCCAAATATCAAGCTCAGTCCAGTTAGATAACGGGAATACACGAATGCTTTCGCCTGGGTTTACTTGACTGTTATAAGTGTTCCAAAGCTCTGGACGTTGGTTTTTTGGATCCCAACGATGGTGCTTGTCGCGGAACGAGTACACACGTTCTTTTGCACGTGATTTTTCTTCGTCGCGGCGGGCGCCACCAAAGGCTGCATCAAAACCGTATTTGTTAAGAGCTTGCTTTAACCCTTGGGTTTTCATTATGTCGGTATGCTTACCCGAGCCATGCGTAAAGGGGCCAACGCCCATTGCTAAGCCTTCTGGGTTTTTGTGTACCAGTAGGTCAAAGTCGTACTCTTTTGCTATGCGGTCGCGAAATTCAATCATTTCACGAAACTTCCAGTCGGTGTCTACGTGTAATAACGGAAACGGAATTTTTGCAGGGTAAAACGCTTTACGCGCTAAGTGCAGAAGTACCGACGAATCTTTACCAATTGAGTAAAGCATTACTGGGTTCTCAAACTCAGCGGCGACTTCGCGCATGATTTTGATACTTTCAGCTTCAAGTTGCTGAAGATGAGTTAAAGCCATTGTTAGTCGTCCTACTAAAATGATTAAAAGTTATAAAATTAAATTTGGTTACTAATTTGCTATATCGGTTAACGGTTGCGCATAGCTACTTGTTTGGTTGTTTTTCCCAAACCACGCAAGCTGCGAGTGTAGGGCGGCTACTTCACCAATAATAAGTAATGCTGGCGATACAATGCTGTTGCGTTCAATTAAATTGGCAAGCTCACCTAATTGGCCTGTTACTACACGTTGATTTTTGCGCGTGCCATTTTCGATCACGGCAACTGGCGTGTCGGCTTTACGGCCATGTTTTAATAGCTCTGCTTGAATGTGCGGTGACTTAATTACGCCCATATATATAGCAAGTGTTTGGTTTGGTTTAGCCAGTGATTGCCAATCAAGTTCTTGGCCGTCTTTTTTACAGTGCCCTGTTACAAACTGAATAGCCTGGGCATGATCGCGATGCGTAAGCGGAATACCTGCATACGCACTACACCCTGCTGCAGCTGTAATACCCGGTACTATTTGGTAATTTACCTTGTTGGCAGCCAATACTTGTACTTCTTCACCGCCGCGGCCATAAATAAAGGGGTCACCGCCTTTAATCCGGCATACTTTTTTACCTTGTTTAGCTAGGTCAACCAACATTTGGTTAGTGTCTTCTTGAACAACACTATGGTCGCCTAAGCGTTTACCAACACAAATTAGGTCTGCATCACGACGCACAAGCTCCATAATTTCGTCAGACACTAAAAAGTCGTAAACAACGACATCAGCCTGTTGCATAAGTTGCAGTGCTTTAAGTGTTAAAAGTTCTGGGTCGCCAGGACCTGCCCCTACCACATAAACTTCGCCCTCGGGCTCGGCTTTAGCGTCTAGCATTTGTTCAAGTTGTTGCTCAGCACCTTGGGTGTCGCCGGTTTGTACTTTACTCACAACTGATGAGTCGAACACGCCTTCCCAAAATTGGCGGCGGTCAGAAAAGTGCTTAAAGCGCTGTTTTACTTTATCTCTAAAGCCACCCACCAATGTAGCAAGTGGGCCAATGTGTTGTGGTATTAATGTCTCTAACTTTTCACGTAAACGGCGTGCAAGTACAGGGGCTGTTCCCGCACTCGAAATAGCAATTGTAATAGGGTTACGGTCAACAATAGAAGGAAATATAAACGTACATTTAGGTTGGTCATCAACCACGTTTACAAACACATTGCGAGCATTGGCAAGCTCAAACACCGTGTTATTAACTTCGTCTCGATCGGTTGCTGCAATAACTAGCATTTTTCCGTCTAGATGTGACTCGTCAAAGTAAGCGTCTATTAGGATCACTTCGTTGTGTTGTGCGTGTTCTTTTAATTCGTCACAAAACCAAGGTGCCACTAAGGTTACTGCTGCACGGGCTTTTAAAAACGCGCGACACTTGCGTAATGCGACCTCTCCACCGCCAACAACCAATACAGGTTTGTTGTCGAGTTTGGTAAAGATAGGTAAATATTGCACGTTGGTAACACCCCTAAACAATTTTATAAAACGCTTTAATCTGTTGCGCAGAATATAGCGGCTATGTGTAAGTAAAAAATAATTAAAACCAAGTTGATATAACCAAAAGTTATATTGGGTAGCGGTTTTAAGCCTAAGACTGAGTTAACAAGGGATTGCGGCTAGTTACAAGTAAAATAATAAGCTTAGAGTGTTTGGTTATGAGCTATAGCGAGTTTTTTTTAATTTGTTAATATGAGGCGTATTAATTTTACCCAAGCAGGGCAAGGGAGTCCTTATGACAAAACAACAAGACGCATTACTCGCAGTAGAGCTTATGGATTTAACTAGCTTAAACACAAGCGACACTACAAAAGACATTCAAGCTCTGATCAATAGTATTAGGCCTGCACTAGGCACGCCAGCTGCGGTGTGTGTGTATAGCGATTTTGTAGACGATGCAAAAATAGCGCTTGCTGCACGAGAGCTTAGCCACGTTAAAGTAGCAACGGTGACTAACTTTCCAACAGGTGACGCCCTGCTGAGCGATGTGATAAACGAAACACTTATAGCCATTGAACGCGGCGCAGATGAAATAGACCTCGTTATTCCTTATAAAAAACTAGCAGCAGGTGACACGCAAGCCACGTTTAAGTACGTAAGTGAAAGTAAAAAAGCGTGCGGCACTCAAGCTCAGCTAAAAGTAATTATAGAAAGTGGTGAGCTAAAAACAGAGGCGTTGATTGCTCAAGCGACCGAACTGGCTATTAAAGGCGGCGCTGACTTTGTAAAAACGAGTACAGGTAAAGTCGCTATAAATGCGACGCTTGAGTCAACTAAGGTAATGCTAACAACCATTAAAAATTCAGGTAAACGTGTTGGTTTTAAAGCTGCCGGCGGTGTTAAAATGGTGGCTGATGCCAGTGAATATTTAGCACTAGCCCGTTCAATAATGAGTGATGACTACCTACAAGCCACCACATTTAGGTTTGGTGCTTCAAGCCTATTAAGCGATGTATATAAAGTATTAGAGAAATAAAGGACAAATAATGAGAGCAAGAAATTCAGGGATGCAAAGTTTGGTTAATAATTTAGTTAAAGGTGCTTTTGTTGTTGGCGTAATTGGGTTTGGATTAACCGCGTGCACTAACCCAAGTACGCCAGCAGGTGAAGAGGGCTATGTTTACGAAAAACCACGAGTATTTGGTGAAGGTGGTTACCAAGGCACCATGATAGGGCCTGCTAATTATGGTATGTCGTTACTGCGTAATGAAGTGGTAAACATAGATATGCGGCCCAATACGTATACCGAAACATTTAGAATATTAGCTAATGATGATTTAAACATAAAATTTGATTTTCATGCTGTGATTGCCATTCAAAGTGGTTCAGTGCAAACCGTTGTCGAACAATACGGAGCAGAGAACTGGTACAAACGTTTTGTGCGTGAAACGTTCAGAACTTACGTAAGAGATACTGTGCAGAAATACGACAGTGGTGAACTTAAAACAAACCGCGAAAAAATAGCCCAAGAGGTCACACTGCGTTTACAAAATTATTTATCAACCACCCCCTTTAAGCTTGCCAATGTAGTTGTAGGTAATATTAACTACCCCGATATTGTTGCTAATGCGGTAGAGAAAAAACTAGCTGCGCAGCAGTTACTTGCTGAAAAAGAAACACAAAAAGAAATAGCGCGTAAAGATGCAGAAATACGTGTTGAAGAAGCAAAAGGTATAGCGCAGGCACAAAAAATTATTAACGCCACGCTTACAGCTAATTATTTACAACATGAAGCCATAAATGCGCAAATAAAAATGGCTGAGTCGCCAAACCATACAACGGTTTATATTCCTGTGGGTAATAATGGCGTGCCACTTGTTAAAGGGGCGAATTAAGCCTTTTTAATATTAAGTACTTAATTGTTTATAGAGATTTTGCATTGCGGGTATCTTTTAGGCTTGTGTAAATGATTTGCGTAAGTATAATAGGCATCCACTTTGCAGGGGCGTAGTTCCAATTGGTAGAACAGCGGTCTCCAAAACCGACGGTTGGGAGTTCGAATCTCTCCGCCCCTGCCAATTTACTCATTAATATGAGTAAGTCTGGGGTTAAAAATCGGTTTAAATAAGTCTGTTTTTAAGTTTAGATTTTAATGGATTAACCCTGCCGGCGTGTAGGGTTGTTGTGTCTGTAGTTAAGGTAATAATATTATGAGCACGAATGTAGAAACACCATCAAGCGGGATGGAGTCAGTGAAGTGGTTAGTAGCAATCGCGCTACTTGCAGGCGCAGTTGTTGGTAACCATATGTATGCAGATCAGTCTGTATTATTACGTGCTATCGGCGTTGTTGTTGCAATAGCGGCCGGATTAGCCATTGCCTCACAAACTTTTAAGGGACGTACCTTCCTTGCTTTTGCTAAAGAAGCTCGAATTGAAGTACGTAAAGTTATTTGGCCTACGCGTCAAGAAACTACCCACACGACATTAATTGTAATGGTTGCAACCGTGATTATGGCACTTATCCTTTGGGGATTAGATGGCATTTTATTCCGCGCTGTTGGCTTTTTAACTGGATTGGAGATCTGATCCCATGTCGGATGAGAACAAAGAAATTAAATTACGTTGGTACGTAGTACAAGCATTTTCTGGTTATGAAAAGCGTGTAGCTCAAACGTTAACTGAACACATTAAAATCGAAGGTCTTGAAGAGAGCTTTGGTGAAATATTAGTACCAACTGAAGAAGTGGTTGAGATGCGCGCCGGTCAAAAGCGTAAATCTGAGCGTAAATTCTTTCCAGGCTACGTACTAGTACAAATGGATATGAATGACGCTAGCTGGCACTTAGTAAATAGCACAGAGCGTGTAATGGGCTTCATTGGCGGTACATCTGACCGTCCAGCGCCAATTAGCTCTAAAGAAGCTGATCGTATTCTTAACCGTTTACAAGAAAATGCTGAAGCACCTAAGCCTGCTACATTATTCGAACCAGGTGAAGTAGTACGCGTAACTGACGGTCCATTTGCAGACTTCAGTGGTGTAGTTGAAGAAGTTGACTACGAAAAAAGCCGCGTAAAAGTATCTGTACTTATTTTTGGTCGTTCTACGCCAGTTGAGCTTGAATTTGGTCAAGTTGAGCAAGATAAGTAATTGATTAAAAAAGCTTCACTGCTGAAATTTTAAATTTTGGCACGAAGCTTGAAAAAGGCCGCTGATTATCTTATAATCAGCGGCCTTTTTGTATAAAGGTAAAAATTTATTTTTACAGTACAAAAAGTACGAAACCAATTTTTAAACTGGGAAGCCGTTAGAGTACGCGTCCTCGCGCGCACAAGGCTAAGACCCACCAAATGAGGTATTTATAATGGCTAAAAAAGTTGAAGCTCTAATCAAGCTACAAGTTGCCGCTGGTATGGCTAATCCTAGTCCTCCAGTAGGTCCTGCACTAGGTCAACACGGTGTAAACATCATGGAATTCTGTAAAGCGTTTAACGCACGTACAGAGTCTATCGAAAAAGGCGCTCCAGTTCCTGTAGTGATCTCTGTTTACGGTGACCGTTCATTTACGTTCGACATGAAAACGCCACCTGCTGCTTACTTACTTAAGAAAGCTGCTGGTATCAAGTCAGGCTCAGGCCGTCCTAACACTGACAAAGTAGGCACAGTAACTCGTGCTCAACTTGAAGAGATTGTTGAGACAAAACGAACTGACCTTACAGCTGCCGATATGGACGCAGCGGTTCGCACTATCGCAGGTTCTGCGCGTGCGATGGGCTTGAACGTAGAGGACTAAGAAATGGCTAAATTAACTAAACGTATGCGTACTATCCGCGAAAAAGTGGAAGTAACTAAAGATTACGAAATCAATGAAGCAGTTGCTCTTTTAAAAGAGTTAGCGACAGCTAAATTCGTAGAAAGTGTTGACGTTGCTGTTAACCTTGGTATCGATGCTCGTAAATCTGACCAAAACGTTCGTGGTGCAACTGTACTACCTAACGGTACTGGTCGTGACGTTCGCGTTGCAGTATTCACACAAGGCGCTAACGCAGAAGCTGCGAAAGAAGCCGGTGCTGAATTAGTAGGTATGGAAGATCTTGCTGAGCTAGTTAAAAAAGGCGAGATGGATTTTGACGTTGTTGTTGCATCTCCAGACGCTATGCGTGTTGTTGGTCAACTAGGTCAAATCTTAGGTCCACGTGGTCTAATGCCAAACCCTAAAACTGGTACTGTAACACCTAACGTTGCAGAAGCAGTTAAAAATGCTAAAGCTGGTCAAGTGCGTTACCGCAATGACAAAAACGGCATCATCCATACTACTATTGGTAAGGTTGATTTCACAGCTGAGCAACTTCAACAAAACCTTGAAGCTCTAATTGTTGCACTTAAGAAGGCTAAACCTTCTCAAGCTAAAGGTGTTTACTTGAAAAAAGTAACTATCTCTACAACAATGGGCGCAGGTGTTTCTGTTGACCAAGCTACTTTAAACACAGTAGTTGCTTAATTTAGTGTTTACATGGCACGAAATTTGTACTATAATTTCGCGCCATTTTGTTGATTAATTTATTAATTAGCAAAATAAAGAATTCGGGTTGAAGTCCATAATTTCGGTGCGCCTCTGGCAAAGCGATAAATTGGGCTTCCGTCCAAGACCGTAGGCGGCTTAGGCCTTAATTTTACCTACGTAGACGGTGTAGACCCCAGATAGATTTTTCCTAATCCTTCTGGCTCTCGCCGTAAAAAGCATCTCTACCTTTTTGGTAGGGAAGAGTAGAACAGGGGAAACCGATTGTCGGTAACCCCATTAAACCAGGAGTAACACCCATGGCTTTAAATCTTCAAGGCAAAAAAGCAATAGTTGCTGAAGTCAACGAAGCAGCCAATGGTGCTCTATCTGCAGTTGTTGCAGATTCTCGTGGTGTAACAGTTGGCGCAATCACTGCCCTTCGTAAAGAAGCTCGTGAAGCTGGTGTATGGATGAAAGTTGTTCGTAACACTTTAGCAAAACGTGCTCTTGAAGGAACAGATTTTGAGTGTCTTTCTGATTCATTTGTTGGTCCAAGCTTAATCGCTTTCTCATCAGAGCACCCAGGTGCTGCTGCGCGTATCTTTTCAGATTTCGCGAAAAAGAATGAGAAATTCGAAGTTAAAACGGCCGCTTTTGAAGGTAACGTAGTAGATGCAGCTATGCTTGCAACTCTACCTACATACGACGAAGCTGTTGCACGCTTAATGAGTGCTATGAAAGAAGCGTCTGCTGGCAAATTGTGTAAAACAATTGAAGCAGTACGTGTACAGAAAGAAGAGCAAGCTGCTTAATTTTAAGTTGTTTAATCCTTTCGGTGTAAAATTTATTTGGACCTAGAGTCCGTTAATTATTAGGAAATTTGTAATGTCTGTATCTAAAGACCAAATCCTTGACGCAATTGCTGAAATGTCAGTAATGGACGTTGTTGCTCTTGTTGAAGCAATGGAAGAAAAATTCGGCGTAACTGCTGCAGCTGCAATGGTAGCTGGTCCAGCTGCTGAAGCTGCTGAAGAGAAAACAGAATTTGACGTAATCCTTACTGGCGCTGGCGCTAACAAGGTTGCTGCAATCAAAGCTGTTCGTAGCGCTACAGGCCTTGGCCTTAAAGAAGCTAAAGCTCTTGTTGAAGCTGCTCCTACACCTGTTAAAGAAGGTGTATCTAAAGAAGAAGCTGAAGCACTTGCAAAAGATCTTACTGAAGCTGGTGCTGAAGTTGAGGTTAAGTAATTTAGCTTACGCTAAGTTCGCTGCCTGAGAAATCAGGCAAGGGCTGGTGATTATTTAATCACCGGCCTTTTTGCGCTATGGAGTGATGCACTCTTATAGCGCAAATAAAATCTAATTATTTCTTTACTTTCAACGCTTTATAGTTTGCTAGTGTTGAAAAGGGATTTAATTAGAACAACAATAAAATGTTGTAAATCTTGGCATAGCTGCCAGTTAAGTCTGTTCTTACAAGAACAGGTCGGGTCAAAGATCAGCAAGCTGAGGAACCCCATGGCTTACTCTTATTCTGAAAAGAAACGTATCCGTAAGGATTTTGGTAAACGTCCACAAGTTTTGGATATACCTTTTTTACTGTCTACACAGTTAGAATCGTTTAAAAAATTCTTAGTGCCGGACGCTGATGGCGATCATGGTTTGGAAGCTGCCTTCCGTTCTGTGTTCCCTATAAAAAGCTACTCGGGAAATTCTGAGCTTCAATACGTAAGTTACCGTATTGGTGAGCCAGTTTTCGATGTAAAAGAATGTCAAATTCGCGGTGTGACTTATTCTGCTCCACTTCGCGTGAAACTGCGTCTTGTTGTTATGGACAAAGAAGCTCCAGGCACAGTTAAAGACATTAAAGAGCAAGAAGTTTACATGGGCGAAATTCCGCTCATGACCGATACCGGTACCTTTGTAATCAATGGTACAGAGCGTGTTATCGTTTCTCAGCTACACCGTAGCCCTGGTGTATTCTTTGATAACGACCGCGGTAAAACTCATTCATCAGGTAAAGTATTATATAACGCACGCGTTATTCCTTACCGTGGTTCATGGTTAGACTTCGAATTTGATGCAAAAGATAACTTATATGTACGTATTGACCGCCGTCGTAAATTACCGGCGTCTATCATCTTACGTGCACTTGAGTACTCTAGTGAAGAAATCCTAGATATCTTCTTCGATACTACTGCGTTTGAAGTAGCTGACGGTAAAGTTCTAATGGAACTTGTACCTTCACGTTTACGTGGTGAAACTGCCGCTTTTGATATCAAAGGCGAAGACGGTGAAGTACTTGTTGAAAGCGGGCGTCGTGTTACGGCTCGTCACATCAAGAGTATCGAGAAAAAAGGCATTACTCAGTTAGAAGTACCTCATGAGTACATCATTGGCCGTATTATTTCTAAAAACTACGTTGATGAATCAACGGGTGAAGTTATTGCAAACGCGAATGATGAATTAACTCTTGAGCTTATGGCTGAATTAGTTAAAGCCGGTCACACTACTATTGATACGTTGTACATCAATGAAGTGGACAGCGGTGCTTACATGTCAAATACATTGAACATTGACTCTTCAAGCAACCGTTTAGAAGCACTAGTAGAAATTTATCGCATGATGCGCCCAGGCGAGCCACCGACGAAAGACGCGGCTGAAGCCTTATTCCAAAACTTGTTCTTCTCTGAAGAACGTTACGATCTATCAACTGTTGGTCGTATGAAGTTTAATAGCCGTGTTGGTTACGATTCTGACACAGGCCCTGGCACATTAAGCAAAGAAGACATCGTGTCTGTTATGAAAGTATTAATTGCTATTCGTAACGGTCAAGGCGATGTTGATGATATCGACCACTTAGGCAACCGTCGTATACGTAGTGTTGGCGAAATGGCTGAGAACCAATTCCGTGTTGGTCTAGTACGTGTAGAACGTGCTGTACGTGAGCGTTTAAGCTTAGGTGACCTTGACGCGATAATGCCACAAGATCTTATTAACGCTAAGCCTATTTCGGCAGCGGTTAAAGAGTTCTTCGGCTCGTCTCAGTTATCACAGTTTATGGACCAAAATAACCCGCTATCAGAAGTAACGCATAAGCGTCGTATTTCTGCATTAGGTCCGGGCGGTCTAACACGTGAGCGCGCTGGCTTTGAAGTACGTGACGTTCACGTAACTCACTACGGTCGCGTATGTCCAATCGAGACGCCTGAGGGTCCAAACATCGGTCTAATTAACTCATTGTCTACGTACGCACGTACAAATGACTACGGTTTCTTAGAAACACCTTACCGCAAAGTGGTAGACGGTGTAGTAACTGATGAAGTTGATTACTTATCAGCCATTGAAGAAGGCCAGTTTGTTATCGCACAGGCGAACTCAAACTTAACTGAAACCAATGAGTTTGTAGATGAACTTATTCCATGTCGTCACAAAGGTGAATCAACCTTTATGGGTCGCATGGACCAGCAATATATGGATGTATCACCACAACAGGTGATCTCTGTAGCAGCAGCACTTATCCCGTTCCTAGAACACGATGATGCTAACCGCGCATTGATGGGTTCAAACATGCAACGTCAAGCAGTACCAACATTGAAAGCGGATAAGCCGTTAGTAGGTACAGGTATTGAGTTAACACTAGCGAAAGATTCTGGTGTAACGATTGTTGCAAAACGTGGTGGTGAAGTAATGTATGCCGACGCAAGTCGCATCGTTGTAAACGTACATGAAGAAGAACGCATCCCTGGTGAAGCGGGTATCGACATCTACAACTTAACCAAGTACACACGTTCTAACCAAAATACATGTATTAACCAAAAACCAACGTGCATGGTTGGTGAACCGGTTACTCGTGGTGACGTGTTAGCAGATGGTCCTTCGACTGACTTAGGTGACTTAGCCCTTGGTCAAAACCTTCGCGTGGCATTCATGCCATGGAACGGTTATAACTTCGAGGATTCAATCTTACTATCAGAGCGCGTAGTTGAAGAAGATCGTTTAACGACTATCCATATTCAAGAACTACAGTGTGTTGCCCGTGATACTAAATTAGGTCCAGAAGAGATCACTGCAGATATCCCTAACGTGGGTGAATCTGCACTAGGCAAGCTTGATGAATCAGGCGTTGTTTATATTGGTGCTGAAGTTAAAGGCGGCGATATTCTAGTAGGTAAAGTGACTCCGAAAGGCGAAACACAGCTTACACCTGAAGAGAAGCTACTGCGTGCTATCTTCGGCGAAAAAGCATCTGACGTTAAAGACAGCTCTTTACGTGTACCAAACTCTGTAACTGGTACAGTAATTGACGTGCAAGTTTTCACCCGTGACGGTGTTGAAAAAGATAAGCGTGCGTTAGAGGTTGAAGACATGCAGCTTCGCGAAGCGAAGAAAGACTTCAACGAAGAGTTCCGTATTCTTGAAGCTGGCGTTTTAGAACGCGCTCGTAAGCTACTTGTAGCTGCAGGCTTTGATGAAAACAACTTAGTGTCATTAAATGCTGAAAAACTATTAACTCAAAGCCTTGCCGAAGAAGATAAGCAAGCTGAACTTGAGCAACTAGCTGCACAGTACGATGAACTTAAAGCTGAATACGACAAGAAGTTTGAAAACAAACGTCGTAAAATTACTCAAGGTGATGACTTAGCACCAGGCGTACTTAAAATTGTTAAAGTATACCTAGCTGTTAAACGTCGTATCCAACCGGGTGATAAAATGGCGGGTCGTCACGGTAACAAAGGTGTTATCTCGACTATCGTACCAGTAGAAGATATGCCATACGATGATAAAGGTCGTACGGTAGATATCGTACTAAATCCACTAGGTGTACCATCGCGTATGAACATCGGTCAGATCCTTGAAACACATATGGGTCTTGCTGCACGTGGTATCGGTGAACGTTTAGAAGAAATGATGAAAGAGCAACGTGAGCTTCATGAGCTACGTGAATTCATCAAGCAAGCTTACGAAATTGGTGAATCTCGCCAAGTTGTAGACATTGCAAGTTTCTCTGATGACGAAATTCGTCGCCTAGCTGAAAACTTAAAAGGTGGTTTACCAATCGCTACTCCTGCATTTGATGGCGCTAAAGAAGACGAAATCAAAGACATGCTAGAGCTTGGTGGATACCCTAGAAGTGGTCAGGTTACACTTTATGATGGCCGTACTGGCGATCAGTTTGAACGTCAAGTAACTGTTGGTTACATGTACATGCTTAAACTTAACCACTTGGTTGATGATAAGATGCACGCACGTTCTACTGGTTCTTACAGCCTTGTTACTCAGCAGCCGCTGGGTGGTAAAGCACAGTTCGGTGGCCAGCGTTTTGGTGAGATGGAAGTATGGGCACTTGAAGCTTACGGTGCTGCTTACACTCTACAAGAAATGCTAACAGTGAAATCGGATGACGTGAATGGTCGTACTAAGATGTATAAAAACATCGTTGATGGTAACCACAAGATGGAACCAGGTATGCCAGAATCGTTCAACGTATTGTTGAAAGAAATCCGCTCACTGGGTATCAACATCGAGTTGGAAGAAAATTAAGCCAATTAGATGCTGCAGTTGACGCTGCAGCATCTGTTACGGCTGAATAGAATGTAGGGACGAGATTACCCGTCCTCGAGATTAACTCCGACAGGAGAGCTAAGGTGAAAGACTTACTTAAGTTTCTGAAGCAACAAAATAAGACCGAAGAATTCGATGCAATTCGCATTGGTCTTGCTTCACCAGACATGGTTCGTTCATGGTCATACGGTGAAGTAAAGAAACCTGAGACTATTAACTACCGTACTTTCAAGCCTGAGCGCGATGGCTTATTCTGTGCCCGTATTTTCGGCCCAGTGAAAGATTATGAGTGTTTATGTGGTAAATATAAACGCCTTAAACACCGTGGTGTGATCTGTGAGAAGTGTGGCGTTGAAGTTACACTGACCAAAGTGCGTCGTGATCGTATGGGTCATATTGACCTTGCGAGCCCAGTAGCACATATATGGTTTTTAAAATCATTACCGTCACGTATCGGCTTAATGCTAGATATGACGCTTCGTGATATTGAACGTGTTCTTTACTTCGAATCATTCGTAGTAACTGAGCCTGGTATGACAACGCTTGAGCGTGGTCAGTTACTAGGTGAAGAAGAGTACCTAGATGCATTAGAAGAGCACGGTGATGAGTTTGAAGCGAAGATGGGTGCTGAAGCAGTTTTAGACTTGCTTCGTGAACTTGATCTTGGCCAATTAATTGCTGAGATGCGTGAAGAGTTACCAACAATTAACTCTGAAACTAAGCGTAAAAAAATCACTAAACGTCTTAAGTTAATGGAATCATTCCACCAATCAGGTAATAACCCTGAGTGGATGATCATGACAGTACTTCCAGTATTGCCACCTGATCTACGTCCATTAGTACCACTAGACGGTGGTCGTTTTGCGACATCTGATCTAAATGACCTTTACCGTCGTGTTATTAACCGTAATAACCGTCTTAAGCGTCTATTAGATTTAGCTGCACCAGACATTATCGTACGAAACGAAAAACGTATGTTACAAGAAGCGGTAGATGCGCTACTTGATAACGGTCGTCGTGGTCGTGCTATTACAGGTTCTAACAAGCGTCCGCTTAAATCTCTTGCTGATATGATCAAGGGTAAGCAAGGTCGTTTCCGTCAGAACTTACTTGGTAAGCGTGTAGATTACTCAGGCCGTTCTGTAATCACAGTAGGTCCTACACTTAAGCTTCACCAATGTGGTCTTCCTAAGAAGATGGCACTTGAGCTATTCAAACCGTTTATCTACGGCAAACTAGAGCGTCGCGGCATGGCTACGACAATCAAAGCTGCTAAGAAAATGGTAGAGCGTGAAGTAGCGGAAGTATGGGATGTATTAGACGAAGTAATTCGTGAACATCCGGTATTACTAAACCGTGCACCAACACTTCACCGTTTGGGTATCCAAGCGTTTGAGCCTGTGCTTATCGAAGGTAAAGCGATTCATTTGCATCCATTAGTATGTGCGGCTTACAACGCCGATTTCGATGGTGACCAAATGGCGGTACACGTACCGTTAACAATCGAAGCACAGCTTGAAGCACGTGCATTGATGATGTCAACAAACAACATTCTATCTCCTGCGAATGGTGAGCCAATCATCGTTCCTTCACAGGATGTTGTATTGGGTCTTTACTACATGACCCGTGATTGCATCAACGCAAAAGGCGAAGGCGCAATATTTAAAGATCCTAAAGAAGCAGAAAAAGCATACCGTAGCGGTAATGCAGACCTTCACGCTATTGTGAAAGTACGTATTAGCCAGTCAGTTGCTAACGAGCACGGTGTAGTAGAAGATACTACAACGGTTATCGAAACAACGGTAGGTCGTGCAATTCTGTCTCTAATTTTACCAACTGGTATGCCGTTTGAGTCAATCAACCAGCCACTAGGTAAAAAGCAGATTTCTAGCTTGTTGAATGAGTGTTACCGTCGCTTAGGCCTTAAAGACACCGTTGTGTTTGCTGACCAAGTTATGTACACCGGTTTCCATTACGCAATGAAGTCTGGTGTTTCTATCGGTATCGATGACTTAGTTATCCCACCGGTTAAAGCGCAGATCATTGAATCAGCAGAAGCTGAAGTAACTGAAATCAATCAACAATTCCAATCAGGTCTTGTAACGGCTGGTGAGAAGTACAACAAAGTTATCGATATCTGGTCACGTGTAAATGAAAACTTATCACGTGAGATGATGGCTAACTTGTCGAAAGACACAGTAACCAACGCGAAAGGTGAAGAAGTAGAGCAACCGTCATTTAACTCAGTGTTTATGATGGCCGACTCAGGTGCTCGTGGTAGTGCCGCTCAGATCCGTCAGCTAGCAGGTATGCGTGGTCTAATGGCACGTCCAGATGGTTCAATCATCGAGACACCAATCACGGCTAACTTCCGTGAAGGTCTAAACGTACTTCAGTACTTCATCTCAACTCACGGTGCGCGTAAAGGTCTAGCCGATACAGCACTGAAAACAGCGAACTCGGGTTACTTAACGCGTCGTCTAGTAGACGTAGCACAAGATTTGGTAATCAACGAAGACGACTGTGGCACAGAAGATGGCTTAACAATGAAACCGCTTATTGAAGGTGGTGATGTTGTAGAAGCGCTTCGCGAACGTGTACTAGGTCGTGTTGTAGCTGAAGATGTTGTTATTCCAGGTACTAATACTGTACTTGTAGAACGTAATATCATGCTTGATGAAAAACTGTGTGACCTTTTAGAAGAGCACTCGGTTGATGAAGTACGCGTACGCTCAGTTATCACATGTGATAATGACTTTGGTGTATGTGCTAACTGTTATGGTCGTGACCTTGCACGTGGTCATATCATCAACGCAGGTGAATCAGTAGGTGTTATCGCGGCACAGTCAATTGGTGAGCCGGGTACACAGCTTACGATGCGTACATTCCACATCGGTGGTGCGGCATCTCGAGCGTCAGCTGAAAATAATGTACAAGTTAAAACTAACGGTACATTAAAACTTCACAATGCTAAGTATGTATTAAATACAGACGGTAAGATTGTTATTACGTCTCGTTCAACGGAAATCACTATCATCGATAGTCATGGCCGTGAAAAAGAGCGTTATAAAGTACCTTATGGTGCAGTATTAACAGTTCAAGACAATGCAGAAGTTCAAGGTAACGACATTGTTGCTACTTGGGACCCGCATAGTCACCCAATCGTTCTTGAGCACAAATCAAAAGTATCGTTTAGCGATATCGATGACTCGAATACAGAGACACAAACCGATGAACTAACTGGTTTGACTCGTATCGTAGTTAAAGACCTTGCTAAAGCGAATGCTAAAGAGCCTAAACTTATCATCGAAAGTGATGAGCGTGGTCTGCAAGAAACACGTCTTCCTTCATTCACAACGATTGAAGTAACAGACGGTGCGACTGCAAACCCAGGTGACGTGTTAGCACGTATCCCGCAAGAAGGCTCTAAAACTCGTGATATCACGGGTGGTCTACCACGCGTAGCCGACTTATTTGAAGCGCGTAAGCCAAAAGATCCAGCTATCTTAGCTGAAATCACCGGTACTATTAGCTTCGGTAAAGAGACTAAAGGTAAGAAGCGTTTAGTTATTACTCCAGCTGAAGGCGATCATTACGAAGAAATGATTCCTAAGTGGCGTCAACTTAACGTGTTTGAAGGTGAACAAGTGTCTAAAGGTGAAGTAATCGCCGATGGTCCTGAATCACCACATGACATCTTACGCCTACGTGGTGTGACTCATGTTGCTAACTACATTGTTAACGAAGTGCAAGAGGTTTACCGTTTGCAAGGCGTTAAGATCAATGACAAGCACATTGAAACAATTATCCGTCAAATGTTACGTAAATGTACCATTTTACACGGTGGTGATACTGACTTCTTAGCTGGTGAACAAATCGAAGTGGCGCGCGTTAATATCGCAAACCGTGACCTTGAAAAACAAGGTAAGATCCCAGCGAAGTTTGAAATCCAGTTAATGGGTATTACTAAAGCATCACTAGCAACAGAATCTTTCATCTCTGCAGCGTCTTTCCAAGAAACAACACGTGTTCTTACAGATGCAGCAGTGAATGGTAAGAGCGATGAGCTTCGCGGTCTGAAAGAAAACGTAATTGTGGGTCGTTTGATCCCAGCCGGTACCGGTTTTGCGTATCATCAAGATCGTATGGCTCGCCGTAAACAAAGCAAAGAAGTAGTAGAAGAGCAAACAGTAAGCGCTGAAGAGGCAACTCAAGCACTAACTGATGCACTAAATGCTGATTTGTCTGGAAATCAATAAACTGTTCTTAATCAATAGATTAAGAGAACGTAAGGCAGTTAAGTGCTGTCTTACGATTAGTTTAGGTTGACAGGTTAAACTTTGCTCATTAAAATTCCGCCACCCATTTACTTGTGTGCTTATCGTAGGCAGGTAATAAAGGGCGGATTTTTTATTTTTTTCAGTAGTAATTTTAATTTCAGGAGCTATTTAAATGGCAACTATTAACCAGCTAGTGCGTAAGCCACGCCGTAGCAAGGTTACGAAAAGTAACTCAGCTGCACTAAAAGCGTGTCCGCAAAAGCGCGGTGTATGTACTCGTGTATATACAACTACACCTAAGAAACCAAACTCAGCGTTACGTAAAGTAGCTCGTGTACGTTTAACTAACGGTTTCGAAGTAACATCTTACATCGGTGGTGAAGGTCATAACCTTCAAGAGCACAGTGTAATCCTAATCCGTGGTGGTCGTGTTAAAGATTTACCAGGTGTGCGTTTTCACACTGTACGTGGTGCACTTGACTGTGCAGGCGTTAGCGACCGTCGTCAAGCTCGTTCTAAATACGGTGCAAAACGCCCTAAAGGGTAATTGTATTCCGTTAGTAAGGCCAAGCACTAAATATTATTAATTATTGTTTTGGGTGATTGACTCGAAAGAGCAAACCTGAATAAACCGGAGATACAAAATGCCTAGAAGACGCGTAATAGGTCAACGTAAAATTCTTCCAGATCCTAAGTTCGGATCGGAACTTCTTGCTAAATTCGTTAACATCGTAATGTTAGACGGCAAGAAATCTACTGCTGAAAAAATTGTTTATGGTGCGCTAGACGTGGCTGCTGAGAAATCAGGCAAGTCGCACCTAGAAATCTTTGAATCTGCACTTGATAACATCCGTCCACAGGTAGAGGTTAAATCTCGCCGTGTTGGTGGTTCAACTTATCAAGTACCAGTTGAAGTACGTCCAGTTCGTCGCAACGCATTAGGTATGCGTTGGTTAGTAGACGCTGCACGTAAGCGTGGCGAAAAATCTATGGGCTTACGTTTAGCTCAAGAAATCGTTGACGCTGCTGATAATAAAGGCACTGCGGTTAAGAAACGTGAAGACGTTCACCGTATGGCTGAAGCGAATAAAGCATTCGCTCATTACCGTTGGTAATCTGTCCTTAACCTTTAAGAGGATCATATGGCACGTACAACTCCACTTGAGCGCTACCGTAATATCGGCATAGTAGCTCACGTAGATGCAGGCAAAACCACCACAACAGAACGTGTTCTGTTCTACACAGGTCTTTCTCATAAGATCGGTGAAGTACATGATGGCGCTGCAACTATGGACTGGATGGAGCAGGAACAAGAGCGTGGTATCACAATCACTTCTGCTGCAACAACGTGTTTTTGGAAAGGGATGGACGCTCAATTTGACGCCCATCGTATCAATATTATTGATACTCCAGGACACGTAGATTTCACTATCGAAGTAGAGCGTTCTTTACGTGTACTTGATGGTGCGGTAGTTGTGCTTTGTGCTTCTTCTGGTGTACAGCCGCAAACTGAAACAGTTTGGCGTCAAGCGAACAAATACGAAGTTCCAAGAATGATCTTCGTAAATAAAATGGATCGCACGGGCGCTGACTTTTTAGCTGTTGTTAGCCAGGTGAAATCTCGTCTTGGAGCAACGCCTGTTCCTATTCAGTTGCCAGTAGGCGCTGAGGACGACTTTAAAGGTGTTATTGACCTTATAAAAATGAAAGTGATTAACTGGAACGAAGCGGACCAGGGTATGACTTTCACATATGAGGCAATACCGGCAGACCTTCTTGAGTCAGCTGAAGAATGGCGCTCTCATTTAGTTGAAAGCGCTGCTGAAGCCTCAGAAGAACTAATGGACAAATACTTAGAAGGTGAAGAGTTAAGTGAAGCAGAAATTAAAAATGCTTTACGTCAACGCACATTGGCCAATGAGATTGTTCCAGTAACTTGTGGAAGCGCATTTAAAAACAAAGGTGTTCAAGCGGTGCTTGACGGCGTTGTAGAATATATGCCTTCACCAGAACAAGTTAAACAAATCCAAGGTATCTTAGAAGATGGTACCGAAGAGGAACGTCCAGCTGATGATAAAGCGCCGTTTGCTGCACTTGCATTTAAAATTGCAACAGACCCGTTTGTTGGCACTTTAACCTTTTTCCGTGTTTACTCTGGTACTGTTAAACAGGGTGACGCGGTATACAACCCAGTTAAAAGTAAGCGTGAGCGACTTGGCCGTATCGTACAGATGCATTCAAACTCTCGTGAAGAGATCAAAGAAGTCTACGCAGGCGACATCGCGGCGGCTATTGGTCTTAAAGACGTTACAACAGGTGAGACACTGTGTGCTCCGAATTCAATTATTACGCTTGAGCGTATGGAATTCCCAGAACCAGTTATCTCTGTTGCGGTTGAGCCTCGCACAATCGCTGACCAGGACAAGATGGGTATCGCGCTAGGTAAACTAGCGGCCGAAGATCCGTCTTTCCGCGTACAAACTGACGAAGAATCAGGCCAGACAATTATTTCTGGTATGGGTGAACTTCACCTAGATATTATCGTCGACCGTATGAAACGTGAATTCAGTGTTGAATGTAACGTTGGTAAGCCGCAGGTTTCATATCGTGAAGCTATTCGTTCAACTGTAGAAGTTGAAGGAAAGTTCATTCGTCAATCAGGTGGTCGTGGTCAATATGGTCACGTTTGGTTGAAGCTTGAACCGATGGATATTTCGGATGATGATTCTCCAATTTACGAATTCGTTAACGAAACCGTAGGTGGATCAGTTCCTAAAGAATACATCCCAGCGGTAGACAAAGGTATCCAAGAGCAAATGTCTCAAGGTGTACTGGCAGGCTATCCTTTACTTGGCGTTAAAGCGACTTTATATGATGGTTCGTTCCATGATGTAGATTCGAATGAAATGGCATTTAAAATTGCAGGTTCATTAGCTATGAGAGACGGTGCGCTTAAAGCAAACCCAGTTCTTTTAGAACCACTAATGAAGGTTGAGGTAATCACTCCTGACTCAAACATGGGTGATGTAGTTGGCGACTTAAACCGTCGTCGCGGCATGATCGAGGGCATGGAAGATGCACTTGGTGGACTTAAGCAAATAAATGCGCAAGTTCCACTGTCTGAAATGTTCGGTTATGCGACTGCTTTACGTTCTGCAACTCAGGGTCGTGCTTCTTACTCTATGGAGTTTTTGAAGTACGCTGAAGCCTCAAAGCAGGTTGCAGATACAATAATTTCAGCTCGCGCTGTAATATGATTTTAGCTTGTCTGGCTCAATAGTGAGTCAGGCTTTAATTTCTTAATTAGGAATTTTTTAAGATGGCAAAAGAAAAGTTTGAACGCGTAAAACCGCACGTAAACGTTGGTACAATCGGCCACGTTGACCACGGTAAAACTACACTAACTGCAGCAATCACTAACGTACTTGCAAAAGTATACGGCGGTGTTGCTAAAGATTTCGCATCAATCGATAACGCTCCAGAAGAGCGCGAGCGTGGTATCACTATCTCAACTTCACACGTTGAGTACGACACACCAACTCGTCACTACGCACACGTAGATTGTCCAGGTCACGCCGATTATGTTAAAAACATGATCACTGGTGCTGCACAAATGGACGGCGCTATCTTAGTAGTAGCTGCGACTGATGGCCCAATGCCACAAACGCGTGAGCACATCCTTCTTTCTCGTCAGGTTGGCGTACCTTACATCATCGTATTCATGAACAAATGTGACATGGTTGATGACGAAGAGCTACTTGAGCTAGTAGAAATGGAAGTTCGTGAACTTCTTTCTGAGTACGATTTCCCAGGTGACGACTTACCACTAATTCAAGGTTCTGCACTTAAAGCACTTGAAGGCGAGAAGCAATGGGAAGACAAGATTGTAGAGCTTGCAGAAGCACTAGATTCTTACATCCCAGAGCCAGAGCGTGACATCGATAAGCCATTCATCATGCCTATCGAAGACGTTTTCTCAATCCAAGGTCGTGGTACTGTTGTAACAGGTCGTGTTGAAGCCGGTATCATCAACGTGAATGACGAAGTTGAAATCGTTGGTATCAAAGAGACTACTAAGTCTACTTGTACTGGTGTTGAAATGTTCCGTAAGCTTCTTGACGAAGGTCGTGCTGGTGAGAACATTGGTGCACTATTACGTGGTACTAAGCGTGAAGACGTTGAACGTGGTCAAGTACTAGCTAAGCCTGGTTCAATCAACCCACACACTACATTCACTTCAGAAGTATACGTACTTTCTAAAGATGAAGGTGGTCGTCATACTCCATTCTTCAAAGGTTACCGTCCACAGTTCTACTTCCGTACAACTGACGTAACTGGTGACGTACAGTTACCAGAAGGCGTAGAAATGGTAATGCCTGGTGATAACATCAAGATGACAGTAACTCTAATCGCACCAATCGCGATGGATGAAGGTCTTCGTTTTGCTATCCGTGAAGGTGGCCGTACTGTAGGTGCTGGTGTTGTAGCAACTATCGTAGAGTAATAATTAACGTTTAAGTTAATTAATACTAAAAAAACCCGAGCTTAGTCTCGGGTTTTTTAATGCCTGCAATTTACGTCACGTGAAGGTGGCGCTCTTACCTTAGGCGTAGGTGCTTTGTAGCAACGCTCAACGAGTAATAATTAACGTTTTAGTTAATTAATACTAAAAAAACCCGAGCTTAGTCTCGGGTTTTTTTATGCCTGCAATTTACGTCACGTGAAGGTGGCGCTCTTACCTTAGGCGTAGGTGCTTTGTAGCAACGCTCAACGAGTAATAGTTAACGTTTAAGTTAATTAATGCTAAAAAACCCGAGCTTAGTCTCGGGTTTTTTAATGCCTGCAATTTGCCTCACGTGAAGGTGGCGCATTTACCTCAGGCGTAGGTGCTTTGTAGCAACGTTCAATGAGTAATATTTAGCGTTTAAGTTTTTAATACCTGAATAAAAGTGATTAGTTTTCAGTTATCTGACCCGGATAAATATGTGATCTTTAGTACGTTTGAATAAACGAACTTACCTCGATTAAAAGCTCACAAAACTAGCCGCTTGATATGTGTATTTGATAAGGTTGGGTGTCACTTATTAGAGGGGTCTTCATGCTAAATAAACTAATATTTACTGCAAAAGAAGTTAGGGATAACGAGGCACTAGCTGCTAATAATAGCCATTGTGAGTTATTTACCCTCATGCAGCGCGCTGGGCACGCTGCATTCAACGCTTGGCAAGACTTTAATGCAGAGCATACGTTAGTTGTTGTAGGGCATGGTAATAACGCTGGTGACGCTTATATTACCGCGAGCCTAATTAAGCAAGCGGGTAAGCGAGTAACTTTGTGTGCCGTTAACCCTGAAAAATCACTAACAGGAGATGCTGCAAAAGCGTTTAAGTTATGGCGTGATGAAGGCGGTGAAGTTAATGCTTATACGAGTGAGTTATTAAACCGAAGTGATTTAATTATAGATGCAATGCTAGGTACAGGGATCACAAGCTCGGTTCGCGATAATTTTGCTCAAATTATTCATGAAATTAATGTCTGTAATAAACCTGTATTGAGTATAGATGTGCCTTCAGGCATCAGCGCAGATACTGGCCAACCTTTAGGTATTGCTATACAAGCAAGTAAAACAATAACCTTTGTTGGTATTAAGCAGGGGCTAACAACGGCTATAGGTAAACAACATTGCGGGGAGTTAATATTTGACGATCTAAATATTGGACCTGCATTTTTTGAGCTCGCTACTTCAAGCGGCACACTTATAAATATTAAGAGCTTTAAAAAGCTTGGTGCGCGTAACCTAAATAGCCATAAAGGAACTCATGGTAAACTCCTCTGTGTAGGTGGTAATGAGGGGACGGCTGGCGCAATTAGATTATCCAGCGAGGCCGCACTTAGAGCAGGTGCGGGTATGGTAAAAGTGTATACACATTCAAGTTCTGTAGTGCCTGTAAGCATTGGTAGGCCAGAATTAATGGTAACCAGTACTAATCTAAAAGAAGCGCTTGAGTGGGCTAGCTGCGTAGTAATAGGGCCAGGTCTGGGGCAGGATGAATGGGCACAAAAAACCTTTGAGGAGGTTATATATTACTGCCAAACTAATAACATGCCACTGGTTATTGATGCCGATGCGCTAAATTTATTAGCCAAGCAAGCCTCATCGTACACATTAAAGCAATGTGTACTTACACCGCACCCAGGAGAAGCATCCAGGCTATTAAGTAAAACTATTGTGGATGTTGAGTCAAATAGGTTTGAGAATGCTCGACTGTGTGCTAAGCGCTATAACGCTACTTGCGTATTAAAAGGAGCCGGAACATTAATTGATAATGCTGAGAATACGTGGGTGTGTGAAGACGGTAACGCAGCACTGGCCGTTGGTGGTAGTGGCGATGTACTCACCGGTATTATAGGTGCATTATGCGCTCAAGGCCTCGATATAGATGAGGCAGCGCGATATGGCGTAACACTGCACGCTAAAGCCGGTGATATCGCCAGTGAGCGAGACGGGCAGCGAGGTATGCTACCCTCCGATTTATTTAGCATAGTTAGATCCTTAATAAATTAAGCTTTCTATTTTTGTTGAATTAAATCCCACTTATTACCGTATAAATCTTCAAAAACAGCAACAACTCCGTAAGGTTCATTACGGGGTTGTTCATTAAAGACAACACCGTTAGCTAACATGTTTTCATGATCATGCCAAAAATCGTTAGTATGTAAAAATAACCAAACACGCCCACCGGCTTGGTTACCAATAGCACTTACTTGTTCTGGCTCAGTGGCTTGAGCAAGTAGTATATGCGTACCATTTGACTGCGGCGGTGTAATTAACACCCAACGTTTTCCCTCACCTAAATCAGTATCTTCAACTAATTCAAAGCTCAATTTTTTAGTGTAAAACTCAATGGCTTCATCATAATCTTTTACGATTAAGGCAATACTGCCAATATGCTGTTTTATACCTGACATAAACTACTCCTTGATTGTGTTGCTGCGTATTTTTACATATCAGTGTGTGTTTTGTGTAGGGTTGTATATTGTAGATTATACCTCTTCATCCGGCGGGTCGCCTGAGTCTTCCTTACGTTTTCTTTGCTCTTGCTTCGCCTTTTGAACATTTTCGTAGGTAGGTGGCGGAATAGGCATCAGGGAAATAAGCGGAAAAAACGCTAAAAATAAATATGCCCCTTTCGACATACTTTTACCCCAAGTAATCATTTTTAACAAAAGGCAAACTATTAAAAGCAGCAATGCAGATATTAGGGTTACAAGCACTGCGATGAAAGTAATTCCATTACTGTTAAGTATGTCCATGGTGTGGTTTTTTAATTTATACGTTATTACTATTTGGGGGTAAATTGAACAATAACAATAAAAAAGTACTAAAAAGTAAAAACCCAGCCGAGGCTGGGTTTTATATAAGCGAGGTGCTTAAACGGTGATGATTACATCATGCCTTCCAAATCTACATTAAGCCACTGTATGTACTGTAAATAAAGGGTTGTGGTATTATTTGTCTCTACATTGGTCTCCACTTTTGGGTATATTCAACAATGGCAGAAGCTAGTAATAACAAATACCTTAAAAAACGTAAGAATCGTGATGTCTGGATGTTTCAAATAAGAATACCTAAGGGAGTTAGGCACTTATATGACGGCAAAGAGATTTACGTAAAGTCACTTCAAACGAGCTGCATTAAGACTGCTAGGTTACGTAGAGACAGTTTGTTGGGGCAGTTAGCTGTTCAAAAGGAACAAGCTATTGATGGTGGGCGTAGTACCTTTATGAGCTTCTATAATACTTTAGAGCAAGCAAAGCGTGATGCTAGGGGTGATAAATACGAGGCATATTATCAGCTTGAAGACTCTATTTTGGTTGGAACAGAAGAACACCCAGAGGTACGACAAGAAGCAGCTAAAGCATTTAAGACTGGGACAATACCTGTAAAATATACCTATTCCATGAGAGAAGCTCTTAATGATTGGCTGCGTAAAAACAAACAGAGAAACCAAGATACTATAGTCAAAATGAAGTCTACCGCTAGTCGTTTCTTGAGGCACCTAAACGTACACGATATGCCGCTAATGGGTATTGAAAGAAAGCAGGTGATTAGTTTTATAGACGAACTCATTCAGGAGGTAGCAGTAAGTACAGTTAAGGGTCATTTGAGTCGATTGAAAAGTATCTACGAGCATGCTTGGAGAATTGCAGAAATTGATAAACGCGAGAACCCTTTCGACTCTCACATACTTACTCATTATGAAGCAGATAAGACTATTGAAAAGAAGCAGCTATTTAGTCGTGAGGAAATTCGCGAAATAATTAGCTGGGCTAACTCTGAAGATGAAGGCATCAAAGCTCTCGTTTATTTAGGCTTATTCACTGGATGTCGCATATCTGAAATTTGTGCTGTAACTAAAGATGATGTGTATATCGAGGGTGAGCTAATGGCGTTATATATAAGAAAGGGTAAGACAGCATCAGCGACTAGAACTGTTCCACTTCCTAAGAGGGTTCATGAAATTGTAAGGAGGCGTTTGGGGGTTTCTGAAGTAGGTCAAAGCATCATTGGAATGGATGGTAAACAAGCCTCAAGAGTCTTTAGTAACTATAAATCTGCTAATGTGACGAAGGATAAAAGTCGAACATTTCATTCATTTAGGGTGCATATGAGTACGGCTTATCAAAGGGCTGGAATAGATGAGACTAGTGCAGCATTTGCTGTAGGTCATAAAGGCGGTAAGACAATGACTTATGGCTATTATGCTAAGGGTGAAGAGTTAAAGGTATTATGTCAACATGCTGATCAAGCGGCAAAAATCATAGAAAGAGACTGGCTGTAATCAAGGAGTTTTCAAAATGGCAAAGCAAGGGATTGAGGTAGACGGGATTGCTTATTCTAGTATCTCTGAAGCATCTGAACAGTACCATCTTAACCCCAAACTAATAGTAGGTCGTTTAAGAAGCGGTTGGTCTATTGAAGAGGCCTTTGAGTTAGCTCCAAGACGCAAGTTAGAGCCTAATAGACGGCAATCTATCTCTGTAAAGGTTAATGGTAAATTAAAGAGCTATTCAACCATTAAGGATGCCGCTGACGAATACGGGATAGAGCCCAAATTAGTTAGAGCTAGGTTGACTAACTTTAACTGGACTCCTGAAGAAGCATTAGGAATTATTGAGCGGGATTCAAAACGTATTGCCCATAATAGGAAAGAAGTTAAATTCTCAATTAATGGAGTTGACTATCACTTTTTATCTGTAACAGAGGCTGCTAAATCTCAAGGGCTAAACGAATTCCTTGTTTTCAATAGATTAAATAGTAGAGGATGGTCAATAGAGCAAGCTCTAGAATTAGCAACACCACCAGCACATACCAAAAAATGCTATGGCTACATTTATTTGATAAAAAACAACATCAATAGCAAGTATTACGTAGGACAGACTATGTCGCCAGTTACTGAAAGGTGGAAAAGTCACGTAGGTTTAGCTTCAAAAGGAAAAACCAAAAGCAAGCACTCTCTCTCTGCTGCTATTTTGAGATATGGAGCTGATGCCTTTGATATTACAATTATAGATCATGCTGACTCAATTAATGAATTAAATAAACTAGAGAGGTATTGGATTAAGAAATTAAAAACAAAGTACCCTGACGGATATAATCTTAATCGTGGAGGTAGTGGTTTTAGCAAAGGCCGTTCTGTAGTCTTAGAAAACTTAACTTTCCCATCTGTAAGTGAGGCTGCGAGGGCTTACGGTTTTAAGTATAGACTTGTTGCTGATAGGCTTCGCTATGGATGGACATTAGAGCAAGCCTTTGAGCTTGCACCAGCTCCAGAAACACACAAATTTGCTGGAAGAAAATTTACAATCAAAGATTCAGGAAATATGCTTACCTTTAATTCTGTTGGTGAATTAGCAAGCAGTTATAACCTTCCCACTGCAAGAGTTCTACAACGGCTAGTTAAGCTGAACTGGACACCTGAGCAAGCTGTAGGTTTGGTAGAACCACCCAAATGGGTGCATCCAATGCATTCATTTCAATTAGAGATAAATGGTAAAACTCGAAGGTTTAAGTCTAAAGCAGAAGCTGCTGCATTTTATGGATTTGATAGGTGGGAAACTATTAGAAAAAGGCTCTCAAGAGGCTGGACTCTAGAGCAATCTTTAGGTTTGGAGACACCTCCCATAAATAAACATGCTACTAAATTAATTGACGTTGAAATAAACGGCAACAAAGTAAAATACTCTTCAATGAGTAAAGCTGCTGAGGCAAATGGTGTATGCTTCAAAAGAGTCAGCGCAAGATTAAAATTAGGTTGGAGTTATGAAGAAGCTCTTGAGATCCGTCCAAGATCTAAAAGTTGATTTGTACTCTTTTAAGTATACCTAAACAGGTATGGTCATAACGTGATCAAACAGTACCTGTTAGGGTTTACTTTAAATTAAGACCACATTATTATTTCCCGCCTCTTAGAATTAAACGAGTACAGGATGTGGCACACATAGCTTATATGAGGGTCTCTTCTACAGACCAAAACACGGAACGACAACTTGCTGACGTAAAGATTAGTTTTACAAAGAAGTTTGTTGATAAATGTAGTGGCGGCTCTGCTCAACGACCAGCCTTAAATGAGCTAAAGGAATACATCAGGGAAGGTGACACTGTACATATCCATAGCATTGATAGACTTGCACGTAACCTCTTAGACTTGAAGCAGATTGTTACTGATTGGAATGGTAGAGGGGTCAAAGTGAAGTTTCATAAGGAAGGCCTCTGCTTTAAAGCTGGTGGCTCTGACCCAATGTCTGAGTTAATGCTGAGTATGTTGGGGGCAGTTGCTCAATTCGAGTTATCTATGATTCAAGAGAGAAGGCAGGAAGGCATCGAAAAAGCCAAGGCTGCTGGTAAATACCGTGGCCGTCCTACCAATAAGACTAACCACCAGCAAATCAGGCTATTACGCTCTCAGGGTATATCTTTGCGTAAAATAGCTAAAGAGGTTGGTGTTTCCCTTTCCACAGTACAAAGAGCTCTAGAAGCGATAGAGAAGCCTCAATGAACCAATACATGTCTAATAGTAGTTTTATAGACATCAACCCAAGAGAAGTGATTTTAGACCCTGCTATGCAAGGGCGAGACACTAATTTAATTAGAGATAAGAATACAAGACGCGCTCAAGAGCTTAAGCAAGAGAGCCAATCAAAAGAAATCTTAGACGACTTTCACAATGGAGTAGGAATAAAGCAACCAATAACTGTGTTTGAGGTTTCTGGAAAGAAGCTTGTTATAGATGGTTTTCATCGTATTAGTGCATCCTTAGAGTACATGGACAAAGCTAAATGTGATGATTTTAGGGTAAAAGCTAGGCTAGTTAGAAACAGAACATACACAGAGGCTTTCCTTGCGGCTCAAGAAGTTAACCAAGGGCATGGTGTAGGGGTTACTAAGGACGAAGTCAATCAGTCTAAGTTTAGATCATTAGTTATAGCTGGAAAATATGATTATAGTGTTAGTGAGCTTACAAAGCTTATTGGCTGCAGTCGAGGACAAGCAAACCATGTAATGAGAGCCCTTAGAGCTTGTGCAGAAGCTATTCAAGGTAAGCTGGAAGATTATAGCTCTCTTGATAGTTTTACCCGCCAGCTACAAAAAAAACTAGAGAATAGATACACAGAGGCAGCTAAAAGCTCCACTTGGGATGCAAGAGGGTTTCCAAAGATTAGAAGGCTCTCTGATATTGTCTCAGGAAAAAGCTACACCCCTAAGGATATGGATAATGAAGAATACAGACATTATCTAATAGAAGAGGCATATGCCAAGATAGACAGCCTAATAGAATCTGTTGGTGAAGATAACTTTAGGGAAGCCCTACGTAAAACTGCTAGAGGCTCTACCCTTGGGATTTCTATTACCAGAAGGGATAAATGGCTTGAACAAGCAGGAACGTTAGAGAGTGACGAAGCGCCAGATAATTGGGATGGCGTATCAATACCTGAAAGCTCATATGACGCCTTTTAGAGCCGTTGAATAGCCCTCAAAGGAAGACCGCACATAGTCTTTATAAGGAAATAGAGCCTAGTGTACACATGTGTACAGTGTGGTTTCCTTGGTGTACACAACAGGTTTACAGGTAAGTTAAATCAACATACTAAGCGAAGTCTAGTCGAAAGTATGAACTCTCTATGTAGCTCAAATAGTTCTGTTGCTAAGTCATTTAGCTCACTAATTTGCTCACTAACATTATCTGGCCAGTCGTATGAACCTCTGTATCTATCTGGAATACAAGAGAACACATCGCCATTACCAATAGGGTAAGACCTAACTGCGAGGGTATGAATAAAATGCTTTGCCTTGCCTAAAAAATTATTTCTTTTAGACTCAAGCTCTTTATCTAAAAAGGATTTCTGAGCGTGATCCCATGTATTAACAAACTTCTCTAAAGCATCAAAGCTACCTCTATGGTAAGCATTACCAAAGTCGTGGTCTTTTAATGTGCATACATCAAGACCATCTGCTGGTAATAAAGCAGCAAACTCTATAAATAGTTTTTCATCTACATCAATTTGAGCTTGTTTCTTGTTTTGAGATAGTTGCTCAGTCTTATATATGAGGACTCGATAACCAATATTGTGTAGAAGAGCCAAAAAGATTAAACCAAACCCTAAAGAATAATCAGCTGTACTGTTTTGCAAATCTGATAGGGTATAAGGAATACCAGAGTTTAAATTAAAGGTATCTACCAGCCAATTGTAAAATAGGTGTTTAAAAGGGGTTGGGGTTAAAATGATTGCTGCTCCAGTACCCCCAATGAACCAAGTGAGTTTGTTAGAAAAGTCTGGGAATAGCCATTTTTTCCATATGATTTCTTTAACTTCCTTTTTGTTATACACCATAGCTCCAATATGAATATGACTTTTATAGCTAAGCTTAACGCACTTATCATACTTGCTCTACATTTATAAAAAACAGATAAATATAAAACACGTTTTTTTTAAGCGTAGTGAGTCGATGCAATCGCAAAGGTGATTCAGTACCCCTAATACTCCCCCCCTACGGCTTAATATATGTAGTGAGCTAACCTAAATAATTTAAAAGAGGGTCTGAAGAAGTAGTTTTATTTGCTAGGTAGAATAGGAAAGTAGGGCAGGTGTATACCTAAGTATACAAAAGGGTTTATCCATGTCTCTACATATGCCTCTACGTGGAGTGGATAAACCCTTATAAATCAATGGTTAATATGGGTTGTGATGATTACATCATGCCGCCCATGCCACCCATTCCGCCCATGCCACCCATATCAGGGGCACCAGCAGCTTCTTCTTTAGGGATTTCAGCAACCATTGCTTCAGTTGTGATCATTAGACCCGCAATAGACCCTGCAAATTGTAGTGCAGAGCGCGTTACTTTAGTTGGATCTAGGATACCCATTTCAATCATGTCATTGTATTCGCCAGTTGCTGCGTTGTAACCGTAGTTACCTTCGCCACCTTTAACAGCGTTAATAACAACAGATGCTTCGTCACCCGCGTTAGTTACGATTTGACGAAGAGGTGCTTCCATCGCACGAAGGGCAACTTTAACACCGTGGTTTTGATCTTCGTTATCGCCAAGTAGTTCAACTAGCTTGCTAGCTGCACGTACTAGAGCAACACCGCCACCCGGTACTACGCCTTCTTCAACCGCTGCACGAGTTGCATGTAATGCATCTTCAACACGGTCTTTTTTCTCTTTCATTTCAATTTCAGTTGCTGCGCCTACTTTAATTACTGCAACACCGCCGGCAAGTTTAGCCATACGCTCTTGTAGTTTTTCTTTATCGTAGTCTGATGTTGCTTCTTCAATTTGTGCTTTAATTTGAGAAACACGACCGGTAATGCCTTCTTCTTCGCCAGCACCATCGATGATAGTTGTATCGTCTTTAGTGATAACAACGCGCTTAGCTGTACCTAGGTCTTCAACTGTTGCTTTTTCAAGCTCAAGGCCAATTTCTTCTGAAATAACAGTACCGCCAGTTAATACGGCGATATCTTGTAACATCGCTTTACGACGGTCGCCAAAACCAGGAGCTTTAACCGCTGATACCTTAACAATGCCGCGCATGTTGTTAACTACAAGCGTTGCAAGTGCTTCGCCTTCAAGGTCTTCAGCAATGATTAATAGTGGCTTGCTTGCTTTAGCAACGGCTTCTAATGTAGGTAGTAGCTCACGAATGTTAGATACTTTTTTATCTACAAGTAGAATAAATGGGTTATCTAATTCAACTGCGCCTTTTTCAGCGTTGTTAATGAAGTAAGGAGATAGGTAACCACGGTCAAACTGCATGCCTTCTACAACATCTAGTTCGTTCTCTAGTGATTGACCTTCTTCAACAGTAATAACACCTGTATTGCGGCCTACTTTTTCCATTGCTTCTGCAATGATGTCGCCAATTTCTTTATCAGAGTTAGCTGAAATAGTACCTACTTGAGCAATAGCTTTAGTATCAGCACAAGGAACAGAAAGCGCCTTAAGCTCTGCAACAGCAGCAATGATTGCTTTATCAATACCACGTTTAAGGTCCATTGGGTTCATGCCTGCAGCAACCGCTTTAAGGCCTTCATTAACAATAGACTGTGCAAGTACTGTAGCGGTAGTTGTACCATCGCCGGCTGCATCATTTGCTTTAGATGCAACTTCTTTAACCATTTGCGCGCCCATGTTTTCAAACTTGTCTTCAAGTTCGATTTCTTTTGCTACAGATACACCATCTTTAGTGATCACTGGAGAGCCAAACGATTTGTCTAGTACAACGTTACGGCCTTTAGGACCTAATGTAACTTTAACTGCGTTTGCTAGGATGTTTACGCCAGTTAGCATTTTAGCGCGTGCGTCACCTGCAAAAAGTACTTCTTTAGCTGCCATGTTTTAAATTCCTCTAAATTCTTAAATGTGTGTTAAACGAAAAGTAGGCTTAGCCTACAATGCCTAAAATGTTGTCTTCACGCATGATCAGGTACTCTTGACCTTCGATCTTTTCAGTTTTCTCAACATATGAGCCAAATAACACAGTGTCACCGGCTTTTACTTCTAAAGCTCTAACGTCACCGTTATCTAAAATACGACCATTACCTACGGCTACTACTTCTCCGCGAGTTGATTTTTCAGCTGCAGAGCCAGTTAATACAATACCGCCAGCAGATTTTGTTTCTTCTTCTAGACGTTTAACGATTACGCGATCTTGTAAAGGACGAATGTTCATGTTTTTTAGTTCTCCTAACAGTTTCTGAACAGTACAGAAAAAAGCTTTTCTAATTTGCATTCATTAATGGGGGTAGAGTAAAAAATTCCAAGAGAAAAAATGATAAATTTTTAATCTTTTCGTTCAAACTCACCATCAATGGTTGTTGGTTGTTCGGTTTGTTGCTGGTCACGCATCGAATGCGGTTGTTGAGCGTATGGGGAAGGACCTTGTTGCATACCTGCACTCATTCTCACAGTTGCCTGACTTGCAAGGCCTGCAGCTAATTTATTACGAATTGCAGGGGTTAATAAAAGTAAACCAAAAACGTCAGTCATGATGCCTGGCGTTAACAATAGTACACCGGCAATAATTACGCATATTCCCGTGAATAATTCTTTAGCAGGCATCTGGCCTTGCGCCATTTGCGTTTGCGCATTTTGAAGTGCGCCCATACCTTGTTGTTTCACCATCTTAGCGCCTAAAATTGCGGTAATAACCACTAGTGCAATAGTCGCTACACCCCCTATTACATCGCTTACTTGAATTAACAAGGCGATTTCGATAATAGGAATGATAATAAACAACACAAATAAAAATCTAAACATAATGCTCTCTAAATAAGGTACTCGTAAGAGTTGATGAAATATAAGTGAGGGTTAATAGGTCTCTTTTCAAGGTTAATGCGTAGGTAGTGTCATTTAACTGGATTTCTACACATTGGCTTACCTATCAGATACTATGAAGCTAGACATCGTTCAACAAGTAAAGGTTCATAATGAATACACAATTTAAATTAATTTTTACTACCTGTAAAAACGAGGCTGAAGCACGCATGCTTGGTAAAGCTTTGGTAGAAAAAAAGCTGGCCGCGTGTGTCAATATTTTACCAGCAATGTCTTCTATTTATATGTGGGAGGGTGAGGTAAAAGAAATGACAGAAGTTAAAATGCTAGTTAAAACCAAAACAGAGAAAATGAACGATGTGTTTTTAACTATAAAAGCGATGCATAGCTACGAAGTACCCGAGATACAAGTTATTGACATAACAACCGGGAACTTGGCTTATTTTAACTGGATGGATGAGGTATTACATTAATGCGCTTTTTGTTTTTGCTATTAGTGACATTATTAATAGCCCCTGCAAAGGCTACATCAAATAATGTGCTTAATGATTTATTAGCGCCCACGCAGCAAACCTTTTTACCCGTAACACAAGCGTTTGAGTTTGACTTTGATCAGCAAGGTCGCACCTTGTTTATAGGGTGGGATATTGCGCCAGGTTACTATTTATATAAGCAAAAAATAGAGATACTCGCTAAAGATGCCAGCATTGATGTAGGAAGCTTAGGTGATGGCGAGATTATCGAAGATGAATTTTTTGGTAAAACAGAGGTGTTTTTTCAAAGCGTTAGTATCATCAGTAAGCTGAGTGACGTAAATGAAGGCGCCGTAGTCAAAGTGCGTTATCAAGGCTGTGCTGAGGCTGGACTCTGTTACCCGCCTGAAGTTATCACAATTCCATTGAGTGTGATTGCAGGCGAGCAATCGCAAAATGCAACACCGTCTAATGCTGCAAGCGCATTAACCGAATCAACATCGCAACCGGATGCTGCTATCACTAAAAAAGATCTTTCTTTTACTGAGCAACTGGCAAGTCAAAGTTTAGCTATTAACTTATTAGTATTTTTTGCAGTGGGTGTGGGGCTTGCTTTTACACCATGTGTGTTCCCGATGTTTCCTATTTTGTCGAGCTTAATTGCTGGGCAACAAAATTTATCAACTAAAAAAGCCTTTGCACTTTCGTTCGTATACATACAAGGCATGGCGGTAACTTATGCAGCATTAGGGTTAGTTGTTGCAGCATTAGGTGGACAAGTACAAGGGTATTTACAGCACCCCTATGTACTTATTAGCTTTAGCTTATTATTTGTATTACTGGCTATGTCGATGTTTGGTTGGTACGAAATAAAACTCCCTAGCAGTATGATGAATAAACTCACGCAGGTAAGTAATAATCAAAAAGGTGGCAACTATGTTGGTGTATTTTTGATGGGGGTATTGTCCGGTTTAATTGCATCACCTTGTACTACGGCGCCGCTATCAGCCGCTTTATTATACGTTGCGCAAAGTGGTGATTACTTAGTGGGCGGGCTAACGTTGTATGTATTAAGTTTAGGCATGGGGTTGCCTTTATTATTGCTTGGTACATCGGGTGGTAAATTGCTACCTAAAGCAGGCGGTTGGATGGAGCAAGTTAAAACCTTATTTGGCTTTGTAATGTTGGTCGTTCCACTAATATTGTTAGAACGTTTGATCAGCGCCAACATTATATTACTTATGGCAGGTATATTGGCGTTAGCTGCTGCTTTGTACTTACACCATTGGCAAAGTAATCAGCAGCAAAGTAAATTAAAAACAGCTTTATGGTTTGCAGCCATGTTATTGGTATTTACTGGATTTAGTTTAGCTAAAGACTATTTTTGGCCTGTACAAGTCCAAGTGAACTCACAAAAAAACGAGTTTAAACACGTTGCCAATTTAGCCGAACTAAAAGTCGCGGTCGATGATGCCAATAAACAAGGTCGACTTGTTATGGTCGATTTATACGCCGATTGGTGTGTTGCGTGTAAAGAGTTTGAACATTACACCTTTCCTGATGAAAATGTGCAAAAGGAGTTTAGTCATTATCAGTTAATTCAAATCGATTTAACTGAAAGTGATAGTAAAACTATTGAGCTAATGGAAGAGTATGACGTGTTCGGGTTACCGAGTATTTTGTTTTTTAATACTCAAGGGCAAGAGCTAAGCACGTTGCGAGTGACAGGCTTTTTAAATGCTGAGGATTTTGCTAAACACCTTGCTACAGTGCGTGCCAACGCACAATAATAGTGCAATAAAGCCACTTAAGTTTACTAAGTGGCTTTGTTATTTATACCTTTCAAAATGTACCTTAAATAGTGATTGGACCAGTATTTTGCTGTTATTTACGTCGAAATCACTATAATACCCAGCTAACGTGAGAAAATGTTGCAATTTAGCTTTTTTATGCTTAGTTTAAAGTTAAAAAATAGCTAGCAATGGCTTAACTCATTACTTAGAGGGTATATCGCGTATTATGGCTGCAAAATTAAAGATTTTAGTTGTTAATGGTCCAAATTTAAACATGCTAGGAAAGCGCGAGCCAGAAAAATACGGTACGCAAACACTTAGCGAGATTATGAGCGAACTAACAAATACCGCTAATAGTCTGAATGTTGAACTTACGCACTTTCAAAGTAATGGTGAGCAAGCGCTCATAGAACGAATTCATAATGCTTGGCAAGCGGTTGATTGTATCATTATTAACCCCGCAGCATTTACGCATACAAGCGTTGCATTACGTGATGCATTGTTAAGTGTTGATATTCCGTTTTATGAGGTGCACTTGAGCAATGTGCACGCACGTGAAGCTTTTCGCCATCATTCTTATTTTTCAGATGTGGCACAAGGCGTTATATGTGGATTAGGTGCAATGGGTTACCACGCAGCATTAAATGCAGCGGTTAACCGGTCGCAAAACGTAATTTAATTTAAAAATTAACACACTAACAAACTAACAGGCGGGTCGTGTAATGGATATTCGCAAGATAAAAAAACTTATCGAATTAGTAGAAGAATCGGGCATTGCGGAACTAGAAATCACTGAAGGTGAAGAGTCGGTACGCATAAACCGTAACAATATGAGTGCGGGTCCAGCTTACCCACAATTTGCACCACAACAATATGCGCCAGCTCCTGCACAGCAAGCGCCAGCCCCTGCTGCCCCTGTAGCAGTTGAAGCAGAAGCTGCGCCTGCTGCACCAACGGGTCATCAAGTTAAATCACCTATGGTTGGTTCATTTTACTCAGCATCTTCTCCAGAGGCACCTGCTTACGTAGAAGTAGGCTCTAAAGTTAATGTAGGCGATACACTGTGTATCATTGAAGCCATGAAAATGATGAACCAAATTGAAGCTGATAAAGCGGGTACTGTACGCGCAATTTTAGCTGAAAATGGCGAGCCAATTGAATTTGACCAACCTCTATTCATCATTGACTAATAGCATAACGTAAAAGGCCAACTCTAATGTTAGATAAAGTAGTCATAGCAAACCGAGGTGAAATAGCACTTCGTATATTGCGCGCCTGCAAAGAGCTTGGGATCAAAACGGTTGCTGTTCATTCAACGGCGGATCGCGATCTTAAGCATGTATTGCTTGCAGATGAAACCATCTGTATTGGTAAGCCATCAGCAACAGATAGTTATTTAGATATACCGCGCATTATTGCTGCGGCTGAAATAACTGATGCGGTAGCGATTCACCCAGGTTATGGTTTTCTTGCAGAAAACGCAGATTTTGCAGACCAAGTTGAGCAAAGTGGTTTTGTATTTATTGGACCAAAAGGCGACACAATTCGTCTAATGGGCGATAAAGTATCTGCTATTGCCGCAATGCGTAAAGCTGGCGTTCCATGTGTACCGGGTTCTGATGGTCCTGTAACAGACGATAACGAACGCAACATGCAAATTGCTAAGCGCATTGGTTATCCGGTTATTATTAAAGCAGCTGGCGGCGGCGGTGGTCGTGGTATGCGTGTAGTACGCAATGAATCTGAATTAGTAAATTCAATTTCACTAACGCAGCAAGAAGCTAAACAGTTTTTTGGTAATGGTATGGTTTACATGGAGAAATACCTTGAAAACCCACGTCATATCGAAGTACAAGTATTAGCCGACGGACAAGGTAATGCAGTTCACCTAGGTGAACGCGATTGTTCAATGCAGCGCCGTCATCAAAAGGTAGTTGAAGAGGCTCCTGCACCAGGCATAACAGCTGAAACACGTAAGTTTATTGGTGAGCGTTGTACACGTGCGTGTATTGAAATTGGTTACCGTGGCGCGGGTACGTTTGAGTTTTTATACGAAAACGGCGAGTTTTACTTCATTGAAATGAATACCCGTATTCAGGTTGAGCATCCAGTAACAGAAATGGTTACGGGTATTGACTTAATCAAAGAGCAGCTAAAAATAGCAGCGGGTCAGCCATTATCATTCACGCAAGACGACGTCGTTATTCGTGGCCATGCGATTGAGTGTAGAATTAATGCTGAAGACCCTGAAACGTTTATCCCGTCACCGGGTAAAATTACACGTTTTCACCCCGCTGGTGGGTTAGGTATTCGTTGGGACAGCCATATTTATGCTGACTACACTGTACCACCTCATTACGATTCAATGGTTGGCAAGCTAATTACTTACGGTGAAAACCGTGATGTGGCTATTGCCCGTGCACGCAATGCACTAAACGAATTAGTAATTGATGGAATTAAAACTAATACTCCTTTGCATAAGCGTATTCTTGCAGACGAGAATTTTCAAAATGGTGGAACTAATATCCACTACCTTGAGAAAAAGTTAGGTTTGTAATCTTCCTAAATTAAAAAAACCGGCTTAGGCCGGTTTTTTTATGCCTGAAACTTCAATTTATCGCCATAAATAAATAATCTGGTATGATTAGCTAATATGCGCTTTTAAGTTAATTTTGAGGTAATAATGACCCGTAGTTTTGAATCTCACTTAAATGATGAACTTGCAACTGTTGCAATGGGTAAGCAAGTAGCAGCAGTTATTGAGCAAGGTGCTGTGATTTATTTACATGGTGATTTAGGCGCTGGTAAAACAACGTTTACACGTGGTGTGGTGCAAGGCTTTGGTCATACAGGTAAAGTTAAGAGTCCAACATATACACTGGTTGAACCCTATGAGCTTGACCGTGCAAACGTTTATCACTTTGACTTGTATCGTTTAGGTGATCCAGAAGAACTTGAATTTATGGGTATACGCGATTATTTTTCACCGCAGGCTATTTGTGTTGTTGAATGGCCAGAAAAGGGTGGAGAGTTTATTCCTGTACCCGATTTAGATATAACGCTAAGCTATGTAGGTGACGAGCGTAAAATTGTGTTCAAAAGTACCAGTGAACGTGGTGCAGCAATTGTCGATAAACTAAAAAAATAAATAATAAAATAGTGAAGGCAGTAATTATCAAATGAATCGAGGCGCAATTAAACTCTCAGTTTCTCTTATGATTTTCATCATGAGCTTTTCTTTGTGGGCACAAAACACGATAAATAGTGTGCGTGTGTGGCCATCTCCAGATAGTACACGCGTTGTATTTGATTTAGACGATAAACCCGATTTTAGTTATTTTATGCTAAAAAACCCAAGCCGCTTAGTGGTTGACCTAGAAAACACCAAAGAGCTTAAAGTACTACCCGGTGTGCCACCTAAGCACCAAATTGTTAGCAAATTACGTTACTCAAAGCCCAAAAATAAGCAAAGCGTTCGTTTAGTATTTGAGCTAAGCGCACCCGTAAAACCAGTGCTATTTGCGCTTGCGCCTACTGGTCCATACAAAAATAGGCTTGTGGTCGATTTATATAATAAAAGTGAACCAGAACCAGTGGCTTCACCTGCACAAAAAGCTGCTAAAAAACGTCAACTTAGCCAAGAACGCGATATTGTAATTGCTATCGATGCGGGGCATGGCGGAGAGGACCCTGGCTCAATAGGGCCATCAGGCACGTATGAAAAAACGGTTACGTTGCAAATAGCTAAGCGTCTTGAGCGAATGATAGACGCTGAGCGAGGCATGATTTCGCGTATGGTACGAAGTGGCGATTACTTTGTAAAACTTAATACGAGAACAAACAGAGCACGAGAGAAAAAAGCCGACTTTTTTGTGTCTATTCACGCTGATGCATTTACAAGCCCTGGTCCCAATGGTGCATCGGTATGGGTGTTGTCATTACGAAGAGCCAATTCTGAAATCGGTAAATGGATAGAAGATAAAGAAAAGCATTCCGAGTTGCTCGGTGGTGCAGCCGATGTAATGAAAGATGCGGCTAACGAAAAATACTTAGCGCAAGCATTACTTGATATGTCGATGGATCATTCAATGAAAACCGGCTTAAACGTTGCTGAAGAAGTGGTTAAAGAGCTACGAAAAGTTGCAAAGCTTCATAAAAAAGACCCGCAACATGCAAGCCTTGCGGTTCTTAAGTCGCCAGATATTCCCTCTATTTTGGTCGAAACGGGGTTTATATCTAACCCGCGAGAAGAAAAATTATTGAAAAGTGCAAATCATCAAGAGCGTTTAGCCAAGGCTATGTTCACTTCAATTAAAAATTACTATTTGAAAAACCCACCAGATGATTCGTTGTTTGCAAAATTAAAGTCGCAATACCCTACAAAACATAAAGTACGCCCGGGTGAATCTTTAAGTATGTTGGCAAGCCGTTATGGGGTCAGCATAAGTAAAATAAAAAAAGTAAATAAACTAAATTCAAACACGCTTTTTATTGGTCAAGAGCTCGACATACCACAGAGTTAATTACATAAATCTGCACGCAGTTTGCTAGGAAATATCATGAATATTGAAATACTACCTGCCCGTTTAGCCAACCAGATTGCCGCAGGTGAAGTGGTTGAGCGTCCAGCGTCGGTAGTAAAAGAGCTTGTTGAAAATAGCCTAGATGCTGGCGCTACTCGTATTCAAATAGAGATAGAGCGTGGTGGCCATAAGCTTATTCGTATTCGTGATAATGGCTCGGGTATAGGTAAAGAAGAGCTCACACTTGCGCTTTCTCGCCATGCGACAAGTAAGTTAAAGTCGCTTGATGATTTAGAAAATATTTGTTCACTAGGTTTTAGGGGGGAGGCATTAGCTTCAATTAGCTCAGTATCGCGATTAACCCTCAGCTCCAAACCAAAGACTCAAGACGCTGCTTGGCAAGCATTTGCAGAAGGCCGTGATATGGCTGTGCAAGTTAAGCCGGTTGCTCACCCTGATGGCACCACCATTGAGGTTAAAGATCTATTTTTTAATACCCCTGCACGGCGCAAATTTTTACGTACCGAAAAAACAGAGTTTACCCATATTGATGAGCTCATTAAGCGCATAGCGCTTAGCCGGTTTGATGTATCGATTACGCTGACTCATAACGAAAAAGTAGTTAGGCAATACCGCGCCAAAACAGATCCCGCTCACGCCATAACTCGCGTTGCACAAGTTGCAGGTAAGGCGTTTGCAGAGCAAGGGCTTCATATTCAATCAGGGGAAGCAGGGCTTCAACTACATGGCTGGGTTTTACCGGTAGGCTCTGTAAATACAACTCAGTACACGTATGTAAATAATCGTATGATGCGCGATAAGCTCATTTTACACGCTATTCGTCAGGCATTTGAAGAAGTTAGTGGGGTACAAGAGCTACCAGGGTTTGTAATTTATATTGATATTGACCCACGCCAAGTTGATGTAAATGTACACCCAGCAAAGCATGAAGTACGTTTTCATCAAGGTCGCTTAGTACATGACTTTATTTTACAAGCGATCAAGCAAGTTGTTGTGCCATTGCAAGGTGAGTTTAACAATGAAGCGGTAACGACAGCTGATGATCATTTACCTGCATTTACTCATGCCATGCATCCGTCGACATCTAAAAATGAGACTCGTGGCGGTTATGATTATCCTAAATCTCAGTTACAACCAAATTACTCAGGTAGTTCAAGTTCAACTGGTGCAAAAAGTAGTGGTGGTGAATACAGAGCATCATCAAGTGCAGACCATCAAGACGTGAATGCGTTTTATCAAGGAGTGAGTGAACAACATGCTGCGCACTTTGATGTCGTGGCGCAAACCACTCTGCAAGATTCATCAGTACCTGATCAAAGTGCTGTAAATATGGTGTCTATTATTAGTTTGCATGATGGAAACTGTGTCTTTAGTGCGCAGCAGCAGCTATTTTGCTCACATTTTAAATACGCCATAGTTGATGATTGGCATGAGCAAATTAAAGAGCAAGGTAGCCTTGAAGGTAAAGCATTGTTATTACCTGTCAGGGTTAATTTATCAAAAGAAGACTGTTTGCTAATCGAAGGGCAGCAATCGTGGTTCACGCTGCTTGGCTTTGAATTGGTGATAGAGAAGCAGTTTGTTATGGTTAAAAAGCTGCCTTCATGTTTGTATTTACTTGATGTAAGTAATGCTGTTAACGAGTTACTAAGCGCCTGTAAAAGGCAGTTTGAGAACATAGAAGATTGGTTAAAATGGCAGGCCGAATGTATACCGCCGCGCTTTTATGCTAGCAACGTATTTATAACTCAACAAATGCGCTTACAAAATAATCCGCAAACTATTGAACGCTTGCGTGAAAAAGCAGTTAAAATAGAGCTAAGTCAGTATTTAGCGCAATTAAATTAGGGTGTTCGTGTTGAGTCAATTACCAGTTATATTTTTAATGGGTCCCACTGCTGCAGGTAAAACAGCATTGGCTATTTCTTTGTGCGAGCATTTAAATACAGAGATAATCAGCGTCGATTCAGCATTAGTGTATAAAGGTATGGACATTGGCACTGCAAAACCTGATTCAGAAGAATTGGCTCGCGCTCCACATCATCTTATTGATCTGCTTGACCCGAGTGAAACGTATTCTGTTGCAGATTTTAGACGTGATGCAATAAAAAAAATTGATGAATTTCATCAACAAGGTAAAGTGCCTGTATTAGTTGGAGGTACAATGCTGTACTTCAAGGCACTTATTGACGGTTTATCGCCTCTGCCTGAGGCAGACCCAGCTATAAGGGCTCAACTTGAAGCAGAGGCTAGTGAGTTTGGCTGGCCACACTTGTATCAAGAACTCGTAAAAATAGATCCACAAGCGGCACAAAAAATGAGTGAAAACGACTCGCAAAGAATTAACCGTGCGCTGGAGGTATATCGATTAACCGGTAAAACAATGACTGAACTGCAAAAGCAAAAGCAGCCACCTTTACCGTATACTTTTCATCAATTTGCCATCGCGCCGCAAGAGCGAAGTGAATTACATCAACGAATTGAAGAAAGGTTTAAAATAATGATAGATCAGGGGTTTGAAAATGAAGTTTCGGCCTTATATCTACGTAAAGATTTACATCACAATATGCCTTCTATTCGTTGTGTGGGCTATAGACAGATGTGGGATTACCTTGCGGGTGAAGTAAGTCATGATGAAATGGTATTTCGAGGTATTGCAGCAACCCGGCAATTGGCTAAACGTCAATTAACTTGGTTGAGAAGTTGGCCTGATGTTACTTGGTTAACAACCGGCGATGAAGAAAACTTGCATCATGTAGTAAGTTCGCTAAGCTAGTAGTAGTTGGATATGATTTAGCTTTATTAAATGAGTTCAGCCACTTAATTATAATAACACCTAGAACGAAGGAAGAATAACATGGCAAAAGGCCAATCGTTACAAGACCCATTTTTGAATGCACTACGTCGTGAGCGCATTCCAGTATCAATCTTTTTGGTTAATGGCATAAAATTACAAGGTAAAATCCAGTCATTTGATCAATTTGTTATTTTACTTGAAAACACGGTAAACCAAATGGTTTACAAACACGCAATTTCAACAGTTGTACCTGCTCGCGCAGTCAACTTCCAAGGTGTTCAAGGGAGCGATGACACTGAAGAACCAGAAGCTGGAAACTTTTAATTAGGAGCGTAATGCTTGTTTGACCGCTATGAATCCGGCGAACAGGCAATTTTAGTTCATATCGACTTACCTAAAGAAGGGGATCGTGAAGATCTTCATGAATTAGAGATGTTGGTATCTTCTGCTGGTGTTAGTAGTTTGGCGGTTGTGCAAGGCAGCCGTCAAGCACCACATCCGAAACTATTCGTCGGTACCGGTAAAGCAGAAGAAATAGCTGAGATTGTCAAAATCCACAATGCAGATGTCGTTATTTTTAATCATCAACTCAGACCGTCACAAGAACGCAACTTAGAGCGCGTTTGTCAGTGCCGTGTGCTTGATAGAACGACCCTTATTCTTGATATTTTTGCCCAACGTGCACGTACCCATGAGGGTAAATTGCAGGTTGAATTGGCACAACTTCGCCATATGTCTACTCGGCTTATCCGAGGTTGGACTCACCTTGAGCGTCAAAAGGGTGGTATTGGTCTTCGTGGACCTGGTGAAACTCAATTAGAGACCGATAGGCGTTTACTGCGCGTACGTATTCAAAGTATTCGTGCACGACTACAAAAAGTGGCTGTCCAGCGTGAGCAGGGTAGACGCGCGCGTAACCGTAATGAAATTCCAACGGTGTCGTTAGTGGGTTACACTAATGCGGGTAAATCTACATTATTTAACCGTATTACAGATTCTGAGGTCTATGCTGCCGATCAGCTTTTTGCGACGCTTGACCCAACACTGCGTAAACTGGAGTTGGGTGATGTTGGTCAGGTGATTTTAGCCGATACCGTGGGTTTTATCCGTCATTTGCCTCACGATTTAGTGGCTGCATTTAAAGCAACATTGACCGAAACACGTGAAGCCGATTTACAGTTACACGTAATAGATGCTGCTGATTCGCGGATTAAAGAAAATATTGAACAAGTGCAATCGGTGCTTAAAGAAATTGAGGCCGATGACGTTCCACAACTATTAATTTATAATAAAATTGATGCGCTTGATAATGTTGCTCCGCGTATTGATCGAGATAGTGAAGGTCAACCTATAAGAGTATGGTTGTCTGCACAAACGGGTGAAGGGTGCGAATTACTAAGTGAAGCCATTAGCGAGTTGCTTGCTAAAAAAATGTTTAGTGAAACGCTTTTATTAACCCCTTTATACGGGCGTTTAAGGGCTTCACTTTTTAGCTTAAATGCGGTGCATGAAGAGCGATTTGATGAACAAGGCAATTGGCTACTAGATGTAAGAATGCCAATGGTTGAATGGAATCGCTTAATTAAAGAATTTGGTCCTGAAATTGTTGGTTTTATCAACCGAGATTAAAAATTGACGTTTAAATGTCGGTTTTTGTATGAGAAACGCAGTAGATTTGATAGATTTAACACAATTTCCTAATTTATTTAGATAACAATGGAGTATAGCTATGGCCTGGAATGAACCGGGTAATAATGGCAATGACAAAGATCCGTGGAACAATAAAGGCGGACGTGATCAAGGCCCACCTGATTTAGACGAGGTGTTTCGTAAGTTTAGTAACAAGTTCGGCGGCTTATTTGGCGGTAAAAAACCCGGCAATGGAAGCGGTGGCGGACTTGGCGGAGCCGGTATTTCATTTATCCTCATTATCGCCGCTATTGTGTGGGCGTTAAGTGGTATTTATACGGTTAAAGAAGCCGAACGTGGTGTTGTTTTGCAGTTTGGTAAATATGACCGAATTGCTGAACCAGGCCTGCGTTGGAAAATGACGTTTATTGAAACGGTTATCCCAGTTGATATCGAAGCCGTTCGTTCACTGTCGGCGTCTGGCTTTATGCTTACTGAAGATGAAAACGTGGTAAGTGTTGAGTTTCAGGTGCAATACCGTGTTATTGACCCATACCTTTACAAGTTTAGCGTAACGAATGCTGATAGCAGTTTAGAAGAAGCGCTAGACAGTGCACTGCGTTATGTTGTGGGTCATGCAAAAATGGACCAGGTTTTAACGAACGGCCGTGAAGAAGTGCGTCAAAACACATGGGATGAGCTTAACAAGGTAATCGAACCATACAACCTTGGTTTAATTGTTACTGACGTTAACTTTAAAGATTCTCGCCCACCTACTGAAGTTAAAGATGCGTTTGATGATGCGATTGCAGCACAAGAAGATGAAGAGCGTTTCATCCGTGAAGCAGAAGCGTATGCGCGTGAAATTGAACCGCGTGCACGTGGTCAAGTAACACGTATGACACAAGAAGCTGAAGGTTACCAAGAGCGTATTACACTGGAAGCGCAAGGTGAGGTTGCTCGTTTTGAAAAGCTATTACCTGAGTATTTAGCGGCTAAAGAAGTAACGCGTGAACGCTTATACATTGATGCAATGGAAGAAGTGTTAGGTAGCAGTTCTAAGGTGTTGGTTGATGTGAAGGGTGGTAATAACATGATGTACTTACCTCTTGATAAAATCATGGAAAAGCAAGGCACTGCAACACGTGTTGCGTTACCAAGCTCAAGTGACATTCAAGACTTAAGAAACAAAGTAAATACATCACGTAACAGCACCGTTAATAGCAGCAACGACCGCTTTAACAACGATCGCTTTAACTAGGGGAGATAAGCATAATGAAAAATTTTAGTTTAGTAATACTACTAGTTGCCATTGTGATGTCTTTCTCATCGGTATTTGTTGTACCTGAAGGGCAAAAAGCAATTGTGCTATTGTTCAGTAAAGTACAAAAAGATGATGATGATCAAGCGGTTGTTTATGGCCCAGGTTTGCATTTGAAAGTCCCATTTTTCAGCCAAGTACGTCGTATTGATGCACGTATTCAAACGCTAGATGGAACGCCAGATCGTTTTGTGACAAGTGAGAAGAAAGACTTAATTGTTGATTCGTTTGTTAAATGGCGTGTTAACGACTTTAGTGCTTTTTACTTACGTGCACGTGGCGACAAGCAATATGCTGAAACGTTACTTGAGCAAAAGGTTAATAACGGACTTCGTACTAACTTTGGTACACGCACAATTCGTGAAATTGTATCGGGTGAGCGTAGTGAGCTTATGGAAGAAGCATTAGTTCAAGCATCTGAAAGTGCCCGCGAGTTAGGTATTGAAGTGCTAGACGTACGTGTTAAGCAAATTAACTTGCCTCAAGAAGTAAGTAGTTCGATTTATCAACGTATGCGTGCTGAGCGTACTGCCGTTGCTAAAGAACACCGCTCTGAAGGTCAAGAAAAAGCGGAGACTATTCGTGCTAGCGTTGACCGTCGAGTGACAGTTATGCTTGCAGACGCTGAACGTAACTCACGCTCAGTACGTGGTCGAGGTGATGCAGATGCTGCCGCTATTTATGCAAATGCATATAATAAAGATCCAGAGTTTTTCAGCTTTGTACGTTCTTTAGAAGCGTATAAGAAAACGTTTAAAGGTAAGCAAGACGTGATGGTGCTTTCACCAGACAGTGACTTCTTCCAATATATGAAAGGCGCTAAAGCGCAGTAGACTATATTTATACTTTTAAATTTTAAAGCCCCGCACTTGCGGGGCTTTTTGTTGAATACAATCTACAACTTTAAATCACTGTTATATATGTGGTTATTTACTCATATTTTAATTTAATAATTCTTCGCAGAAAAAATAAGCTGAACAGGGGTGATCTTTGCTTGGGTTTTCTGGTAAAATCTCGTCCTAATTTTCTCTAAGTGAATTTACAATGGGTAAAAACGTTGTTGTATTAGGCACCCAATGGGGTGACGAAGGTAAGGGTAAGGTAGTTGACCTCCTTACGGACAAAGCATCTTTAGTAGTTCGTTATCAAGGTGGCCACAATGCAGGTCATACTTTAGTTATCGAAGGTAAAAAGACGGTTCTACACCTTATTCCATCGGGTGTATTACGTGACAATGTTAAATGTGTGATTGGTAATGGTGTTGTTTTATCACCAGAAGCGCTAATGAAAGAAATTGGCATGCTTGAAGAGCGTGGCGTACCAGTACGCGAACGTCTTTTAATAAGTGAAGCATGTCCGCTAATTTTGCCTTTCCATGTTGCATTAGATGTAGCCCGCGAAACAGCTCGTGGCGACAAGCCAATTGGCACAACTGGCCGTGGCATTGGTCCTGCGTACGAAGATAAAGTAGCACGTCGCGGTTTACGCGTAGGTGATTTATTTAATCCTGAATTATTTGCAGCTAAACTAAAGGAAGTTCTTGAGTACCATAACTTCACGCTAGTTAACTACTACAAAGTAGACGCTGTAGATTTCCAAAAAACGTTTGATGATGCGATGGCTGTTGCAGATATCTTAAAAGCAATGGTTGTAGATGTAACTGAGCTTTTAGACCAAACACGTTTAGCAGGTGAGCACATTTTATTTGAAGGTGCGCAAGGTACATTACTTGATATCGATCACGGTACTTATCCTTATGTAACTTCGTCAAACACGACCGCTGGTGGCGTTGCAACTGGTGCTGGTTTTGGTCCACTAAACCTTGACTACGTGTTAGGTATTATCAAAGCGTACACAACACGTGTTGGTTCAGGCCCTTTCCCTACAGAGCTTTACGATGGCCTTGATAAGCAAGACCCAGTTGGTAAGCACTTAGGTGACAAAGGTCATGAGTTTGGTGCTACAACAGGTCGTCTTCGTCGTACTGGTTGGTTAGATGCAGTGGCAATGCGCCGTGCAGTTCAAATCAACAGTATTTCAGGTTTTTGTTTAACTAAGCTTGATGTTTTAGATGGCTTAGAAACATTGAAAATCTGTACTGGCTACCAGCTTGAAGATGGCACTGTTACAAACGTAACACCATTAGCTGCTGAAGGTTACGAGAAAGTAACACCAGTATATGAAGAGATGCCGGGTTGGTCTGAAAATACTGTGGGTGTAACTTCACTTGAAGGCTTACCAAAAGCTGCAATTGATTACATCAAGCGTATTGAAGAAATCACTGGTGTTCCAATTGATATTATTTCTACAGGTCCAGACCGTGTAGAAACAATGGTACTTCGCAATCCATTTGCTTAATTACCATAAATATAAAAAAAGCTGCTAAATGCAGCTTTTTTTGTGTCTAAAATTCACCTTGGAACGATCTTTGTATATTATTTAGTAAGATAATTTTTGTACGTGGTGAACATGCGCCTATTTTTAAAAAGTTCGTTATTAGCTGTGCCCTTAGTGTCAGTGTCTTTATTTATATCTTCCAATACGTTAGCAGATGAATCACCTGCTGCAGTACCGCTATACACTGAATCAGAGCTTATCGCGTTAATAAATAAAAATGTGCATTTGCAGCGTGTAAAGGCAGATGATTGCCAGCTAGTTCAAGATATTGAAGCGCGAGCCAATAAAATGGCATTGCCATCCTATCAATTTTTATATGGCGATATGCTTGCTTATAATGTGTGTGTTGAGCGAAATGTAGAGCTAGGCGTGTATTATATGAGAAAGTCTGCTGAGCAAGGCTTAGCGGCAGCGCTTGAGCAGTTAGGTCGCTATTACGATACCGGGAGGCTAGTTCAGCAAGATAAAGCCATGGCTATTACGTATTTACGGGAAGCTTCTGCACAAGGTAACTTAAAAGCGCAGTTACGTTTAGTGAAGTTGTTTAATGATGGCTACGGTAGCCCACGGGATTTTGAAGATGCATATCGTTGGTTGTTTAATGCAATGGTAGCAGATAAAGCAACGCATAAAAAAATTGAAAACGCTCTAACTAAGCTTGCGCAAAAAATGCCTGATAGTGTAGTAGAGCGCGCTCGGTTACCTATGTAATACTAATCAAGAATAAACTTTAATTAAGCGAGTTGCTGTACATTTAGAAAAAAGCCCTAATAAAATTAGGGCTTTTTTGTGAGCATTATTTTAGTTAACTTTATTCTTTGTCTTTAGGTTGAGGGTCTTTTAATAACGACATTTTAGGGGGGTGCAGTGCAACAATACGCTCACCTTCTTGAGGCGGTTTGTCCATATTAAGTGTGAATGGTGTTACTTTAGCTGGTGTATCGTCATCGTTGTCTTTATCTCCTTTAAGAATAAATAAAGGGATAGCCTCAGGGTTCATTTCTAAGTATTGCTCCCAGCTAAACTCATCTGAAATACGTGTAGCACTTACTTTTCCACCTTTAGCAATGACACTGCTTAAGCGAGCGTACGAACCTTCATCCCCAAATAATATTTGACGCGATAAAAAGGTCGCACTGTCTTTATTAGCTTTAGCGTGTGTTGTTGATGAGCGTAGCGAAAACACGTTTTTTTCATTGAGTAAATGTGAAAAATACTGCACACCTAATGCATTGTGATGCCTGTTTGGTGAAAGCGCTAAAACACTTCGGATAGTTGTAAGCGGTAAGTATCGTTCAGCATGCTCTGATTGCGGATTACCATAATAGCAAGGCAAGCCATCCATACGTGCCATTTTGCAGTTTTCCCAGGCAGGATCTGAAAGGTGGACAGGAATATTTTGCTCTTTTAAACCTCGCCCTATTGCACGTGACACATGGTTAGCCCCAATAATTAAAATAGTATTAGGTGATGGTTGACGTACACCTAGTAACTTAGCCACAGGGATTGCGGTTAGGCTTTGTAGTACAACAGTTATAATGATAACTGTAAAAATAAGTGGAACCATTTTTTCTGCATCAGCCACACCCGCTTCCATCATGCTAAGTGCAAACACTGAACCAACAGCGGCTGCTACAATACCCCTTGGCGCAATCCAAGCGAGTACTAAGCGAGATTTAATTGGTAAGTCGGTACCAAAGGTAGAGATAGCAATACATAAAGGGCGTGCTACGAATAACACAATCGCTAAAAAAATAAATACATCACTGTCTAACATCATTAAGTCGGAAAGCTGCAAACGGGCTGCGAGTAAGATGAAAAGCGTTGATATAAGAATCATCGACAAGTCTTCTTTAAACTCTAAAACAGAGTCTATTTCTAGGTCATCTTGATTCGCAAGCCAAATACCAAATACCGTTACGGCCAATAAGCCTGACTCATGGCTTAAGTAGTTTGATACAGAAAAGCTAATTAATACCAGCGCTAAAATACCAAACTTATGTAATTCAAATGGCAACCATTCTCGGCGCATTAATTGAGTTGTAACCCAGCCTGCTGCTACCCCTATTGTTAGACCAACTCCAACAGTTTTAACTAAAGCAACAATAGTATGGCTTAGTACCTCGCCTTGGCCTACTAACATTACTGCTTCAAATACCAGTACAGCAAACAATGCCCCGATAGGGTCAATAACAATCCCTTCCCAGCGTAGAATGCGGTCTATGTCTTGTGTGGGGCGCATGGAGTTTAGTAAAGGCGCTATTACTGTCGGGCCTGTTACCACAAGCACTGCGCCGAGCACAGCAGCAACCCGCCAATTGAGCTCAAGTAACCAATAGGCACTTAAACTAATTACAACACAAGTTGCAATCATACCAATGGAGCATAGGTTTCTGACTACTTTACCAATTCCCTTTAACTCCCTAAAGTGAAGGGTAAGGGCGCCTTCAAATAAAATAACAGCCACACTTAATGATACGACAGGGAAGAGTAAGTCGCCTAAGAGTGCATCAGGGTCTAAAACACCACTAAATGGCCCAAGTAACAGGCCAGTGAGCAATAAAAAAAGAATAGCGGGTACTCTAAATGCCCACGCTACCCATTGGGCAAGCACTGAGCAGAGTGCGATACCGGCTATGTAAATTGCTGACATAGATTAAGAATTCCTTATTATGATTTTATTTAAAGTATAACGATTTTAGTTGTTATTAAAGGGGTATACACGGGAAAATCAACTATTACTATTTAATTTTAGCCGCTAACAAAATATTAGTACGTATTAATTATGGTTAGCGTTGCTAAATATTTTATAAATTATCAATAACACCTTCTATCTTCATGATTTGAAAGTAAAAAAGTTTGTTACTAAACGCTTTTTAATGTGGTCGTTTGAATTTTAGCCTTGATCTTACGACCTAATTTAGCGTATTATACTTCGAGTTCGAATAATTAGGTATCTAATTAAATTATCTGGGAAATAAATTCGTCGTTAATGTTACGGTCATATTTGCTAGGTATAATCGTTATTTAGAAGCTAGTTCAGTATTTGAACGTCTAAAATATAATTTATTTGATTACTTGATACGGTTTATCCCAAGCATTTAAAGTTTGAGTTGAATTGATATCTTTCAATGTTTAACCCCCATCGTGGCGGTTAAATCTCGGTCCTTTAGTCTTCACCCTATCTGTTGGTGTACCAGACTTTAGAGGCTCTATGTATGTTGTTAATAAAAAAGTCACCAAGGCTTTTTACAGCGATGCATCAACAACACTTTTTAAACTTTCTTATAGGCATTACTTTCATTGCAAGGTATCTGCTTTTTATATCTGAGCTTAAATTTAAAGCCTTGCTTTTAGATTTTGGCTTTCTTGTGTGTGTTTAAAAGTGTTGCCAAAAAACACAAATTCGAAGCTACATATATTGGTAGCTATTTAGTTTAGCTCATTAACACTGAGCACAGATAAAATGGAAAGTAGAAGACTTATGCAAAAGTTAAATTGGCGACGCATTGTTTTAAAAGTAGGTAGCGCACTTATTGCTCCAGATCAAGACGGTTGTCGTTCTCGTTACATACTTACTATCGCACAGTTTATTGTTCGTTGTCGTGCTCGCGGCATTGAGGTCATTTTAGTTTCATCAGGTTCTGTTGCGGCAGGTTCGCACCTATTCCCTTCGGACCAACCCCGTTCAGTTGTACTAAAAAAAGCAATGGCCGCCGCAGGTCAAACTGAAATGATTGCTATGTGGGACCGCTTTTTTGATTTTCCATCTGCCCAGCTTTTGCTCACTCATGGTGATTTGCGCGACCGAGAGCGTTATCAAAGTATTCGTGAAACCGTGTTTACATTATTAGAGCATGGTGTTTTACCTATCATTAATGAAAATGATGCGGTAACTACTGATGACCTTAAAGTAGGTGATAACGATAATTTATCAGCAATGGTTGCAGCAGCCGCTGATGCAGACGCTTTACTGATTTTTTCAGACGTAGATGGTTTATACGATAAAAACCCAAATCTTCATGACGACGCTGTTTTATTACCTGAAATAAAATCAATTGATGATTCTATTTACGCCATGGCAGGATGTGCTACCAGCGCGGTAGGTACTGGCGGTATGAAAACTAAAATAGAAGCGGCAGAAAAAGCAACATCACACGGAATCGCAACATATATAATTAATGGTTTTAAAGAAGAGACATTTAATCGTTTATTAGAGGGTGACAACCCTGGAACAATATTTTTACCATACGAAAAACCAATGCAAGATTCTGTGCATTGGATGACACACACCGCGAATGAGCAAGGTGAAGTTGTGGTAGATGGAACATTTGATGAATCAATCGAAGGTGAAACAGGCATAATTCGCGGCGATGAAATTGTTGAAGTACATGGTGAGTTTGCAATTGGCGACACCATACTCGTTAGAAGTGAAGATGGTACGCGTTTAGCTAAAGCGACCGCAAATTACAGTAGTTGTTTGTTGAATTTCATTGCAGACAACGAACAAAGTGAATTTAGTGAAAAAATGCAGGATTCTATTGGACCTGTTATTTCAGAAAAAGATATCGCATTATTGGAGAAGTCATGAGTTTAATTACGGATATTTCGGGTCAGGCAGCTAAAGCTGCAAATACACTTGCTTTACTCGACACCGAGACAAAAAACCAAGTGTTAACAGAAATGGCTGCGGCATTAAGAGAGCAAAAAGCATTTATAATTCAAGAAAACGAAAGTGATTTAAGCGCTGCGCGCGACAACAATTTGCCTGCGGCAATGGTTGATCGTCTAACTCTGAACGATGAACGCATAGAATCGATGGCTGAAGGGATAGAAGTTATAGTAAGCCTGGATGATCCAGTGGGTCAGCTTCGTGAAATCACGGAACGACCTAATGGTATTAAAATTCGTAAAATGCGCGTACCACTTGGTGTTGTTTGTATGATTTATGAAGCACGCCCTAATGTGACCGCAGACGCTGGTGCTTTGTGCTTTAAATCGGGTAATGGCGTTATTTTACGCGGTGGTAAAGAGGCGCTCAAAAGCTCACAAGCGATTGCCAGTGTAATGCACAGTGTACTTGAAAAGCACAACTTACCCGTTTCATTAATCTCGGTTATTCCAGATCCCGATCGTGCACTTCTTATGGAGTTGATGCAGCAACGAGATAGCATCGATTTAATCATTCCTCGCGGCGGTGAAGGGTTAATTAACTTTGTTACCGAGAACAGTACCATTCCTGTTATTCAGCATTACAAAGGCGTATGTCATTTGTATGTCGATAAAGACGCAGACCTAGAAGTTGCGATTAATTTATTACTTAATGGTAAAACACAACGAACGGGTGTATGTAATGCACTTGAAGGTTTGGTTGTACATGAAGATATCGCAGATGAGTTCCTAAATTTATGTGCGGTAGTACTTCGTCAAGAAGGTGTAAAGATCAATGCTGATAGCTTTGCTGCCAAATACTTTGATAATGCAACTGTTTTAGCTGATGATGAGTTTGGTGAAGAATACCTAGATTTAGAAATCGCGATACGCGTAGTACCTACATTTTCAGCCGCTGTTGAGCATATTGCTCAATTTGGCTCAAATCATACAGAAGTTATTTGTACTAAAAACCAAGCCGCAGCTGAGTTATTTCAACGTAGTGTAGATGCGTCAGTTGTGATGGTGAATGCATCGTCTCGTTTTTCTGATGGTTCACAGTTAGGATTGGGTGCAGAGATTGGCATTGCTACATCTAAGCTTCATGCGTATGGCCCTATGGGGCTTGAATCACTCACAACAGAAAAATATTTAGTGAATGGCGAAGGTCAAGTTCGCGAATAAATTTTATATTAATTTTACAAAAGCCGAGCATAGCTCGGCTTTTTATTTTTGATAAAAAATCACTTTAATTTAGCTAGCCAATCGTTTACTGGCTCAGGTTTATGCAAGTGATAACCCTGTAGTATCACCTCCGGGTATTCCTGTAGTAAATCGAAGTGTGATTGGTTTTCGACACCCTCTGCAACAACGTCTAATTCAAATAAACGTCCCAAACTCACAATCATATCTATTATTAGTTTGTCATTTTTATTTGTTGGCGCTTCGAGCACAAAAGAACGGTCTATTTTAAGCTCTTGAATTGGTAATTGCTTTAAATATGTGAGGCTTGAATAGCCAGTTCCAAAGTCATCAATTGATACTTTTACACCCAACTTTTTGAGGTTATGCACAGCTTCAATAGCAGAGTCCATATTATTTAGTAGCGTACCTTCAATAATCTCTATAGTGAGTTGCGACGCAATAACATTATTAATTGTTAGCTGTTCAACTAAAAAGGCTAAAAAGCGTGGCTCATGGAAATGTCGACCACTTATGTTTATTGATAAACTTAAGTGAGGGTGTGTTTGATTAATCTTAGCTAATGTTTTTAAGGCATTTTCACATACCCAGCAATCTAAGTCATAAATAACGTCAGACTCTTCCGCAATAGAAATAAACTCACTGGGGCTAATAAAGCCTTTTGTCGTGTGTTGCCAACGAAGTAAAACCTCAGCTCCTTTTAAAATTTGATCACTATCATATTGAGACTGTAAATGAAGTGATAACTCGTTATAAGCGATTGCTTTACGTAGGTCTTGCTCAATTTCGAAACGTCTTTTTGCTTGTTCACCAAATGAGGTGTCAAAAAATGTAACTCGGTTGCCCCCTTTCTCTTTTGCTTTATAGCAGGCAGCTTCACAGTTTCTGATAGTCTCGATAGCGCTTTCCCATTGCCCATGTTGCGGGAATATGTACATACCAATACTTACTGTTAGGCTAACTTCCTTTAAATCAACAAAAAAAGGCAGTCTTACGGATGTAAGAATTTTTTGTGCTTTTTTCTCTGCAATAATTTGGGCTCTTGCTCTGCCAATGCCTTTATCTAGGACAGACAACGTTGCAAAGGCATCGCTTCCCAAGCGAGCAATAATATCATTATTATCAGTATTTGTATGGATACGCTTAGTTAGTTCTTTTAGGACATGGTCACCGGCTAGCAGGCCCATTCCATCATTAAACGAGTGAAACCCATCTACATCGATAATAAAAATATAGGCAAAATTTTTGTCAGTGGAACAGCTTTGTAATTGCTGCTCTAACTGCTTTAAGAAGCTGTTACGGTTAGGTAGGGCGGTTAATTCGTCATGCCAAGTTAAGTAATCTATTCGCTCCTGGGTCACTTTTAGGCTTGATATATCGCTAAATACACCGATGTAGTGATCGTTGGTATCGTGTTCATTTTTTACAAGGCTCAACGTTAGCAATTCTGGGTATAACTCACCACTTTTGCGTCGGGTAACTAACTCACCACTCCAGTAGCCGGCTTCACTTGCGTGTTGCCATACTTGTTCAAAGTTTATATTTGGCTGGTTATTTTGTTTGATATCGTGAATATGCATATTTAACGAATTAGCTTCATCGTAACCCGTGATGCGGCAAAAAGAAGGATTAACCGCGATTATTTTGCCTGTACTGTTAGTTATCACAACACCGTCAGCTGTACTCGTTAGTGCGTGAAAAAAGAGTTGATGTTTAGATGATAACTGCTTTAATTCTTTTTCTCTAACATCCAGCTCCATTGCTAAAGATTCTATTTCAAGCAGCTTGTCATGTAGGTCAAAGTTTTTCTCTATTAATCGGTCTAGCATACCTTGCGCTGTTATATGTGTACGAATGCGAGCTCTGACCAAGGCTAATTTATAAGGCTTGTGAATATAATCTATGGCGCCCATAGCAAAGCCTTTTTCTTCAGACTCTTCTTCTGTAAGCGCCGTAACAAAGATGATGGGAATGCCTTTTGTTTTGGGTTTCCCTTTTAGTATAGTGCACACTTCATAACCATTCATTCCCGGCATCATTATGTCGAGTAAAATTAAATCTGGACGGGTAGACTCAATAAACGTTAGAGTTTGCTCTCCACTTGTCGATATTCGAACATCGTAGTCGGTTGAAAGCCCTTCTACCAAAATATGTAAGTTACTTGGTTCGTCATCAACAATTAGAATTAAAGGCTTTTGTCGCTGCGCTTTTTGTTCACTTTTATTTATGGTGGAATGAGTTAAATGCACTGTTAATCCTTTTTACATAGTATTTAAATTCTGAATCGCTCAATCATTAATGCTTTGTGTCTGCTTTATATGTTTCAATAATCGAAATTACAGACGGATAGTCGAAACTATTAATCGCCTCTATTAGTTTTGATAAGCCGTGTTCAGTATCATAGCTATTCGCTTCTAAATGCCTTTTTAGGTCGTTAGGGATAGGACGAGACGCTAATGCTAGTGAGTGAATCTCATTTATCACTACCAGCTCATCTTCGAGATTGTGTCGTTTCGGCTCTATATTTTCCAAATTGAGTGTCGCTAATAATTCTTTAATAGAAAAAAGCGTTGCTGCCAAATTTTCTTTTAATAAATCTATATTAAGCGAACTTTCCTCAAGTAGTGCTTTTTCAGTCTCTAATGCACACTTTTGCAGCTTCTCTAGCCCTAATGTACCCGCTAACCCCTTCAGTGTATGCACCGTTCGCTTTAAAGTAGCAACATCATTATTGTTTATTAATAAATCAGCCTTCGCTGAAAAGTTATTATTACCATCTATAAACCGAGTAAGCAATGTCACGAGTAAGGTTTCATTGTTATCAACGTTTTGCTTTGCTTTTACTAAATTTATTGTTTGCAAATTATCTCTACTTTTTAGGTGTTTATCTAAGCTTTCGTAAAGCGCGTCAAATACAATGGGTTTAACCAAAAAGTCATCCATACCTGCATCAGCGGCTGCTTTTTTATCTCTGGGCTCTACAGCAGCACTTAAAGCAATAATAGGCATACTGTAGCCTTTAGCTCTTAGTTGTTTAGTGGCTTCAAGGCCGTCCATATGGGGCATTTGTATATCCATAAATACAATATCAAAATGTTGAGCTGATACTTTATCTATAGCGTCTAGCCCATCGTTTGCAATTGTTGTATTAAGGTCAAATTTACCTAGCATTGCAGAGGTTATTTCTTGGTTAAGTTTGTTATCGTCCACAACAAGTGCTTTAAAATCAGTTAGTTTTGGCAGTACTACCTTTGCAGGTAAAGGGTTATTTTTGCTAGCAGTGTTATTAATTAATTGCTGTTCTGCAATGGTGAATGGAAGAGTAAATAAAAACTCACTTCCTTTGCCAAGTTCGCTTTTTACTTGTATGTCACCACCTAATAATTTGGTTAGCTGTTTGCTAATCGTTAGGCCAAGCCCTGTGCCTCCGTACTTTCTTGTTGTACTTGAGTCGCCTTGAGCAAATGATTCAAACACCCTATCAGATTGGGCTTGCGTCATACCAATTCCGGTATCACTAATGCTAAAGCGCAACTGTACTTTGTTTTCTTTTTGAAAAATGACTTCTATGGTTAATGACACCTCACCCTTATCGGTAAACTTAATGGCATTACCAATGCAATTATTAATTATTTGATTTAGCTGTATAGGATCGCCCAACAGAGTCAGGTGTCTGTCGGCATGCACAACACAATTTAGAGCTAGTCCTTTTTGTTGTGCATTAATCGAAAATAAATCTTCAACGTTAGATACGATCGTATCGAGTGTGAAAGGGATTTTCTCAAGTTTGACGTTATTAGAGTCGAGTTTTGAAAAGTCTAAAATATTGTTTAAAACTTGCAGTAAACTTTGCGCGCTGGAAAACGCTTTTTTAGCGTATTGCTCCTGCTTTGCGGGCATTTCACTACTTTGTAAGAGTTGAAGCATACCCAATATGCCGTTCATTGGTGTGCGAAGTTCATGGCTCATATTTGCCACAAAGTCGATTTTTGTTTTATTAGCCTTGTTTGTTTCCTCTATTGCTTGAGTAAGCTCTGTATTCATGGCTTCCATTTTTACATTTAAAGCGCGTGTTTCATCAAGTAATTGCTTCGTTTCCTCACTTTTTAAATAAAGTGTATTAGCCGCTTTTAACACAGATGCAATTTCGCTCAGCTTTGTATGCTTATTTTTTAGTGTAATTGGCTCACCTTCATTCATACTATTAAGTAGCAAGGTAAGCTGTGATAGGGGTTTAATAACAAAAGCAACAATAAAATAACAAAGCAGCAAAATAATAATCAGAATTAGAAAGGTAAATAGGCTGCTTTGCTTGGTTTTTTTCGTTAATTCACTATTAAATTGCGACTTAACCAAATTTAATTTTTTTTCTTCAGCGCTTTTAATTTTATTAGTTAGGTATAAAAGTTCGTTTTCGATCCCTGTCAGCACAACATTCACAGAGTAGGTGTAACTACGTGTTAGCAGTATTAGTTGGTTATGTGTTTTTTTAAGATTAATTGTTTTATCAAGCAAGGAGTCATTAATAGCTGACATACGGTTAATTTTTGTGTGCAAAAACGCTAGATTTTGCTTCACATTTTGAGCTTCATCAAAATTAGGTTTATAAAGGTAGCTGACAGCTGCATGCTTAAGGTTACTAATGGTTAGTAAAATATCATTGTATAGAATTTTTTTATCATTGTTTGATACTGACTCAAGTGCTATTACCTTTTTTTGCAGCTCTTCAATGGGCTGTTTAAATCCAGATGAGTATATTTGCTCGCGCTTTTGTCTGTTAATAACTACTTTTTCAAATGTTGTTTCATAGTTTGCTAGATGCTCGCTGAGGCGGGCAAGCATATTTTTATATTCTGGGGTTTTGTCTAGCGTATTTAATGTTAATTGCTCTAAATGAATATTGGCTTGGTCTAGATATGTTTTAAACTTAGTAATATTATTTTTGTTAGCTTTATCAATAAATGCAACGGCATGGCTTTGTAAGGCCATTACATCTCTTTCTAGTTTTACTACAGCCTCACTTTGGCTAATTGCATTGTTTTGAATGCTTTGTAAGCTGGTTAACGATTTTTGTAAGTGATTAAATAAATAGCTTTGTATAAAAAGCAGTCCAGCTAATACAGCTAAGGTCGCAATTATTTTTGACTTAATAGAGCGCATTATCGACTTATCAACTCATACCACTTTTGTAAACTGTAGTCGTAGGTTGGCATAACGGTATTCCATACTGCAACATTACTGAAGCGTTTAGTGTAACTTCCACCATTTCTTTGTTCGCCTTTTCTAACCGCAATATTACCATTTGTTTCTAGTAAATCAGTGTTTGCGATTTTGCCGTCATACCAATAGTCCCATTCATTCTGTGAAAGTAATGGTTTAGAACGCTGCGGATTGCTTATGTAATAACCTTGGCGAGCAATAAATGCACCTGGCCAGCCAGATAACCACCAATTCATATAATCGTAAGAAGCATCTTTCACACTATCATGCGTTTGTGACGACAAGCACATTACACCATGCCAGCCTCTGTAACCTTCTTTAGGAGCAGCAAAGCGCACATTTATGCCTTGGCCATTTAGCGCAGATACTGCAGGAGAAAACATGCTTTCAATATGAACGCGTTCATCTTTCATATACTGAACAGATTCAGGCACTGAGTTCCAATAACCGCTAAAATGGCCTTGGCGTTTGAGCTCAAGTAGTACCTTAAATAAGTTATCCAATTCAATACGAGTCATTGCCCCTATATTGTTAATTTTCACAAGCCCTTTAGCTTTAGCAGCAAGCGCTAAGTCAAATAAACCAATAGTTGGTGCATTTACAATACCTACTTTTCCTCTGTGTTGCTCATCCAGTAACCATCCCCAACTTTCAGTTTCATAGGCAATTCCGGGTTTAATAAATTTAGTGTTATAACCAAAGGAGTCTACATTGTGCACGTAGGGTAAAAAGCTTATTAAGTCGCTTTCTTGCTCACTGAGTGTGCCATCGGGTTGTACGTTTAATATTTTAAAGGGAGCGTCACCTGCACCAATATTGGCATCTTCTGATAACTTTCCTGTTTTTGTAAGGCTATTTATTTCGTTAAAATAAGTAAGGCGTTTTTTTTCTATGGGTTGTATTGAGCCTGCATTCCACAACACATTAATACTGTTTGACCACTGCTCGTATAAATCAAATGAGCTGGGGTCCATTGAGGCTCTTTGCAAAACAGCGGCACTACCAGCGGGCGTAAATTCAATATTAATGCCTAAATCACTCATGGCTTGCTTACGAATTGCGTCCTGTAAGGTTACATGTGTGCCAAGCACTCTTATTGTGACCTTGTTACGAGCAAAAACATAAGGAACATGCGTTATAGCGCCTGCAGTTAAGCCTATAGCTGCAAGCTTTTTAAGTGTTGAGCGTTTTGGAGAGTCCATGATTTACCTAAGGCATTAATAGATATACAAGTATGTATAGCTAATAATTGATAAAGACTCAAGATAATAGAGATAAATGAAAAACAAAATAAAATGAATGAATTAGGGTGTTTTTGAAGTAAAGAATACATTTAAGGAAGGAGTAGGAAAGTGGTGGAGCTAAGCAGGATCGAACTGCTGACCTCCTGCGTGCAAGGCAGGCGCTCTCCCAGCTGAGCTATAGCCCCACATTCCTAGTTTATGTATAACATAAACGCTTGGCTGCTGAGTTCCAAGCGGGACGAACTTTAAGTTTTTTTATAAATTTGGTCAAGTATTTTTTCGCTAATTTTCACTGTTTAGATGAATTTTTGATAGACTCGGCTTAATTACTCATTAAAACGACAGAAAATAATGAAAAAAAGCGTTTTGGTACTGATGGTTTTACTTTCGGGTTGTGCATCAAATGAAGAGCCGCCTTTTGAAATAAACAACAAACAGTTTTTTGAAAAACAAGATGAGCAAGGAAATAATGTATTTGCTTATGTTGTATCGGTTAAAGCTAAGCACCGTGAGAACTTTAATCTCGATCGTGGACGTAATAACAGACCTTCTCGCAGTGAAGTTAAGGAATATATTGAGCAAGAACACTTTGAAGAGTCGAGTGTGTTAAAACTAAAATTAGAAGACCAGGCCGTTGAATTATTAAAGCAAGAGCTTACAATGCGTGAATACTGCGCTAATAATCATGAAATAACAGACGTTCTGTGGCGAGATCTAAGCGTGCAATTAAGAGGGCGTTGTTTGTAATTATGTTAGCGGACAAAACAAAATTAGAGGCGTGTTTAGCGCATTTAAATATTAATTACGATGTTATCGAACACCCACCTTTACATACTAGCTTAGCAGCGGATGAATTACTGCTTGAACGCCCAGGTACCCGTTTAAAAAATTTATTTTTGCGTGATAACGAAGGTAAACGTCACTTTTTAGTAATTACAGCTCACAATAAGCAGTTGGACCTAAAAGCGCTCTCTAAACAGCAAGGTTTGTCGCGTTTAGGGTTTGCTTCAAGCGAACGTTTAGCAACCTATTTAAAAGTTGCACCAGGATGTGTATCAATGCTTGCGCTACTAAACGATAAACAAAATGCGGTAACAGTATGGTTAGATCAAGATATTTGGTTTGGTGAGTTATTTCACTGCCACCCCTTTGAAAATACGCTTACATGGATTTTGAGTAAATCAGACCTAGAAACCTTTTTTAATTATACGAGTCATCAACCGCGCGTCATGTTTTTACCGTCAAGGTAAGCCCAGGTAATAAGAAAAAAGCCGCACAAACAAACAACAAGTAAGGTAAACATAAATGCCGTTTGTCCGTACTGTTGATAAACTAAACCCGGTAATAGCGAGCCACTCGCCCCGCCACTGTAATAAAACGAGACATACCCTCCGTTTGTCACGCTTGGTGGTGCTTTACTTATTTGATTGACCAGTGGAGCTGCGGTTGAATGAATAATAAACATAGCCGCACAAAATAGCGTAAATGCAGTTAAAAATACGCTTAGCTGTTGGCTTATTAGCGTAACAATACTAAGGCTATAAAAAATGAAAGTCGCCGCTAATACGTGCCAAGCTGAAGGTGCTTTTTTCAGTAACCAAGGCGTCGCAATAGATGCCAAAGCACCAATTAAATAGCCGCTATAAACTAATCCAATATCACGAGTGTTGGTAATTAAAAATGTTTTTTGCAGTATAAAAGGCAAATAATTAAGTAAAGCAGCAAAACAAAAAAACATACAAAACACAGCGCTGTAAACTTTTAAGACAGGACCTTTCTTAAGTTGTTTGATGTAATCTAGAGGTGATTTTGGGGCATGGGGGCTAATGTTATTGAATTTCTGGGGCTTTATTAATATGGCTAAAAAAACAAGCATAAAAGCAATTAAGTAATAAAAGCTTTGCCAATGCCATAAGTCACTAAACAGTGCAGCAAGCACTCTTCCAAAGTAACCACCTGCAATACTGCTGCCTATATAGAGTGTCATATTTTTTTGAAGTGTATCAGCGCTAAAGCTTATCCCTATGAAACTGGTCATGGCGGTTAATGCTGCGGGAAGAGTAAGGCCTTGTAAAAACCTTACTAACAGTAAGAGCTCAAAACTTGGCACCCATATAAATAGTAAGCAGCTAAAGCTCAGTACTATCATTGCAATACGAAGTATTTTTAAAGGATTCTGTTTAGCTAAAAACAAGCCGTATACTAATGGTGCAATAGCGAGTGGCAGCATGGTTGCCGTCATAAGACTACCAGCAACGGCAGGCGATACATTATATTCACTCGCAAATAAGTTCAGTAACGGTTGAGGTGCATAAAGCACAAAAAATATAACAATGGAGCAAGCAAGTAGATGGGTTAAGCGCATTATTTGGCTTATGAGTTAGCTAGTTGGCTACTTAATTGTATTGAAAGTTAACTCTAATTGATAATTAAAAGTACGATTATTGCTTTATATCATGCTTAGTATGAAGGAGTTTGTTAGATTAATACCAATAGCACTGTTATTTAAACGCGTTGATGATTAAAATGAGCGTAATATTAGTTTTTACTGGAACAATGCCATGGGTTCATTACAAGACCAATTGCTTCAAGCAGGATTAACAACATCGCATAAAGCTAAAGTTGCTAAATCAGAAAAACGTAAGCAACAAAAAAAACAAAAAAAGGGCGCGACAAGTAACCCTAGTGATCTGCAAAAGCATATTCAACAAACTAAACTTGAGCAGCAGAAAAAAGCAGAAGAGCTTAACCAAGTTCGCCAAGTTAGCCTTAAACAGCGTGAGCAAGAAGCGCGCGTTAAACAAATTTTAGAGCACAACAACCAAGATGCTATTCGTGGTGAGCGAACCTTTAATTTTACTTACGACAAAAAAGTTAAAAGTATTGAAGTGAATGAAAACACTCAAAAAGCATTGTCGGGTGGTCGTCTAGCAATTTGTGTCCTAGAAGGGCAGTTTTATGTATTAGAAGACGAACCCGCTCGCAAGGTGGCTGAAGTTGACGAAAAATACATTGTTTTTCATGTTGAAGCTGAAAATAAACCAAAAGATGAAGACGATCCGTACGCAGATTTTGAAGTGCCAGACGATTTAGTATGGTAACAGTCAGTTAAGCGTCTGCTCATATTTATTTGCTAAACTAATTATGAGCATAAAACGAGCTAGCAGTGTAGGATTAAGTTGATCGTCTAGCATCGTTTCTAACGTATGCTTTTTATTTGATTGTTGACTACAATCAATTGAACAGTTTTTTCTAACCGTCAAAAAAGAAGAGTAAATACAATGAGCAAGATGAAAACACTAATACTAGGCGCGGGCATTAGTTTAGCCGCAAGTTTCTCGTTTAATGCAGCTGCCGCCGATGGCGCCGCTCTTTACACTGCAAAAAATTGTCAAACCTGCCATGGTGCAGATGGTAAAGCACCAATTATGGGTATGTACCCTAAACTTAATGGCCAAAACAAAGATTACCTAGTTGCGCAAATGAAAGACATTAAGTCGGGTGCGCGTAATAATGGTATGTCTATGGCGATGAAAGCAATGGTTGCTACAGTAACAGACGAAGAGTTTGAAGCTATTGCAGACTACTTATCTAAAGTAAAATAACTCAAAGCAGTTATTCGTCCTTTAAAAACAGCCACACACGTGTGGCTGTTTTTGTTTGTAGATTGCTATAAAGAACAGAGTGTTTTAGACTTCTAAACATCTATTTACACTTGTTATGTGTGTATTTTAAAAGGCTTACTATGTTTGATTTACCCCAACTCGATTTAAAAAATAAAGTATCTGCTCAAGAGTGGCAACTTCGTGTCGACCTTGCTGCCTGTTACCGGCTAGTGGATCACTTTCGCTGGGGAGATTTAATTTATACGCATTTATCAGCGCGCTTGCCGGGCACTGACTATTATCTTGTTAATGCTTTTGGATTAACATTTGACGAAGTAACCGCGTCAAACTTGGTTAAGGTAGACTTAAACGGGAATATAATCGACGACACTCCCTTTAGCATTAATCCTGCTGGTTTTACTATTCATAGTGCAATACACGAAGTAAGAGAAGATGCGCATTGCGTTATTCACCTGCACACCAAAGAAACCATTGCTGTGGCTACGCAAAAAAATGGCTTATTACCATTAAGTCAGTATTCTATGTTTTCATTACCGTCGCTTTCATATCACGGTTACGAAGGCCTCGCAGTTAATGATGATGAGCGCAAAGTCCTCCAGGATGACCTAGGCTCAACCAATCACATGTTATTAGTTAACCATGGTGGGTTAACTGTAGGCCCTACTGTAGGCGATGCGTTTATGCGTTTTTACGACTTACAGCGCGCCTGCGAAATACAATTAGCGCTGCAAGCTAGTTCGCAAGAGGTCATTCCCGTGCCTCAACCAATAATCGACAATATTTATAATCAAGCTAATGTGGTTCATAGCGGCAGCACCGGAGGCCAGCTTGCTTGGCCTGCTATGCTGCGTAAAGCGTATCGGCTTGATCCCAGTTTTGCAAAATAACCTTAACAGGTTAATAAGGAATTTTTATGAAGGTAAATCGCGTAGAAGTATTTGATATTCATTGTCCAGAGCGCCCAGCATGGACACCCGTATTCGTTCGCATTCATACTGATGAGGGCATTAGTGGTGTTGGTGAGGCGGGTCTTGCTTATGATTTAGGTCATAGCGCAGCCGCCGCCATGATTAAAGAAATGGCAGATGCTTTTTTAATTGGGCACGACCCGTTTCAGACAGAAAAGCTATGGTCTCGCATGTTACGAGAAAGCTTTTGGGGCTTAGGTGGTGGACCCGTTGTGTACGCTGCAATGAGTGCTATTGATACTGCGCTTTGGGATATTAAAGGTAAGGCACTTGGGTTACCGGTATATCAACTACTTGGTGGTAAAGTTAACGACAAGCTTCGTACTTATGCATCGCAACTGCAGTTTGACTGGGATAGCGAATTTAAAGCGCTCGTTCAGCCACAAGAATATGCAGAGGCAGCATTAAAAGCCATAGCTGAGGGTTACGATGCAGTAAAGGTAGATCCAATTCAATACGATAAAGACGGTAATACCTATTACGACCGAACTAATATTATTTCACGCCCAGAAATGAAGTTGTATCGCGCGCGTATGCAAGCTATTCGTGAAGCTGTGGGTGATGAAGTGGATATTATTTTTGAATGCCATAGTTTACCGGGTGCTACATCTGCAATTCAAATTGGTGAAATAGCCGAAGAGTTTGATTGTATGTACTTTGAAGAGCCTGTGAACTACTTAAATCACTCATTGCATGCCAAAGTAGCAGATAAAGTGAATGTGCCAATTGCAGGTGGTGAGCGCTTGTATAATCGCTGGGGGGTTCGTCCTTATTTAGAAGATCAGAGTATTGACGTACTTCAGCCCGATATCGGTTTATGTGGTGGTTTTACTGAAACTAAAAAGGTATGTGATTACGCTGATATTTTTGATGTACGCATTCAGGCGCACGTATGTGGTGGGCCAGTTGCAACGGCTGCATCACTGCATCTGGAAACTGCTATTCCTAACTTTTTAATTCATGAGCATCACACGTACGCAATTAAAAAGTGGAACCGCGAGTTGTGTCTACAAGACCCACAACCTAAAAATGGTTTTTTTGAAGTATCTGAAGAGCCAGGTTTGGGTATTGAGTTAAACGATGAGATTGTAATGCGGTCGCAACGTGTAGAAATAAAATAATAACTAATGTTGTTATTACAACAGCCGGTAAGTGACTATTCACTTATCGGCTTTTTATTAGCAGAATTAAGGTCATTCGTTAATTACGCACTCAACACCTTTGAGCTCTTGAGTTGCTTTGCTATCTACGTGGCGTATAAAGCATTGTTTGTTCTTTATCATCAGTTCAAATTGGTCGGGTGGATTTAGCTGATGACTTTTTATTATGTTATTTTCGTTTAAATTACTCAGCGTAACCACACTGTTTATTGTAAATACATCGTCATCTAACGTTATATTTTGCATATTCATAAGGGTATTGATTATTTTGTTAACTGCGCTTTGATTAGGCACTAAAAGTAATGCATGTTGTAATTTTGGAGTGGGTTCAGCGTGTTGCGATACACAGCCACTTAATAAAGTGCACAAGGCTAAGCTCGAAATGAATAATGTGTTTTTCATAAAACCTACGCCATTTTAAGCATAATAAAATTTAAATATAACGACTTTTACTTACACTTGGTAGTAGTGCTTTGCATTTGCGTAGCTGAGCTTATGCCAAAGGCTATGGCTATTACATAACGCATAATGCTGATGCCATAGGGCATTGTAATGCGTGTTTATTTGGCATACCGGAAAGTTACTAGCAAACATAATACGCTGTTCGCCAAAATGTTGTAAAAGCCACTTAAAGCAGGCTTCTTGTTGTGCTTGTGTCAGGTCTAATAATTCAAAGCCAGAAAACTTAATAGCAATATTGCTATATTGGGCAAGTAGTTCAACGCCTTTTTGCCAAGAGATCAAATCATCAGGCAACCCTGTATGGTTAAGAATAATTTGTAGGTGAGGTAATTGTTTTGCACAGTGAGCAATATGATTGGCCACACTAATATTGTGTAACTCAAATTGTGCTTCAAAATGCAATTTGTTTGCTGCTAATAAATCAAGATTATGAATACAACGAGGGCTTTTTAGCCTTACTGCGTCATCTCCTTCGGTTATATCTCTAATGCCACATAAGCTTGAATGAGCAAGCGCATTTAGTGCATTACTAAATTGCTCAGCAGGCGCATCTATTTGGTTAAAGCTAATAGCTTTAAATGGCATTCCACTTAAATGCTTGCTTAGCCAATTTAGCTCCTTAATTGGGGCTGAGTTATCAAAGCCCGCTTCTATGTGAACAAGGCCTTTTAATTTAAAATCGGTACTGTTGGCAAGTTGTTGTGCGCTAATAGGCCGTTTTATTTTCTCTAAATTGGGCCACGCAGGAGGATTGCTTCCTTGTAGCCAAGTGTATTGACCATCAAGTAAATTAAAAAAATGAACATGCGGGTCAATTATATTTGTACTCATTGGGCTGTATAGCCGCCATCAATACTTTGTAAGCTGCCAGTAATAAAGCTTGCATCGTCACTTGCTAAAAAACTCACAAGAGCGGCTACATCATCGGCTTGACCTAATCGGTTTAGCGGTTGAAGGCTGGCTTCTTCTGCCACTATATCGGCTTTGTTTGCACCACTTTTTTTGCAGTAAGCGTCTATTGCGTTATGAAATAAAGGGGTTTCAATGGTGCCTGGACACACTGCATTAGCACGAATATTAAAGTGTGCATAATCAAGTGCTGTAGTTTTTGCCATTGAGGCGAGGGCATGTTTAGTGAGGTTGTAGGCAAATGAATTTTGCTTGGCAATTAATGCTTGGTCGGATGCTATTAATATAATAGAACCCGCATTATTTGCCTTCATCGTTGGGAGTACGCTTTGTACCGCCGCATAGGCGCCTTTTACATTAAGCGCAAATAGCGCATCGAGCGTTTGCTCATCGGTGCTTTCTATATTTGCGCTTAAGTGTTTTCCAGCATTAGAAACCAGTACGTCAATACGTTGAGATTGTTCATGTATCACGCTTATTGAGCGGCGGACAGCTTCTACATCACTTACATCGCAATGATGAAAAACACCTACATCGCTTGGTGTGATATCAAGGTTATGTACCTCATAGCCACTGGTTAGTAAGCGTTTTACTACCGCTAGGCCAATCCCTTTTGTACCACCTGTTACAATTGCAACTTTTGACATACTTGTTCCTTTTTCGCTAATTAGTGAGCGTGGCCACAACCGCCTTCAGCGTGAACATGGCCATGCGAAATCTCTTCGCTGGTTGCTTCGCGTACCGATACAACTTCAACATCAAATGTCAGAGTTTTACCTGCAAATGGGTGATTTAGGTCACAATCGGCATTAAAACGACCAACTTTAACAATAGTCACTTGATGACGGCCTTGGTTAGATTGAACCATTGCGGTCATACCTGGTTTCCACACTTTAACATCGCCTTGTAAATGCTTTAGTGGAATGCGTTGAATTAAGTCATCAACACGCTCACCATAAGATTCACTTGGTTCAAGTGTTACACTAAATTTATCGCCGGCACTTTTATCTTCAAGGGCTTTTTCTAAACCCGCAAGCATGCCTTCGCTACCATGGATGTAGCTAAGTGGTGCATCATTTACACTACTTTCAATTTGCTCACCTGCTTCACTGAGTGTGTAGTGAAACTCTACTGCCGAATTTTTACTAATTTGCATGCTGATCTCTTTCAATAATAACTATGTTAGGGCGTGATTTTACGCGAAATAGATTGGTTTATAAACTTAACGTGGTTGATTTAGTGTTTTTTGCAGATCAAGCAGTAGGTCTTTTTTGATTGGCTTGGCTTTAGGTTTTTCAGCTTGAGGAATAAAAAGTACTAGCTGACTGCCGGGCTTTAAAATACTTGAGGCTGATAATTTATTCCACTTAGCTAAATCGCTATGTGGTACGTCGTAAAGTTGGCTAATACTCCACAGGCTATCTCCAGTTTTTACGGTGTAGTCTATTTCTATTGTTGGGATAACAATATCTTCTTGAGGTTCTAAATAAGGGCTTATTTTGTAATCTATGGTTAAAGAGCTTGGTAAGGTTTTGGGTTGCCCAACCAATAACTTTTCGCCTATACCAATAAAGTTATTGGCTTTGTTATTAAGCTGTTTAAGCGCTTTGACCGACATACTATAACGCTTTGCAATGCCATAAAGTGTATCGTTTTGCTTTACTATGTATTCACCAGCAAAGTTAGATTTAAAAAACTGACTTTTTAAAAGTGCCTCTTGGCCTATTGGCAGTAGTAAGGTATGTGGTCCGTTTGGCGAACTTTGATTTTTTAAATACCCTTGGTTAATTGCATGTAACTGCTTTGAGCCAATTCCAGACAGCTTAGCAATAACCGAAAAATCGAATTGCTGACCTATATTCATTTGTGTGGTGAGTGGTTTATAAGCAAGTTTTGGTTGCTTCATGCCTTTTTGTGGATGCTTAACTAAATAACTTAAAGCGAGTAATTTTGGTACGTAATCAGCAGTTTCTTTTGGCAAGCTTAGCGACCAAAAGTCAGTGCTTTTTCCTCGTTTTGTATTTTTCTCTATGGCCCGCTTTACGCGTCCTTCACCGCTATTGTAGGCGGCTAATGCATGTAGCCAGTTACCATTAAAGCGTTTATGTAAATAACTCAGATAATCCAGCGCGGCATCGGTTGAAGCAAGTACATCTTGGCGTCCGTCGTACCATTGATCTGACTTTATACCAAAGTGATACGCAGTTGCACCGACAAGTTGCCATACGCCAACAGCTTGCTGCGATGAGGCAGCTGTAGGTCTAAAGTCACTTTCCACAAAAGGCAGTAACGCTATTTCCATAGGGAGGTTTCTTTGCTCTATTTTTTTTACAATGTGGTATAAATAGGGTGCTGCACGCTTACTTACCGTGGTTAGGTATTTAGGCTGTTTTAGATACCACTTAATGCGTTTTTTTAAAGCCCGATTTTGATAAACCGTAAAGTGTAAGTTGTTAGCAATGTGCACCCATAAATCAGTCGTTTTTGGTGGGCGCTTTTTTACGACTCTATTTTTAACCTTTAGTGGCGTGCTTTGTTCTTCAATAAGCAGTGCTTGTTGCTTTTGGGGTATCGGTTCATCTACGTTTTGGTGATTAGCGTAATCAGGCTCAAAATGAGTAAATATTTGAGGTGCCTCTGCCTGCTTTTGCTCAGTTAATTCACAACCAAACAAAAAAAGTACTAAAAAGCATAATATCAAACTGCGCATAGTGATCACTTGAATAAATTCCTTTTATTATTTTAACACAATCCGTTGTGTTGGGTTATTGTGAGCTTTTAGCGCGATTGAGTCCTGCTTGTAAAAAAAACTGGCTCGACTTTTGGTTTAGCGTGTCTTGTTGATAAGGAGCGAGCACATTTTGTGGAAAAGATTCTATGAGTGCTTCAGTTGTTAGGTTTTGATTACTTTTGACGTGTTCAGTCAGGGCATTTAAGAATGCCAGTGGTTGCTTTAGTTGTTGTTTATTTAGAGTATCACCATGGCCTGGTATAATGAGTGATAGCTTTTCATTACTTATGTATTGTTTAAGCAACGTTTGCCAGCTTTTAAGTTCACCGTGGCCTGGGTAAGGCAGCCAATCAACAATATCACCACCAATTAACGTGCTCCCATTGTTTGTAGTAATGGTTAAATCACCCGTAGTATGCGCTTTGTGTGGTGTGATATTTATCTCAAAGTTCCCTAAATTAAGCGTTTTACTTACTGCTAATGCTATTTTTGGTGGATTAAGCTTATATTCGCGCCAGCGAAAAAGTCGTGCTTTAGCCAGTTCTAGCTTTTCTCGCCATGCTGTTTGTTCTTCTTTGGGAATTGAAGCTAAACGCTGATAACTCAGTTCAATGCTTTTTTCATAGCTGTCGAGTTTATTGATGTAGGCTTTTTGATAGGTTTTAAAATCAGCGCTCACTTGCTGGTGGGTAATGAGTTTAGCGTTTGGATAGTAGTGTTGAACCACCGCCATGCCCAGTAAGTGATCGTCGTGATAATGAGTTGCAACTAAATAACAAAGAGGCGTTTTAAGACGTTTTTTTAGTTCAACAACTAGTTGTTCAACACCGGCAAAATTCCCGCTGGTATCAACAAGTAGGGCGCATTCAGCGCCTTCAATCAAAACTTGGTTTGAGTCGTAAAAGCGTAAATCGTCCTGTTGTTTTAAAAATTGGATATTGTTATTAATAGTTTGCCAGCTAATAGCTGCATTTGAATTGGCTGTGGCAAAAAGTAAACCTATCATCAGGAGTGTATATTTTAACGATGAGTGAATAGTGAGTAAGGAGTACTTCATTTGCGATCTCTTGCAGGCCATTTATTACCCTAATGATAAACAAAAAGCGCAGGTTGCGCTTTTTTATTTTTTTTGTTCGGGGTCACTTGCCAAATGTTGGCTGAGTTTATCAACAAGTTGGTCTTGGTGTTGCTGCTCAACAGTTGCTTGTGTTTTTGCTTCAAGCAAATCGTGGCTTAAATTAAGTGCTGCCATAAGCAATGCTTTTTGATCGTTTCGAACGGTTGAACGCTGTTTCATTTGTTCAACTAAGTCGTTTAGATTTTTAGCTGCTGCTATCAATGCCTCTTCTTGTCCTTGCGGACAAGCAAATTGCTGCTCTTTACCTAGCAACTCAACAGTGACCCGCTGGTTTTGCAGCTCAGACATTAGCTAGCCTGTTGTGCGCTTTGTAATTTATCAAGCAAGCCAGTTAATGTTGTGCTGGCATCTTTTTGCTTTTCTTCGTTTTCAAGCGCTTCTAGTTGTAAAAGCTCATTATCATCAGCAAGTTTGCTGTTTTGTTCTTTTAAGCTAGCAACGTCAGTTTGTAATTGATTATTGCGTTCAATAAGTGAATCGATCAGTTGTTCGAGTTGTTGAAGAGTATTGTTGTCCATAAGGCGCTCATATAACTGTAATTAATGTCTTGCAAATGTAAAGCAAAGTACATTAATTTACTAGCATTTACGCGAGTTTTAGCTGATTTTTCTTCTTTGTTAAGGGATAATTCATACAACGTGCTTTTTTGTTCATATATGGTTCATTTAAACACCCTTTATCCAAGAGGTTGTTGAATTTTGCGGATTAAAGTTTGTTCAAACTAGAGGGTATTTAATCGTGGCGCGAGGTTTGTAACTCAATGGACTCGGTAACTGCTCCCGCGTTATTCTACCGGCTTAAATTCATGTAAGTATAACCGCACTATGTAGGCTCTACTTTGCCTAAATATCAAACAGGTCGCTTAAACTTTAACCTTGAAAGGTTAACAGACCTTAGTGCAAGTTGCTAAAGCCCAGTGCTTATGGTTCACTTGCGATATTAAATTGCGTATGGCGAAAATAAATAATGCTTAGTTACAGACACTCATTTCATGCGGGTAATCCGGCCGATGTCCTAAAACATCTTGTATTGGCTGAGGTGCTTAAATATCAAACAGTTAAGGATAAGCCGCTAGATTACATTGATACGCACTCTGGCGCAGGCTTTTTTGAACTCGCAGCAGCTGATGCTCAAAAAACGCAAGAATACCAAGACGGTATTGAAAAGTTGTGGGCGCACACAAGTGAGCATGAGGCTCTTAACGAATACATTGACCTAATTAAATCGTTCAATAATGCGAGTGACCTCGATTTTTATCCGGGTTCACCAAAAATTGCTGAACATTATTTACGTCGTCAAGATAAAGGTTGGTTTTTTGAATTGCACCCAAGAGACTTAGTCTTGCTAGAAAGTAATATGCAGGGTAAGCGCTCTATTCGAGTGCGCGGTGAAGACGGGTTCACTGGTTTGGTAGGGCTACTACCACCTGCGTCTCGAAGAGCGTGCGTATTAATCGACCCACCATACGAAATAAAAGATGATTATGAACGCGTTGTAAAAACATTAATTAAAGCACATCAACGATTTGCAACGGGTACTTATATGATTTGGTATCCGGTTGTTGATCGGGAGCGCATTAACAATATGGAGCAGGGTTTAATTGATTCCGGTATGCGAAATATTCAGTTATTTGAGCTGGGAACCGAGGCCGATACTGACGTTCATGGCATGACTGCATCAGGTATGATAGTGATTAATCCGCCATGGAAGCTTAAACAAACTATGGATAATGTATTGCCTGAGCTAGTGTCATTGTTAAGTGAACCTACTGGCTTTTATAGGTGTGAGCAACTGGTTGATGAATAACCACTACTTACAAAAATGCCCAGCACTGCTGGGCATTTTTGTTCTAACTTATTACTCACAGTTAAAAGCGAAGATAGTGTGAGTTATTTGCTGCCTACTTTTTAACAAACTTAGTTAAAATGACAATGCGCTGGCCATCAACACGCCCTTCAATGTGTTCTGGGTTACTGGTTAAACCAATATTACGCACCGCAGTACCACGTTTTGCTGTAAGGCTACTGCCTTTTACATCTAAATCTTTTATAAGTGTCACGGTATCGCCAGCTTGAAGAACCACGCCATTACTATCGACATGTTTAACATCGTCATCTTCAGCAAGTGCTTTATTAGCCCACGCCAGAGTCTCTTCTTCTAGATATACCATGTCTAGTGCATCTTGTGCCCAACCGTTATCTGGCGCTAAGCGCGATAGCATTCTATAGGCAACAACTTGAACCGCAGGTGTTTGGCTCCACATGCTGTCATTTAAACAATGCCAATGCGTTGGAGTGATTTCGACGGTGTTTTCAATTTGTTCTTTGCATGTTTTGCAAGTGTAAATGCATTTGTCTGAATGTGTTTCGGTTACAGGTGGAACTTCATAAACAGATAAGTCATTGGTAGCTGTACACAATTCACACTGGTTATTGCTGCGTTCAATTAAGGCTTTTTCAATACTCATAGGACTACTTTTTTGGTGGGTTAATATTTTTGCATAGTATAACTCAGCGCACTGGGTGTGTGTTATAAATCCCTTAGTTTTGTATGGGTATTTCTTTCATGTATTTTTCAGCTATGTTGTTTATATAACCAATGCTGTGGAGGTTTTTTATTACTTTATTGATGATAGGCATTAAGTGCTTATGTTTGCTAAGCAGGCGAATTCTCAAAAAACCATGAGAATATTGAGCACCAAAACCAATGTTGATATTAAGTTTTTGTGACCAATATAAGGTTGGCAACTCACCTATTATGGCAACATCTACTCTTTTTCGTACTAGCGCCTCTATGAGTTCTTTTTCCGAGGGAAAATCAACGCGTTTAAATGTATCAGCATTGTGATAATAATAACCTAATACTGTGCCTACATTTTTACCCTCCATGTTGGACACATGTTGCCATTTTTTTGTGTTTTCGGGCAGCGTTACAAGCATTTCTGTTACTGTAATTAATGGGTCAGAAAATACATATTTGGTGTTGGTTCTTTCACTTTGAGGTAGCCAATCAAGCGAGATCACATCAAAGTCAATAATCCCTTCATTAAGGTATTTAGTGATTCGCTTTGCAGGTAGCGATTCATGAGAAGCAGAGATATTAGCGTCAATAAGTACTTTTTCAATGATTTCTGGTAACACTCCCGGGCGTTTAGGATTGTTGGTGTAGAAAGGGTAATGACTTCCAGATGAGCTAATGTTGTACTTTAGGGTATTGTTGCTTTGTGCTGCAATATTAGGAAGCGAGCTCAATGCTAAACATAATATCAATAACCACTTTAAAATAAGCAAACCCGCTCCTGTACTACGAACTTTTTTATTAGTTTTATTTACTTTGCAAAATTTTGCAACGATTAAGATGCATTTACTATACTTTTAATCTCTAACATAGATTAGACTGAAAAGATTAGCTTTAATTTTGCACAAACTTATAGGTGAATTCTATTGAACGTGTCTGACACCCCGTCGTTAACACCTACGTTGACACAATATGTTGCTAGGCAACCAATATTTGATGCTGACAAAGCTGTGTTTGCTTATGAGTTGCTTTACCGAAACTCCGCAAATAATGCGTTTCCTGTAGGCACTAGCGATGAGCACGCGACCAGCCGTTTGTTTTTTAATACCTTAATGTTAGTTGGCGCAGAAAAGCTTACAGCTCACCAACTTGCTTTTGTAAATCTTTCTACAGACGCCTTACTGGATGAATTCCCTAAACTATTAAACCCTGAACATACTGTAATTGAAATTGTTGAGCGCACGGTAAACATTGCAGCGGTTGCTAGTCGTATTAAAGCGCTGAAAGGTCAGGGTTATGTATTTGCACTGGACGATTATGACGGCGATGAAAAATGGGAGCCGTTACTCGCCCTTGTTAGTTATATAAAAATTGAGGCTGAAGAGCCTATTATTAAAACTAACATACGGGTTAAAAAGCTTAAACGAAGCTACCCTCATTGCAAAATAATAGTAGAGCGAATAGAAACTTACGATCAGTTTATAAACTTACGCGATGCAGGCTGTGATTATTTTCAGGGATTCTTTTTTGCTCGCCCAGAAATGCTAACTTACAGTGGGGTCGATCCTTCAAAAGTTACCGTTTTCGAACTCCTTAAAGCAATAGCAAAAGAATCGTTATGCTTTGAAGAAATTCATCAGCGTGTAGCTAAAGATGTAGGAATAACGGCGCGAATTTTACGTTTGGCAAATGCACGTTCTAATAATAGTAATTTAGTTATTACGTCCATATCGCAAGCTGTTGTTTATTTAGGTGAGGACGTAATTCGTCAATTTGTGCGTGTATTAGCTGTTAGCGATTTAGGAATAGATAAACCAACAGAGTTGACTAAATTTGCTCTTGTACGCGCTCGGTTAATAGAGCTTATATTAGCTGAAACAAACAAAAATTTATCTCAGCAAGGTTACTTAGTGGGTTTGTTTTCGATGCTTGATGCGATATTAGATATTGAGCTAGCAACTATTGTAAAAGAGTTTACGCTAGATAAAAGCATAACAGATGCTTTGCTACTGCAAACCGGTTTGCTGGGTGATTGCTTATTACTGGCAAAAGCGATTGAAACTAAAAACTGGGCAGTGGTTGAAACACAACTTAAGTTGGTTAACCCAGAGATAGAAATAGAAAAAATATACAGCTTTATATTAGAGTCAATGCTTTATAGTGATGATGTAATAGAAGTTATGAGCGAATAAGTATGCGTAATTTTTTATCTGTTGTAAGTGTAGTTATTGCTTTATGTTTGTTATTTCCGGGTATTACAAAACCCGTGTTAACAATTGAAGGGAATATTGATAAATCAAAACTTGCTCAAGCGGGGATTGAAATGTTAGCTGAAGAGGGCGATGGCCGAACGCGCAGCATGCTAATGATGTTTTCAAACATGTTGGGCCTGGATAAGTTAGACGGTGAGATTAGCGCTTATAGCAAAACGCAAAGTATTTACGGCACTATCACAGACCTAGCAAATAATAATAATTTACTTGTGGCTGCCTTGGTTGGTCTTTTTTCAGTTGTGGTGCCAAGCTTAAAGCTATTATTACAGCTACTGTATTGCTGCTTACCAGTGAATAGACTTAAGCAAGTATGTGGCAATATTGTTTGTGCACTCAGCAAATGGAGTATGGTTGATGTATTTGTAATAGCATTAATTGTTACGTATTTAGCGGGCAATGCACACGGTAAAAGTGGTGAATTGCTTGTTATGAATGCACAATTTGGTGAAGGGTTTTGGTATTTTAGTGGCTATTGTATATTTACAGTAATTGGCAGTTATTTAATTAAACCCCAAACCAAACTACAAAACATGCCCTAAATTATTTGTAGTCGTTTATAAGTTACTTTAAAATCCCCTTTTTTGATTGAGGTACTATTTTGCAACGCTTGTACACTATTTTACTTACGCTTACTTTACTGCTCACGTTTGTGGGTCAGTCGTTTGCGTCTATAGCAAGTGAATGTGAAATGCCTCATCAGTCTAACGTTCACGTTAACATGCATTTAGACAAAAGTAGTGCAGAGAATAACAGCGCTCACCATTCCATGATGCAAATGGATTGCTGCGATGAGGAAGCGACTGCTCAAAATGAATGCAGTTGTCCCGTTAATGGCTGTACCGCTAACTCAATGCTCAATGTTGATATTCTAATGATTATTGCAGTTATGAGTACTGAAAAAGTTAATACATGCGAATCGCGTGCTCAAACAACCTCTCCCAAATCACTTTACCGACCTCCAATGTTTGCTTAAATAGCAGGATAGGTGTGTCTAAATTTTATGGAACCTCAAGCTGATTTTTATCTTTTGAAAACGTGATTAGTTTTCGTATTAGGTGCGGCTGATATAAACACCTTTCTTGCCAATTTAAAATTTTTTATTAATTTTTAAATGGAGCAAGTGATGAATTACGCTTTGAAAATAAATGCAGTGCTATGTTGTTTGACTTTGTTCAGTAGTGCGGCAAATACCCAAGAAGAAAAAACGACTGGCGCAATAGATGAGTATAGCTCTGTACGTACGCTAAACTTATCTCACGCCCTTACCTATGCACTTGCAAATGATCCGTGGTTATCGGCAAGCCGCCACCAAGAGCAAGCCATTATGGCGCAAAGTATTATGGCGGGTACTTTACCCGACCCAACACTAACGCTTGGTCTTATGAACTTACCAACAAATGGTTATGCGTTTGACCAAGAAGGGATGACTCAATTTAAAGTGAGTCTAAGCCAAAAATTTAGCCGCGGTGATAGTCTATCACTGAAACAAAAGTCGCTTTTTCAGTCGTCTAAGCAATATCCATGGCAGCGAGCTGATAGGTTGGCTCAAGTCAAAGCGATGGTTACTGAGTTTTGGTTAAATGCTTATAGGGCTCAGTACAGTATTAATTTGATTGAGAAAGACAAAGAGTTATTTACTCAGCTTATTCAAATAACTGAGGCCAGCTATGCAAGTACGCAGGGTAAAACACGCCAGCAAGATATTATTCGTGCTCAGTTAGAGCTTACCCGCTTAGAAGATAAGCTACTCATACTTGAACAGCAACTTCACAGTGCTAAAAACCGGCTAGCGCAATGGTTACCCATAACAATGTTAGTAAAATCTTTAGACGATAAATTTATACCTCCTGTGGCGCTTACTGATTTTAATAACCTTGAATTTAGTCAACTTATGCAATTACTTATGGCTCATCCAGCTATTGTTGCTATAGAGCAAAGTGTGTTGGCAAAGCAAACACAAGTGAGCTTAGCGAAACAAAGTTATAAGCCACAGATAGGGGTTAATGTGGGGTATGGCTATCGAGCAGACACCCCAATAGGCCAATCAAGAGCCGATTTACTTTCTGTGGGGGTTAGCATTGATCTCCCTTTATTTACGGATAACAGGCAAGACCAACACGTTAAATCGGCTATATCTATTACGGAGGCGACTAAAACACAAAAAAGGGTCGCTTTGCAAAAGCTCAAAGGCATGTATTTTAAAGAATATAGTCAGCTATCCCAGTTACAAAAACGAAATACGCTATATCAAAATATTTTATTAGTACAAATGGCTGAGCAATCACAAGCAACCTTGAATGCTTATACGCGTGATGACGGTGACTTTTCTGATGTTATGCAAGCACGTATTAGTGAGTTAAATGCCAAAATTGACGCGCTTAACATCCAAGTCGATCAACACATTATTATTGCACGCTTAAATTATTATATGAGTAGCTTAGACTCCCAAGTTATGGGCGAACTACGTGAGGAGCAGCCTGATGAACACTAATTTGAAACTATTCATTGCCGCTATTGTAGGGGCTGGTTTATGGGCTGCTTTTACGCAAATTATAATTGATGAAAAACCGGCCGTAAAACAACCCTTATATTGGGTGGCACCCATGGACAGCAATTATAGGCGTGACGCTCCAGGCCTCTCTCCTATGGGGATGGATTTAGTGCCCGTTTACGACGAAGTTGGTAATAGTGAAAGTGAAAAAGGAGCGATTACTATTTCGCCAGTGGTGATTAATAATTTAGGAGTGAAAACCACTAAGGTGCAGTTAAAAACACTGCAAAGTAACATCAATACAGTGGGTTATGTGCAATATAACCAAGATAAAATTACTCATATTCACCCTCGTGTAGAAGGGTGGCTTGAGGATTTATATGTAAAAGCGCAAGGCGATAAGGTAAACGCCGGCGAACCTTTGTATACCTTATATTCACCGCAGCTAGTTAATGCACAAGAAGAGTTTTTATTGGCAGTAAATAGAAATAACAATGTACTAATTCGTGCTGCAAAGGCACGTTTAGAGTCGTTAAATGTATCTGCTGAATTTATTGAGCGCTTACAAAAAAATAAGCAAATAATGCAAAATATTACCTTTTATGCGCGTCAAAGTGGGATTGTTGATGAGCTGAATGTGCGAGAAGGTTTTTATGTAAAGCCGGGTACATCTATGATGAGTATTGCTCAACTTGATGAAGTATGGGTGGAGGCGGAAATATTTGAACGTCAATCGTCGCTTATTAGTGTTGGCCTACCGGTAACCATGACCCTTGATTATTTTAAGGGAAAAATATGGCAAGGACAGGTCGATTATATTTATCCGGCGCTGGATGCTCAAAATAGAACACTCCGGGTCAGGCTCCGATTTACAAATAAAGACCTTAAGCTAAAAGCGAATATGTTTGCTCAGGTGACTATTCATACAAAAGCGAGTGAACCTCAGCTTGTAGTACCAAAAGAAGCTGTAATTCGTACGCAACATCAAAACCGCGTAGTTATAGCATTAGGCGAAGGGCGCTTTAAATCTGTTGAAGTACAAGTAGGACAAACAAGCGTTGATGAAACGATTATTTTATCAGGTGTGGTGGTAAACGATAGCGTGGTTACCTCTGCACAATTTTTAATAGATTCTGAGTCGAGTAAGCTTTCAGACTTTAAGCGAATGGAGATGCCAGCTGCTGATAGTAGTAACGATGACAACTCTCAAAGTGCAACCGTAAATGGCGTTATAAATACAATTGATGCAGCAAATCGAGTTGTAAATATTAGTCGTGAAGCTATTCCAAAGTGGAACCGAGGTCCAGCAACAATGAATTTTGTTCTGGCACCGCATATAGAGGTTAACTCGCTTATTAAAGGTCAAACCATTGATTTCACGTTTAGTATTATTAATGATGATTTTGTGATCACCGCTTTAAATAATATAGACGCAATAGATCACTCCTCAATGCAACATACAATGGGCGAGGAAGTAAAATGATTACTGCTGTTATTCGCTGGTCTGTTCATAACCGGTTATTGGTATTGTTGCTTACATTAATTTTAGTGGGCGGTGGTGTGTTTGCCGTTAAAAATACACCCGTAGATGCCTTGCCCGATTTATCTGATGTGCAAGTTATTGTAAAAACATCGTATCCAGGGCAAGCACCACAAGTGGTTCAAGACCAAGTTACTTATGTGCTTACTACTGCTATGTTATCGGTGCCAGGGGCAAAAACCGTAAGAGGCTTTTCATTTTTTGGCGACTCGTATGTTTATATTATTTTTGATGACAGCACTGATTTGTACTGGGCGCGTAGCCGAGTGCAAGAATACCTAACCCAAGCTGCAAACCGTCTGCCTGAAGGTGCAACGCCAGAGCTTGGACCTGATGCAACGGGTGTTGGTTGGGTTTACCTATATGCCCTCATTGATAACACAAATACGCTTGATATTAGCCAATTGCGAGACTTACAAGATTGGTTTTTAAAGTTTGAATTACAAACTGTGCCGGGTGTTTCTGAAGTAGCCTCTGTAGGGGGAATGGTTAAGCAGTATCAAGTAAATGTAGATCCTAATAAGCTGCGTGCTTACGGCATTCCGTTGAGTCTTATTCAAACTGCAATACAGCAAGGAAACCAAGAAACAGGCGCCTCTGTTATTGAAATGGCCGAAGCTGAATACATGGTTACCAGCACAGGGTACATAAAAAGTGTTGCCGATTTAGAGGCTATTCCATTAGGTACTAATGCAAATGGCACGGCTTTGCAGTTACGTGATGTCGCAAATATTCGCCTAGGCCCACAAATGCGCCGTGGCGTGAGTGATCTTAACGGTGAAGGCGAAGCTACCGGTGGTATTGTTGTTATGCGCTACGGCGAAAATGCACAAAAAACCATTGAACTGGTTAAGGCTAAACTCGAATCGCTTAAAAAAGGATTACCAGAGGGCGTTGAGATTACTCCTGTTTACGATCGTTCAAACTTAATTAACAACGCAATAAGTAATCTGACAAGCAAACTTGTTGAAGAGCTGATTGTTGTAGCGCTTGTGTGTGTTGTGTTTTTGTTTCATGTGCGCTCATCTTTGGTGGCTATTATTACCTTACCGCTGGGTATTTTAACGGCGTTTATTGTGATGTATTGGCAAGGAATTAACGCTAATATTATGTCTTTAGGCGGGATTGCGATTGCCATAGGGGCAATGACCGATGGCGCCATCGTAATGATTGAAAATATGCATAAGCATATGGAAAAAACGCCTCTGACTGATCAAAACCGTTGGGAAGTCGTTATTAAAGCGACAAGCGAAGTAGGTCCTGCGCTGTTTTTTAGTTTATTAATTATTACCGTGAGTTTTTTGCCTGTATTTATTTTAGAGGCGCAAGAAGGGCGAATGTTCTCACCTCTTGCTTACACTAAAACATATGCAATGGCGGCCTCAGCAGGGTTAGCGATCACTCTAGTGCCTGTATTGATGGGTTATTTTATAAGAGGTAAGGTAATACCTGAAAATAAAAATCCCGTAAATAGATTGCTTGTAGCGGCTTATCGGCCTTTGCTCGGGTGGGTGCTTAATTTTCCAAAAACGACCTTAATATTTGCCTTAGTTATGACCTTGGTAGGTTTTTACCCACTTAACAAAATAGGTAGCGAGTTTATTCCGCCACTTGATGAGGGTGATTTAATGTATATGCCCACTACATACCCAAGTATATCAATAGCTAAAGCTCGAGAGATTTTGCAGCAAACAGATAAATTAATCGCAACCGTGCCAGAGGTTAAAACAGTTTTTGGTAAAGTCGGGCGAGCTGAAACAGCCACCGATCCCGCGCCACTGACAATGATTGAAACGTTTATTCAATTAAAGCCCAAAGACGAGTGGCGAGAGGGAATGACTCTTGAAAAACTCAAAGCCGAACTTGATGCATTAGTCACGTTTCCTGGTTTAACTAATGCGTGGGTTATGCCAATTAAAACACGCATAGACATGTTGGCAACCGGTATTAAAACACCAATAGGTATTAAAGTGGCAGGTCCACAGTTAAGTGAAATTCAAAAAATTGGTGAGCAAATAGAAACGCTACTTGCTGATATTCAAGGCACTGTATCTGTTTACTCTGAACGCGTGGCTGGTGGGCGCTACGTAAAAATTGATATAAACCGTGAAAAAGCAGCGCGTTATAATTTAAACATAAGCGATATACAGCAAGTTATAGCAACGGCAGTTGGTGGTAAAAATGTAACCCAAACAATAGAAGGGCAGGCTCGTTATTCGGTTAACGTGCGTTATCCGCAAGTTTTTAGGGATTCACCTGACGCCCTTATGTTAATGCCCATTGTGACGCCACAAGGACAGCATATTGCACTTGGAGATGTCGCTAATGTATTTATTGAAAATGGCCCGTCTGGCATTAAAAGTGAAAATGCACGTTTAAATGGTTGGGTTTATATTGATATAGATGGCGTAGACATTGGTAGCTATGTTGAAAGCGCGAGAGCCGTGCTCGATGAGCGTTTGATACTGCCATCGGGGTATTCTATTTCATGGGCTGGTCAGTATGAATATATGCAGCGTGCAAAAGAGAAGCTCACCTACGTAGTGCCTCTCACTTTGGCCATTATTGTTGTGCTGCTCTATCTTAATTTTAAAAGCTTTGCTGAAGTAACTATTATTATGTGCACACTGCCATTGGCTATGATAGGTGGTGTATGGCTAATGTACCTTCAAGGTTTTAACTTTTCAGTCGCCGTAGGGGTTGGTTTTATTGCACTGGCCGGTGTTGCCGTGGAGATTGGGGTGATTATGCTGGTTTACTTAAATCAGGCATATAAAAACATGTGCTTAACTGCTAAGCGAGCTGATAAACCACTTTCGTTAGCTCAGTTACAGCAAGCAATTATTGAAGGTGCCGGGTTACGTGTGCGTCCTGTCATGATGACGGTGGCTACTATTGTTATTGGTTTATTACCTGTGCTTTATGGAACGGGTACCGGTAGTGAAGTAATGAGCCGAATTGCAGCGCCTATGGTGGGTGGTATGATAAGCGCAATAATGTTGACCTTATTAGTTATTCCTGCGGTTTACCTGTTGTGGAGAACAAAGGCCATTAAGTAACAGTGATAGGGTAATGACTTATCATTGCCCTATAAAAATTACCTATTGTCTGTAAGTTATTCTATTAATTTGTATTTTAATTTATTTTTAAAGTGTAACCCATTGTTTTTAATTGTGGTTTTTATTGGCATGATTCAAGCAACTAGTAACTCATAAGTTAACTAAGTAAGGAATGCACATGCAAGTTAAAACAATTAAAGAGGTATACGATTGGACAGTATTATTTCATACGCAAATGGCGGCTAACTTTCATAGCGTTAAACCAATACTTGATGAGCGTAATGCCATGCTGGTGGATTATTACCTTAATTACGAAAAAAAACTCGCTGAAGATTTAGTGGGTTTTAAAGCGATTACCGAAATTAACACGCTCGACACATTTTGTTATGAGTACTTTGCCAGTAACCCCGAACTTATTACGTTTAACGATATCAGCAAAGATAAGCAGTTAGATGAAAAAGCAATTCAAGATTACTTATCGAGTCAGCATCAAAAAGTTATCGCGCTTTACGATTACCTTCTTGAGCGTGCAGAAACGCAAAATGCGCAAGAGAAGCTAGCGCAGCTACTAGAGCTTGAAAAGCAAGGGCTTAAACAAATGATGCAAAGTACAAATCGCCATATGGATATGTAATTAGCTAAAGTATACATAGCTAAAAGTAGGGTGTAATTGCACCCTACTTAATTATTTACTCTTCAAAATATTATGAGCAGTTAAGACTTATTCCTACCTTTTTTAAATAACGTTGTTCTAGTTCTAAATCTGCATTAAGTAACGTGTGTGTTTGTAAATAATTATCGTAAAATTTAATAAAAAGCCCTGTGGCATTAGCGCTAATATTCATATTAGGTTGCTGGCTAATTTGGCGTTTTTGATTAAATAAAACAGCTAAGCGTAAAATAGTAACAAGCTTAATTACATGTTGCTGCGCGATTGTTGTGAACTCTGGTAATTCATCACGTTTAATTTTTTTTCGGTAAAAGCGAATTAGCGAGCTTAAAATGAGTTGTTCTTGCTGAGTAAAGCCAGGAAGCTGGCTATTTGCCACAATGTAAGCGCTGTGTTTATTAATACCTGAAGAGTTAATAGACAAGCCAATTTCGTGTAGCTTAGCAGCCCAATTAAGAAGCGCTATGTCGTTATTATCATTTAGTTGCCACGCTTTGCTAAGGCGTTCGTATATCCAAGTAGCTGTATTAGCAACGCGTGAGGCATGGGCTTTATCTACGGTGTATCGTTCACTCAGGTTATTGATTGTATTGCTGCGAATGTCTTTATCGGCGAGTTTTTGCTGCATTTCATGAAGTAGCCCCTCTCTTAAAGAGAAGTCACTATAAGAGAGCTGATTAATTGAGAACTCTTTAAAAACAGCAATAAGAATGGCAAGTCCTCCACATAGACTCTGCTGACGCTCAGGCGTTAATCCTTCTATACTTATATTATTGATGTGTTCAGCGGCAATGCATTGCTGCTTAAGAGCCAGTAAATCGTCAATACTTACAAATGTTTGTTGCGGGTTTTGTGCGCACACCATGGTTAAAATAGATTTTATGGTGCCAGATGTACCAATTACATCTTGCCAACCTTCGTTAATGTAGTTGGCAAAAATAACTTCGATTTCTTGTTCCGCTTTTATTTCAGCTCGATTAAAACGCTTAGCCGTAATAGCTCCACCACTAAAAAACTGTTTTGTGTAGCTAACACATCCCATATTTCGGCTGGTAAGAAGCTTATGTTTGAAGTGCTTACCAATAATTAGTTCGGTACTGCCTCCGCCAATATCGATAATAAGGCGGTTCTCTTCGTTATGTACATAATGAGCCACACCTTGATAAATAAGCCGAGCTTCTTCTTGCCCTGGGATCACATCAATATGAAATGGAAATACCTTACTCGCCTGAGTTAAAAAGGCATGAATATTTTTGGCGCGCCTAAAAGTGTATGTAGCAGCTACTTTTACATTACCAGGAGGAAAGTCTTCAAGGGTGTTTGCAAACTGCTTAAGTACAAGTAGTGCACGGTCTATGGCTGCTTGGTTTAGTCTTAATTTATCGTCTAAGCCATCGGCTAAATAAACACGCTGTTTCTCTTTATGCAGAATTTGTAATGTGCCATCCACTTCGCGCGCAACGACCAAGTGAAAGCTATTCGAACCTAGATCGACGGCCGCTATTGATGGGTGATCATTCATTATTATAATTACTCTCCCATTTTTTTAAGTGATCGTATATTGCTATTTGTGAGCGAATTTTTTTTCTGTTACCGCGCCTAACATAGGTATTTTTTTGCTCGCTATCGATTAGCCGAGCTTTTGTGCGGTCTTTAAATTGTAGCTCTAAAATGTCCAGAATGAGCTGTTTTAATTTATTATTTAAAATGGGCACTCCCACTTCAACGCGTTGATCAAGATTGCGAGTCATCCAATCAGCGGAAGAAATATACACCTTTTCATTGCCATTATTGCCAAATACCATTACGCGAGGATGCTCTAAAAAGCGATCAACAATACTGATCACTTTTATGTTTTCGCTAAAGTGAGCCACCCCCGGTATTAATGAGCACATACCACGTACAATAATTCGGATTTTTACTCCACGACGACCGGCATAATAAAGTTTATCTACAAGTTGTTTATCAACTAAGTTATTTACTTTAATTGTAATTTTTCCTGTGAAACCATCTTCAACATGCTGAATCTCTTTATCAATTAAATCCAATAAAGTGTCGCGAGCATTAATAGGGGAGAGCATTAAATATTCAAAATTAAAAGGCTTGTAGCTGCTTTCTATAAACTTAAATACGCTATCGCATTCTTCACAAATACCGTTATGTTTTGTGAAAAGGCTAAAGTCAGTGTAGATTTTAGCTGTTTTTTCGTGAAAGTTTCCGGTACCAATATGGGCGTATTTAACTATTTTGTTTTTTTCTTTACGGTGAATAACACACAGTTTGCTGTGCACTTTTAGGGCTGGAATACCAAAAATAACTTTTATTCCTGCACTGCTAAGAACTTTAGCCCATTCAATATTGTTCTGCTCATCAAAGCGTGCTTTAAGCTCAACCATTACCGTGACACTTTTGCCATTTTTAGCGGCATTGATGAGTAAAGAAATAAGCCGAGACTTACTCGCCACTCGATAAATATTTACTTTAATCTGCGTCACCATAGGATCAAATGCGGCTTGGCGAACATACTCCAGTAAATGATTAAATGTGTGATATGGGTAGTAGAGCAGTATGTCTTGCTCGCTTATTGCGTCAAATACGCTGCTGTGTTTGTTAAAAGCTGTGCTTTGTATTGCTGGAAGTGTTTTGTTTTCAAGGTATTGACGACCGACATTCGGAAAAGCAATAAAATCTCTAAAGTTACGGTATCGACCCGCGGGTATCAGCGCATCATGATGACTCACGTTTAAACGTTTTTTCATCACTTTTAACATACTTTCTGGCATGCTCTCGTCGTAAACAAGGCGCACAGGCTCTGCATAAATACGTTGTTTAAGACCCTTAGACATTTTATCGAGCAGTCCTTCTTCTAGCTCATCGTCTAAATTGTATTCTGCATCTCGTGTGAGTTTTATTGCATGACCTTGAATTTTATCAAAGTGAAAAAAGTTACTAAAAACATCATTTAAAAAGTAAGAAATAACGTCATCAAGCATAACAATGGTTTTACGACGACGTGTCTTTTCAGGCGGTAATATAATAAAACGGGGTACTCGGTCTGTGGGGACTTCAAGCATAGCGTAGTGGCTTTTTTCGTCACTCATTTCAATAAACAAGTAAGTCATTGTGTCGTTTATATAGTCTGAGTAATCTTTATTTTCATTAAGTAAAATGGGTGATATATGCTGTAAAACCTTGTCATGAAAATACGCTTTAAGCCAATTAAGATGAAAGTCTGTTAATTTTTCGGGGCGATCTACATGGATATTATGAGTGGTTAAATCGTTTAAAATTTGTTGGTGTATTAGGTTAAATTTTTTGCCTAGCTGCAAAACTTTTTGTTGAATTTGACTTAATAAAGCTTCGTCTTCTTCAAAATTAGCATCGGGAAGTTTGTTTAATAAAATACGGCGTTTAACATCGGCAACACGCACCCTAAAAAATTCATCAAGGTTATTAGAAAAAATCCCCAAAAACCGCATGCGTTCAATTATTGGATTATTTTTGTCTTTAGCCTCTTGTAGAACGCGCTCGTTGAATGACAGCCAACTAAGCTCTTTAGCAAAGTATTCAACGGTTTGAGTATGTTCTATGTGGGCATTCATATTATATTCCATTATCTAACGCTGAGTTAAATATAGAACAATTTAATGACATTAAAATGACATGCGTGTCACTTGTATGACACGCAATAAAAATTATGCTTCTTCTGTGTCTACTATTAAGTCGCTGGTTATTGACTCAAGCGCATCAATTACTTCGTCTTTATCCATTCCGTTAGGTAAGGTAACGGTTGCAACAGCGCTAAAAATAGGGACTCCCCAATTAGGTGCGCTTTGTTGTCTAGAATTTAAATGAGTAATACTTGCTCCTTTGTGTCGTATTACGCTCGCGAGCTCTTGGACAATACCAGGGCGATCGTTTCCTGTGATCACTAAATTGATTTGTTCACGTGGTGAAGGTTCAATTTCAGTATTGCCAGCTTCAATACGCACTTCAAGTTTTGGTAAAGCGGTAAGCGCGTTTTGCAGTTCCTGAAAATGCTCTTCAGCAACTTCTAACTGAATAATCCCTGCAAAATGACCTAATAAATGGCTAAGGTTACTACATAACCAGTTGCCATGATTTTTTAAAACTACTGATGAAATATCTTCTACTAAGCCTGGACGATCCTTTCCTAAAATAGTTATTACCAACTGTTTCATAAATTGTGCCTCTTTTTAAGCCCGAAGAATGTAAATGCGTAGGCATTAAATAAAATATGTTTTGATGCTGACGCGCTTTTATAGGTTAATGATTTTATTATGTTAATAATTAATTTAACGTGAATGAAAGAAAGGTAAGCGCATCCCTTAATTTACCATTTGAGTATTAACCTCGTTAAATGCTTTGTCCAATTATTTTTGTTATTTAGTTCCCTTCTAAATGACTAATCTAACGCTTAATTAATACAATAACTTATGCCACCTTAGATATACCTTTAATTAGAGTGCTTATTATGACCGTTGTAACATTACTGTCATCTTGATGAAATATAATTTATAGAACGTTAAGATTTAAAGGTGTTTTGATGACTTCCAATCCGAATAAACCGTCTTTTAATACGGATCGAAGCCGTCTATTTAAAGACAGGTTTGCCAAATTTGGCATAACCGCCGGTGGAGTAATGGTATTAATAGCGCTGTTGTTAATATTTTTCTACCTTCTTTATGTAGTACAGCCAATTTTTGAGTCGGCTAAAGTTGAAAAGCGTGACAGCTTCACAGTAAGTAACGCAGATCAAATAGTTGGCTTAGGTGTTGAAGAGCAAACCGAAGTTGCTTATTTACTAAGCCAACAAGGCCAAGTTGACTTTTACAATGTAGAAAAAGCAAGTTTTGGTAAAAAACTCAAGACGCTTAATGTTGCTCTTCCAAGCGAAGTAACAAGCTTTGCAACGAGTGCACCGTTTCAGGGCCAATACGCCTATGGTTTAGAAAACGGCACTGTAATGGTGGTTGTACCTAAATTTTTAGTTACCTTTCCAAATAACGAACGCAAATTAACGCCACGCGTTGATTACCCGCTTGGTGAAATGGCGTTAGAAGTTGATGCTCAAGGCGCTGCTATCAAGCGTTTTGCGTTTACTCACTATGAAGATAAAACGGCGGTTGTTGCATTAACCGCAGATAAGCGCGTTTTGTTTAGCAGCTTTGTTGCTGAAGAAAACATGTTTACAGGTGAAGTAGAGTGGGTTGTTGAGCGAACAGAGCTTGATGTTGAAGGTCGTGTAGATGAGCTTTTAATTTCGCCAGATACAACACGTACGTTTATTCGTTCAGCTAATCAAATTTACGTTTATGATACGCGCTATCCGAGTGAAGTAGAGCAAATCCAGTTATTATCGGCTAATGAAGAAAACGCTAATATAGTGTCTGCTCAGTTACTTGCGGGTGCAAACTCATTAATGCTTGCTAACGATAACGGTGAAGTGTCGCAGTGGTTTGAAGTAAACACAGATGCTGGTCGTCAGTTCCAAAAAATTCGTGCGTTTGAAACAACCAAACAAAGCAAATTAAATATTTTTACAGAATTTTATCGTCGTACTTTTTTCACTACCAGCAGTAATGGTGAGCTTGGTGTTTACTACACAACAAGCGAAGCTAAGCTGTGGCAGGGTAAAGTAAGTGAAGGCGAAATTAAACACTTTGCAATTGCTCCACGTTCAAATGCTGCGTTAATTTTAGCGGATGGCAAATTAACGGTATTAGAGGTTCATAACGAACATCCTGAAGTAACATGGTCTGCGTTATGGCAAGAAGTGTGGTACGAAGGTTACCCAGAGCCTGCATACATTTGGCAGTCAACATCTGCAAGTGATGACTTTGAATCTAAATTTTCGCTAGTGCCTATTTCGTTCGGTACAATTAAAGCGGCTTTTTACGCTATGTTATTTGCAGTACCCATTGCGATTTCGTCGGCAATTTACACTGCGTACTTTATGTCGAGTGGATTACGTAAGGTTGTAAAGCCAACCGTTGAAATAATGGAAGCACTTCCTACGGTTATTTTAGGCTTTTTAGCGGGCCTTTGGTTAGCGCCTTTAATTGAAGAGCACTTACCTGCAATTGTTGGCTTACTCATTTTATTACCTATTGGTATTTTAGGTTCAGCACTTGCGTGGACGAAGTTACCAGCAAGTATTCGCCATAAAATACCTGAAGGTTCTCATTCAATTATTTTGATTCCTGTTGTATTAGTTGTTGGTTGGTTCTCGTTCGCAATGAGCGAAACAGTAGAGCTGTGGATGTTTGACGGTAATGTACGCCAGTATCTAACAAACGAGTTGGGCATGACATTCGACCAACGTAATTCATTGGTAGTAGGTATAGCAATGGGTTTTGCAGTGGTTCCAACTATTTTCTCTATTGCGGAAGACGCCGTATTTAGTGTACCTAAGCACTTATCAAATGGTTCATTAGCACTAGGGGCTACTCAATGGCAAACACTCGTACGTGTTGTGCTATTAACTGCAAGCCCAGGTATATTCTCTGCGGTAATGATGGGTCTAGGCCGTGCCGTGGGCGAAACCATGATTGTACTCATGGCAACAGGTAACACACCGATTATGGACTGGAGTATTTTCCAAGGCATGAGAACGCTGGCAGCTAATATTGCGGTAGAAATGCCTGAATCAGAAGTAGGTAGCTCGCATTACAGAATATTGTTTTTAGCCGCCTTTGTACTATTCATATTCACCTTTGTATTTAACACGTTAGCTGAGTTTGTTCGTCAGCAGTTACGTGAAAAATACAGCTCAATGTAAGTGGAGAGACACGACATGGTAAAGCAGTGGTTTAAGTCTGGTTCTCCTTGGATTTGGATGACCGGCGGTGCAGTGAGCATCAGCTTAATTTCGGTTTTAGGTATATTAGCGATGATAGCCTGGAAGGGATTGAGTTTTTTCTGGCCTTCTCAAGTTGTACAGTTTGAGCTTGAAGGCTCGATTGCCAAGCAAACCGTTATTGGTGAAGTTTACGACCGTGAACTCGTACCAAAAGAACGTTTGGCAGCGACAGGTGTTGATGTATCAGCATTTGATAAAGAAGAATTTGAACGTTTACTTATAAAAACAGGTAACCGTGAATACGTAGCTCTAGATTTTCGTTGGATACTTGAAACCGACATAAAAGCAAAGTCTACACCGGCTACGCTTGCAGTATTTGAACGTAGTAAAAATGGTAATTTTTACGGGTATGTAGAAGGTGTATTTAAAGACGGCAAGCCAGTAGAGGGCGATAAAGTAGAGGCTTTATATGACCTTGTTGAGCGTGCTGTAGATTTAAATGATGAAGCACTGGATTTACAAAATGGCGATATAGGTCATATCAACTATGAACTTGAGCGCTTACGCTTAAAAGAGAAAAGCTACTTACTTGATAACCAGTTAACAGATGAACGTGTTGCAGAGCTTGCAAAAACGCGTGCCGAATTACGTGCAGAGTACGGCGAACTTGAAAAAGAGTTATTTGCACTGCGTAAACAGGCAAAACGTGACCATGTTACGGTAAAAGATATGCGCGGCGAAATAGTCACGATCCCTATGTATCAAGTACTTGATGTGTGGTTTCCGAACGACATGGGCTTTTTTGCAAAGCTAGGCCACTACTTTGGTCAACTAGGCAAGTTTGTATCTGACGATCCTCGCGAAGCAAATACAGAAGGCGGTGTATTCCCTGCTATATTTGGTACTGTATTTATGGTTATGTTGATGGCTGTGATAGTAACGCCGTTTGGTGTTGTTGCTGCTATTTACTTGCACGAATACGCGGCTAAAAATGCGGTCACTAAAATGATTCGTATCGCGGTAATTAACTTAGCGGGTGTACCTTCTATTGTTTATGGTGTATTCGGCTTAGGCTTTTTTGTATATATGCTTGGTGGCAGTATCGACCAATTATTTTACCCAGAGTCTTCACCAACACCAGTATTTGGTACGCCAGGTGTAATGTGGTCTGCACTAACATTGGCAATACTAACGTTACCCGTGGTTATTGTATCTACGGAAGAGGGTTTATCACGTATTCCAAGCACTGTACGTGACGGTTCATTAGCATTGGGTGCAACTAAAGTTGAAACCCTATGGCGTATTGTAATTCCAATGGCAAGCCCTGCAATTATGACGGGGTTAATACTGGCTGTTGCACGTGCAGCAGGCGAAGTTGCGCCCCTGATGTTGGTAGGTGTTGTTAAAATGGCACCGACGTTACCATTAGACGGCAACTTTCCGTATTTTCACTTAGACAGAAAGTTCATGCACTTAGGCTTTCATATTTACGATGTTGGCTTCCAGAGCCCGAATGTTGAAGCGGCACGCCCGCTAGTATATGCAACGGCATTTTTACTTGTGTCGGTTATTATCACACTCAACATAACGGCCATTGGTATACGTAACCATTTACGTGAAAAATTCAGATCGCTTGAACACTAATTAGTAAAGATTTAATAGGTAACAAACATGATTACAGTCGCTCCAAAAGTAAACCAAGCCAATTTGGGCATGAAGTTAGATTTAGACAATTTAACAGACGAGCAAAAAGCGTTAGAGATTAAAGATCTCGATCTTTACTACGGTGATAAACAAGCGCTTAGTAAAGTGAATATGAATATTCCAAAAGGGCAAGTAACGGCGTTTATCGGCCCATCTGGTTGTGGTAAATCAACGCTATTACGTTGTATTAACCGAATGAATGACTTGGTTGATATTTGTCGAATTGAAGGTGAAATACTCCTTCATGGACAAAATATTTACGATAAAAATGTAGATGTTGCGGCGCTTCGCCGCAACGTGGGGATGGTGTTTCAGCGTCCTAACCCATTTCCAAAATCGATTTATGAAAATGTAGTCTATGGTCTACGCTTACAGGGCATTAAAGAAAAGCGTAAGTTAGACGAAGTAGTAGAGCAGTCATTACGTGGCGCTGCTTTATGGGATGAAGTAAAAGATAGACTGCATGATAGTGCATTTGGTTTATCAGGCGGTCAGCAACAGCGTTTAGTTATTGCTCGTTCTATTGCGATAGAGCCTGAGGTTTTATTACTAGATGAACCAACGTCAGCACTTGATCCAATTTCGACATTAGTTATTGAAGAACTAATTAACGATTTAAAGAATAAATTTACCGTTGTTATTGTTACGCATAACATGCAACAAGCAGCGCGAGTGTCTGACCAAACAGCCTTTATGTACATGGGTGAGCTGATTGAATACTCAGATACAAATACCTTATTTACAACACCAACAAAGAAAAAGACTGAAGATTATATTACAGGTCGTTACGGCTAAATAATTAACAGTATCGTGTTGTACAAGATTTAGAGAGAAGGTAATTATGGAACATAATATTAATAAGCATATTTCTGGTCGCTTTAATCAAGAGCTTGAAAATGTTCGTAACCATGTACTAAGCATGGGTGGGTTAGTTGAGCAGCAACTAAGTAGTGCACTTGATGCGGTAAGCACAAACGATGCAGAACTTGCAGAAAAAGTGCGTAAAAACGACTACAAAGTTAATGCTATGGAAGTGAGCATTGATGAAGAATGTACTCGTATTATTGCGCGTCGTCAGCCCGCTGCCAGCGATTTACGTTTGGTGATTGCTATTGCAAAAACTATTGCTGATTTAGAGCGTATTGGCGATGAAGCTGAGCGTATTGCAAAAGTGGCTCTCGATTCTTTCACTAAAGATCAACAAGATTTGTTAGTGAATATTGAAAATATGGGTCGTCAGGTTTTAAAAATGTTACACGATGTACTTGATGCGTTTGCACGTATGGATGTGCAACGCGCATTTGAAGTACACAAAGAAGATGCTAAAGTTGATCGTGAATATGAAGCCATAACACGTCAAATTATGACGTACATGATGGAAGATCCTCGTTCTATTCCAAAAATCATGGATTTAGTTTGGTCAGTGCGTTCATTAGAGCGAATTGGCGACCGTTGTCAGAATATTGCTGAGTACATTATCTACTTTGTAAATGGTAAAGATATTCGCCATATATCACAGGAAGATATTGAAAAATCGCTTTAAAGCTCATTAGCGCATTTTAACAAAGCGGCTATAAGCCGCTTTGTTTGTTTAGCGATAAGTTAAATAATAAAAACCGTTCACAATTGTTGTGAATACTGTAAAATCGCATGCTGCACGCATGTAATTTGATTAAAGGGTCAGTTATGCCTACAAACGCGTTTTTAGGAGTTTTTGCAAAATCTCCTTTCAAACCAATGGAAGATCACATCAAAAAAGTTCATCAAGCTAGTAAAGCTTTGATACCTTTTTTTAATCACGTTTTTAAAGAAGAGTGGACACAAGCAGAAGAGCTTCGTATCACTATTCGTAATTTAGAGCGTGAAGCCGATGACATGAAAAGAGACATACGTTTACAGTTACCACGCGGTTTATTTATGCCGGTAGAACGTACGGATCTGCTTGAGTTAGTAACCCAACAAGACAAAATTGCTAATAAAGCAAAAGACATTGCTGGGCGCGTAATCGGTCGTGAAATGACCATACCAGCAGTAATGCAAGCTGATTTCTTGGCTTACTTAACTCGTTGTGTGGATGCGACAAAACAAGCATCTAAAGCAATAAACGAGTTAGAAGAGCTATTAGAAACAGGCTTTAAAGGTCGCGAAGTGACCTTAGTAGAAAAAATGCTCGTTGAATTGGATGCAATAGAACAAGACACGGATGACATGCAAATTAAAGTACGCCGCCAACTACGTGAAGTAGAAAGTGAGCTTAACCCAGTAGATGTAATGTTTTTATACAGCATTATTGAATGGGTTGGTGAGCTTGCAGATATTGCAGAGCGCGTAGGATCACGTCTTGAGCTGATGTTAGCTCGTTAATTTAAAATCAGTTCAAACACGAAAGATTAAGGTTATACAATGGATATCATTGCATCTTACGGCACGGTATTAGTTTTAATTGCCGCAGCTGTTGGTTTTTTCATGGCTTATGGTATTGGCGCGAACGACGTTGCGAACGCCATGGGTACATCTGTAGGTTCAAAAGCATTAACAATCAAACAAGCTATTTTAATAGCTATGGTTTTTGAGTTTGCTGGTGCTTATTTGGCAGGTGGTGAAGTTACATCAACTATTCGTAAAGGAATAATTGATGCTGCACCGTTTGCGAATATTCCTGAACTGATGGTTTTAGGTATGATTGCCGCGCTATTTGCCGCGGGTTCATGGCTACTAATCGCATCATTCTTAGGTTGGCCAGTATCAACAACTCACTCTATTATTGGTGCAATCATTGGTTTTGCGCTAGTTGCAGTGGGTACAGAAGCAATCCAGTGGAATAAAGTAGGCGGTATTGTGGGAAGCTGGATCATTACACCAGCTATATCCGGCTTTATTGCGTATCTAATATTTATGAGCGCACAAAAGCTTATATTTGATACAGATGCACCATTAAAGAACGCTAAACGCTACGTACCAATCTACATGGGTTTAGCGGGTTTTATCATGGCTTTAGTTACAATCAAGAAAGGTTTAAAGCACGTTGGTATTAACCTAGGTTCTGTTGAAGGCTATGCGCTTTCAATTGGTGTTGCAGTGGTTGTTGCCATTATTGGTAAAATTGCTATCTCTCGCTTAAACATCGATCCTAAAGCTGACAAACAAATGCAATTTAATAACGTAGAAAAAGTATTTGCGGTATTAATGGTGTTAACGGCTTGTTGTATGGCATTTGCTCACGGTTCTAACGATGTTGCTAATGCAATTGGTCCACTAGCTGCTGTTGTAAATATTGTTGAAAACAACGGTGAAATTGCTAAGAAAGCAGCAATTGCATGGTGGATTCTTCCACTAGGTGGCTTTGGTATTGTTGCAGGTCTTGCCATTTTAGGTAAAAAAGTAATTAAAACAATTGGTGAAGGCATTACACATTTAACGCCTAGCCGTGGTTTTGCTGCAGAACTTGCCGCTGCTTCTACTGTTGTTATTGCATCAGGAACGGGTATGCCAATCTCTACTACTCAAACCTTAGTGGGTGCGGTACTAGGTGTAGGTATGGCACGTGGTATTGGTGCACTTAACATGAGCGTTATCAGAAACATTGTAGTTTCTTGGGTAATAACGTTGCCAGTTGGTGCTGCCCTTGCTATTGTTATCTTCTACGTACTGAGAACCGCATTTGGGGTTTAACAAAAAAGTACTAAAAGACTTTTAGCTTGAAAAGATCTCAATGCCCTAGGTATTGGGGTCTTTTTATTTGTGGAAAGAAAAAATGACCAATCTTCCAAGTATTAAACAGCTTCAGTATTTACTCGCTGTTCATCAGCATCAGCATTTTGGCCGTGCAGCCAGTGCCTGCTTTATTGGCCAGTCGACACTAAGCAGTGCCATTCAAAACCTTGAAGAAACGCTAGGTTGCCAACTTATTGAGCGTGAAAACCGAAGTCTTATGTTTACAAGCATAGGTGAAGAGGTTGTTGAGCGTTCACGAAAAATAATCAACGACACTATCAGTTTAAAAGAGCTTACAAAAAGCTTTTTAACGCCCCTTAGCGGTAAGTTAACCGTTGGCGTTATTCCTACTATTGCAAGCTTTATTGCAGCGCCTTTGTATCACTTTTGTCAGCAAACTTTTTGTGAATTAGAGTTGGTACTAATTGAGGATACCAGCGACAAATTACTGGATAAGCTAGAGCATGGGCACATTGACTTAGCGTTACTGGCATTACCGTATGCAACCGACAAGTTCCATACCCAAATTTTAGCAAAAGATCATTTTAGCTTAGTGCACCATAAAGATTATATGCCTGCAAAGGGCGTAGAAGACTTTAACCTATTACCTGATGCCAGTGTGTTTTTGCTAGAGCGAGAGCACTGTATGACGGGTCACGCGCTGAGTGCGTGCCATTTAAACCGCTCAAGCTGTATTAACCCATTTGAAGCGGCCAGCTTACATACATTACTCAGTATGGTTGAACACCAGCTCGGGGTGACCTTTTTACCACAAATGGCCATTAATGCCGGTATTTTAGAAAATAAACAGATGGTAGCCACACCGTCGCAAAGCGATGCTTACAGAGATATTGGTATTCTTTGGCGAAAAACTACAGGACGTATTCGCGATTTTAAATTGTTTAGCCAGCAGCTTGAGGTGTTTTTACAACGCCAATGTAGTTTAAATTTTAATGAGCCAAGCAATTAAAGTTAACCGCTATTAAAAAATTAAAGCAGCCTACAATGGCTGCTTTTGACGTTGAACATGGCTTTCAAATGGCTCCAGTTCAGGTAAAAAAAGTAAGTAAATCCATACCACTACATTAAAGTAGGGCACGCATCCTAATACGGTAAATACTTTGACGGGGTAACCTTTTAAACTTGAATACCTGTAACATTGGTACGCAATAATAAGGTGAATTATCAGTAATAATATAACTAGTTGCGCCATACCTTCCTCCCTAAAACCCTTGTAACTTGTAATCAACCATGTATTGACTGGGGGTTGATGTCATGTTTATACAGCGTAATCCTTTAAATTACATGACATCCTCTTTATCTGATAAAGAAAGTATAGGCAAGAAAGAAAATAATGGAAGAAAAAAGTGACGTTAAATTGTTCGAATTTGTTAGTTTTAACCTAGGCTACTGTTGGTAAATACTTTTATTTTGATAAATTTTTTCAAGCTCATCATTTATTTTTTCAACAGGAACGGGGCGAGCAATAAAGTAGCCTTGTCCGTAGTCGACACCAATGTCTCTTAAAGTAGTAAATAATTCTCTATTTTCAACGTATTCCGCAACAGAATATTTATTAAGTGAGCGGCTGATATCGTTAATAGCCTTTACTAAAGCAAGGTCTATTGGGTCATTAAGCATGTCGCGAACAAACGAGCCATCTATTTTCACATGTTGAGCAGGCAGCTGTTTTAGGTAACTAAAGGTACTAAAGCCAGTCCCAAAATCGTCTATTGAGAAGTGACACCCTAAAGAGTTAAGTTTATCAATCATCTTACGTGTAGCTTGTATGTTATTTATGCTTGCGGATTCGGTGATCTCAAAAATAATCCGTGTGGCGGGAACATTGTATTTTTCAAGGTTCGACTCAATGAGTGGTAGCAGCCGTTCATCTAAGAATGATTGTGCAGATAGATTAATAGCAACTTGGCTAAGTTGAGGGTATTTTGCAACACTGGCAATTGCATTTCTAATTACGCACTGATCCATTAAAAAGGTGTCGTTAAGCATTTCTAGAGACGGAATAAACTGATTAGGGTAAATAAGAGTGCCTTCATGCTTTAAGCGCAATAGTGCCTCAAAGTAAGCAACTTTTTCTGCTTTAAAATCCCATATAGGCTGGTAATGCAATTCAATATTATTCTGTTGAAGTGCTTGGCGGATTTCGTGTCCCCACTCAAGACCTGTTTGAAGTGTATTGTTGTGCGCATCTTCTTTTGAATAGCAATGTACTAAGTTACGGCCTAAGTTTTTTGCAATATACAAAGCAATGTCGGCTTGTTTTAAACACTCATTAGGGTCGTTATTGTTTACTGTAATTTGCGTTAAGCCGATAGAGCAGCTTATTGTGTAGCTTTGCTCGTTTGACTTAAAGGTATGCTGCTCTATGGCACTACAGACACCTTCTGCAATAAGGTGCGCATCGAGTAGGTTCATATTTTTTAGAATGACGGCAAATTCATCGCCACCAATGCGACATACTAAGTGTTCTTTTTCAATGTTGTCTTTAAACAGCTGAGCCACATCTTTTAACACCAAGTCGCCTTGATGATGACCTTGGCTATCATTAATAATTTTAAAATGATCAAGGTCAATGTAAATCAAGGCATGCTCAACATCGCTGTGAGTATGTTTGGGTTTACAAATACGACTTAGCTCTTGGTCAAAGTGGTATCGGTTGTGTAGGCCAGTTAATGGATCATGCAGCGCAAGGTGGCGTAATTGAAGTTCGGCTTGCTTACGCTCGTGAATGTTATCAATAGTGACAGTGATCGTTGCATTATTGCGTCTGTTTTTAATTAGCTGCAACCTACATTCAACCCAAATTTGGCCACCGTTTTTATGTTGGAGTTTTATTTCTATTTGCTGATGATCGTTCCCACCACCGAGTATATCGTCGATGGTTGCTTTGAGCTTTATCTGACATTCACCAGTATAAAATTGCGTTAGGCTTTTTTGCAGGCTTGTTTTAACGCCAAAACCACTTAAGGTTTCCCAAGCTGGATTTATAAAGCGAATTTTTCCTAACTGGTCGAGCTCAAGAACAACAGTATTAAGATGCAATAATATGCGCTGATGAGCTGAGAATAGCTCTTTGTATTTCACTTCGCTGACGCTTAACTGCTCTACTTTTTGAGCAAATTCAGCGTAGCTCACCATAAAGTCTTCTCGACGAGCGGCATGATCACATACTTTATTTAAAAATGAAGGTTCGTAAGGGGCGCGAATAAAATCGGTTACACCCGATAACAAAAGCTGTTCTGCATAATCTGCATCAGGGTTATCTATAATAGTAACAATGGCTTGCTTTGGGTTATGTTGTAAAATATTTTCGACAAGTAGGCTAGATTCATCTGCTTTTTCTTGTGTGGTATCAAGTAGTACGATTGAGAATTGTTGTTGGTTGTACTGGTTCAGTGCGGCTTTACACGTTGTGACATGTGTAATAGCAAAATTTAGTTTTAGTTCTTCAGTTATCGACTCCGCTTTATTTGCGTGGGGCTCTAACAAAAGTAGGTTTAGTCGACTGCTTTTTTCTAAATGTGTAGATAAAACATTAGCTAGAACTTGCGGTAGCATATCTTGGTTTTCAAACGGTAAAACAGCATCGATTCCATAACTTCGGGCGGTTGTTTCTGCAATTCGTTCGCAGTAAGTTGGGGGCATCAACAAAATAGGGGTGTTTTTAGGGGTTTTCAATAGCCCTGAGCGAATCATACGAGAAAAACGCCAACCGTCTATTTTACCCACATTTAATCCAGTGATAATAATATCAACTGGTTGTTGCTTAAGAGTTTTAAGAGCTTCCTGGCTATCATTTGCTTCAATAAAGCTAAATACGTCAAGCTTTTTTAAAGTATCTTTAATCACCCTGCGCTCAGCACGGCTTGCATTTAAAATCAGCAAATTTAATTGTTCTGCCACGCAGGAGATCCTAAAAATCGTAATTTACTACCATTACTAAGGGTAATAAGTTTTGTTAGTAAGAACAAGTAGATTTGAATAATCCCCCCGAATAGAAGGATGCTCAGGTTTACAGTAGTTGGATTGGCTTCTTGAGCTTAATTGACGATAGATATACACTTGGCGCGATTTTTAATGATGTGGATTACCAACTATGCGCGTAGCTGACTTTAGTTTTGACTTACCCGATGAATTAATTGCTCGCTTTCCTAAAAAAGATCGTACGAGTAGCCGCTTATTAAGCCTCGATGGTCCAACAGGGGAGATAAGCCATAAAGTATTTAGTGATATTCTTGAGCTAGTTAACGAAAACGACTTACTCATTTTTAATAATACGCGAGTAATACCAGCACGTATGTTTGGCCAAAAAGCATCGGGCGGTAAGGTTGAGGTACTTGTAGAACGAGTATTGGATGAACACCGTGTGCTTGCTCATGTTCGTGCAAGTAAATCATTAAAACCAGGCAATGAGGTTATCTTAGAAGGCAAAGCTAAAGCCACTATGATTGCCCGTCACGACACCTTATTTGAGCTGGAATTTGATCACAGCAAAAATGTACTCGATACACTTAACGATATAGGTCACATGCCGTTACCGCCTTATATCGATAGACCAGATGACGAAGCTGACCGCGAACGTTATCAAACAGTATATGGTGAAAAACCAGGGGCTGTGGCAGCACCTACAGCGGGTTTACATTTTGACGAGCCGCTTATGGCTGCGCTAAAAAATAAAGGTGTAAACATGGCCTTTGTCACTTTACACGTAGGCGCAGGTACATTTCAGCCAGTACGTGTAGAAACCATTGACGAACACGTAATGCATTCAGAATACATTGAAGTACCACAAGATGTTGTGGACGCTGTAGCACAGACTAAAGCGAGCGGTGGGCGAGTGATTGCTGTTGGTACTACATCAATGCGTTCGCTCGAATCAGCTGCAAAAATACATGGCGGTAAATTAGATACTTACTTTGGCGATACCGATATCTTTATTTTTCCGGGTTACCAATTTAATGTCGTCGATGCCATGGTCACTAATTTTCATTTACCTGAGTCAACGTTAATTATGTTGGTGAGTGCGTTCAGCGGACAAGACAACATAATGGGTGCCTACAATACAGCAATAGAACAAAAATATCGCTTTTTTAGTTATGGCGATGCTATGTTTTTAACACGTAAATAGCGCTGTTTTATTTATTATCAAATATAACTAACACTCAACCCCAGCATACTTGCTGGGGTTTTTAGTTGCATATGATTATAACGAGCGAATTTACCGCAGCTAATAGTATTAGCAGTGCAAAAAGGGTAGAATCGAGCGGTTAAATTATAGCTTGTTGGACTGTTTTTCCGACATTGAGGATGATATGAAATTTGAATTAGACCGCACCGACGGTAAAGCGCGCCGTGGCCGCTTGATTTTTGACCGTGGTGTAATAGAAACACCTGCATTTATGCCAGTAGGTACTTACGGTACTGTTAAAGGCATGACACCTGATGAAGTTAAAGCAACAGGTGCGCAAATTTGTTTAGGTAATACCTTTCACTTAATGCTTCGCCCTGGTACTGAAATTATTAAGCAGCACGGTGATTTGCACGACTTTATGAATTGGGACTTCCCAATTTTAACTGACTCAGGCGGCTTCCAAGTATTTAGTCTTGGCGCAATGCGTAAAATTACCGAAGAAGGTGTTTTGTTTCAGTCACCTGTAAACGGTGACCAAATAATGATGTCGCCAGAAAAATCAATGGAAGTGCAACGTGATTTAGGGTCAGATATTGTAATGATATTTGACGAATGTACACCATACCCTGCTACTGAAAAAGAAGCTAAAGACTCTATGGAGTTGTCTCTTCGTTGGGCTAAACGCTCAAAAGAAGGTCACGGCGATAACCCTTCTGCGTTATTTGGTATTATTCAAGGTGGTATGTACCCAGAATTACGTGCACAATCACAAGCCGGTTTAGAAGAAATTGGCTTTGACGGCTATGCATTGGGTGGTTTATCAGTTGGTGAACCTAAAAACGAAATGATGAATATTCTTGATCATTGTGCGTACAAAATGCCTGAAAATAAGCCGCGTTACTTAATGGGTGTTGGCAAGCCAGAAGATTTGGTTGAATCGGTACGCCGTGGCATAGATATGTTTGACTGTGTTATGCCGACGCGTAATGCACGTAATGGTCACTTATTTATTACCACTGGTATTATTAAAATACGTAACGCAGTGCACAAAACAGATACCGGTCCACTCGACCCTGATTGTGATTGCCATACGTGTAAAAATTACTCGCGTGCTTATTTACATCACCTTGATAAATGTAACGAAATTTTAGGTGCACGACTAAACACAATACATAACTTACGTTACTATCAGCGTGTTATGGAAGGCCTGCGCAATGCAATTAGCGAAGGTAAACTAGAAGAATTTGTAAAAGATTTTTACGCTCGCCGCGGCCAAGAAGTGCCAGAGCTTGCAGATATAAAAAATTAAACTTTAAATTTAAAGAGGAAGTATTATGAGTTTATTTATTTCAAACGCACACGCATCAGCTGGCGCACCTGCAGCCGGTGGCGGCATGGAAATGCTAATCATGTTAGCTATTTTCGGTTTAGTTTTTTACTTTTTAATTTACCGCCCACAAGCTAAGCGTGTTAAAGAGCATAAAGGCTTAATGAATGCGATGGCTAAAGGCGATGAAGTACTAACCCAAGGTGGTTTAGTAGGTAAAATTGTTAAAATTGCAGAAGATAAAGATTTCATCGTTATCTCTTTAAATGAGCAAGCAGAAGTTACAGTTCAAAAAGCGTCTGTATCTGCTGTATTGCCAAAAGGCACAATGAAGTCGCTATAAAAATAATAAGGACGACCCCGTGTTAAACAAGTTTCCAGTGTGGAAGTATTTACTTGTTTTAGCTGTGGTTGCCATTGGCCTTTTATATGCCTCTCCAAACTTGTATGGCCGTGACCCGGCTATACAAGTTTCGGGCGCTAAAGGTGCTGATGTTGATCTCAGTGTAGTAGACAAAGTAAACGCAACCCTTAAAAAACATAACGTAGCAGTTAAATCAACTAAGCTTGAAGGCGGGCAAATACTTGTTCGTTTTAAAAATGTTGAAGAGCAATTAAAAGCACAAGATTTATTGCGTGACTCGCTAAGTGACGATTACATTTCAGCCATTAATATGGCGCCGGCTCAACCTCTTTGGTTAAAATCCCTTGGCGGAAATCCAATGAAGTTAGGTCTAGATTTAAGTGGTGGCGTACATTTCACCATGGAAATCGACATGGCAACAGCGGTTGATAACCAGCTTGAGCAAATGGAGCAAGATTTCCGTAGCGATTTACGCGAAGAAAAACTTCGTTATCGCAGCGTTCGTCGCGTGGCTGGCTCTGACCGTATGCGTGTTGAAATGCGTAATGAAGAAGATAAAAATGCTGCAGAGCGCTTTTTAGAATCTCGTTACCCACTTAACGTATACATTGATGACAGCAGTAACGATAATGCATTTTTTGCCACTATGAGTGAGCAAAAGCTGAAAGAGATTCGTGACTACGCCATCAAGCAAAACGAAACAATCATTCGTAATCGTATCAACCAAATTGGTGTTGCAGAGCCAAACGTACAGCGCCAGGGTGCTGAACGTATTATTGTGCAATTACCCGGTGTGCAAGATACCGCTCGTGCTAAAGAAATTTTAGGTGCGACAGCAACGCTTGAATTTCGTGAAGTAGACGAAAACGCCGATCCAAGCGCTGCCGCTCAAGGCCGTATCCCTGCCGGCACTGAAATGATCATGAGCCGCGACGGTTACCCTGTGGTACTTAAAAAACGCATCATTCTTGAAGGTAGCCATATCACTGGCGCGCAATCTGGCGCAGATGAATACCAACGCCCACAAGTAAGCATTTCACTCGACAGCAAAGGCGGTTCAAAAATGAATGCCTTTACTAAGCGTGCTATTGGCAAGCGTATGGCAACGGTATTTATTGAATACAAACCATCAGGTAAAAAAGACGAAAACGGTAAAGCACTTCCACCTATTAAGGTAGAAGAGGTTATTAACGTGGCAACAATTCAAGCTCGTTTAGACCGCTCTTTTCGTATTACAGGTATTGATAACCCAGCTGAAGCACATAACTTAAGTTTACTGCTTCGCGCAGGTGCACTTGTTGCGCCAATTCAAATTGTTGAAGAGCGTACAGTGGGGCCAAGCTTAGGCCAAGAAAACATTGAAGCAGGTATGACTGCGGTTGCACTTGGTTTTGCGTTTGTACTTGCCTTTATGCTTATTTATTACAAAGGGTTTGGCTTAGTGGCTAACTTAGCGCTTGCTGCTAACTTGGTGCTTATTGTTGGCATAATGTCACTTATTCCAGGCGCTACGTTAACCTTGCCGGGTATTGCAGGTATTGTACTGACAGTTGGTATGGCGGTTGATGCTAACGTACTTATTTTTGAACGTATTCGTGAAGAGCTGGCCGATGGTCGTAGCCCTCAACAAGCTGTTCATTTTGGTTACGATAGCGCATTCAGTACTATATTTGATGCCAATATCACTACGTTAATTGCGGCAGTTATATTGTTTGCAGTGGGCACGGGCCCAATTGCAGGCTTTGCCGTTACATTAGCTATTGGTATTTTAACTTCAATGTTTACAGCCATTGTTGGTACCCGAGCGGTGATCAACTTATTTATTGGTGGTAAACGCATTGATAAACTTTCTATTTAAGGAGCAGACATGCAAATTTTAAGTTTGGGTAGCAGAACCCTTCGTTTCATGTCTCTTCGAAAAGTGGCAATGGGCTTTTCTACGCTATTAATTGTAGCGTCGATAGTATCAATGTTTATGAAGGGCTTAAATTTTGGTCTTGATTTTACCGGCGGCACCGCGGTAGAAGTGGGTTTTTCTCAACCGGCTGATCTTAAAAAAGTGCGTAATGTACTTGGTGAAAATGGCTTTGCTGATGCATCAGTGCAGCTATTTGGTTCGAGCCAAGATATATTAGTGCGCTTAGCTCCACGTGGAAGCGATGTTAAAGCTGAAGTAATTGGTAACCAAGTAATTGATGCACTGAAAAAAGCGGATGACAGCGTAGTCATGCGTCGTATTGAGTTTGTTGGCCCAAGTGTCGGTGAAGACTTAAAAGAGCAGGGTGGCCTAGCCATGTTAACTGCACTTATTTGTATCTTAATTTACGTTGCATTTCGTTTTGAATGGCGTTTTGCTGTGGGTGCTGTAGGCGCACTATTACACGATGTAATTATCACTTTAGGTTTGTTTTCAGTACTGGGTTTAGAGTTTGATTTAACTATATTAGCGGCAATATTGGCGGTAATCGGTTACTCACTCAACGATACTATTGTTGTATCTGACCGTATTCGTGAAAATTTCCGTAAAGTACGCATCGACGATACCGTTGAAATTATTGATATTTCACTTACGCAAACACTTAACCGTACACTTGTTACATCAATCACCACAATTTTGGTATTGATTGCATTGTTTGTATGGGGTGGACAAACCATTCATGGTTTTGCTACTGCATTATTGTTTGGTGTATTTATTGGTACATATTCTTCTGTATATGTTGCAAGCTCGGTTGCACTTGCAATGGGAGTTAGTAAAGAAGATTTAATACCAGAAGTGATAGAAAAAGAAGGTGCAGATCAAGATCCGATGGCAATGCCATAATCTTAAATGCATTAAAAAAACCGCTCTATGAGCGGTTTTTTATTGCCTGTAATATAGGGGCTTGAAATAAAAATGTCATACAGAATTGATATTTTGTTGCTCTATTTAAAATAATAATTGAGCCAGTAGTGACCCTTCAACGACAAGCCTTAGAGGCTATTTTAGATAGTGGGGAAGTAACCACGTTATTTCAGCCTATTTTAGATATATCTGGTCAGCTCATTCTTGGTTACGAGGCGCTTAGCCGTGGTCCACAAAATAGCCCATTAGAAATGCCCAATATGCTCTTTAAAGCTGCGCATCAAGAGGGCCTTATTTCTGAGCTAGAGCTACTATGCCGCTCAAAGGCAATAGAAAACTTTGTTAAGCTAAATTTGCAAGGTAAGCTTTTTTTAAATGTGAGCCCAAAAACGCTACTAGACCCTTGCCACCCAAAAGGCGAAACACGCCACCTAACCGAGCAGTTTGGTTTAGCGACTAATCGTGTTGTTATAGAAGTAACAGAGCAAGACAAAGTAGATAACGACGACTTATTACTTAAAACCATTGCGCATTACCGAGAGCTCGGTTTTACCATTGCAATTGATGATTTAGGAGCTGGGTACTCTGGCTTAAAGCAGTGGTCTGCACTGCGTCCTGACTATGTAAAAATAGATCGTTATTTTATCGATCATTGCGATCAGAGTGAGGTTAAAAAGGAGTTTTTAAAATCAATTATTGTTTTAGCTAAAGCAACAAACACCTTAGTGATTGCAGAAGGCATTGAGCGCTCTGAGGAACTCGCTCTGGTTGAAAGTTTAGGCATTAATAATGTACAAGGTTTTTTATTTGAACGACCGAACTTGCAACCAAGTCGTGATTTTAGCTCTGCTCAAATACAAGCACTTACATTTAAATTATGTGATCAGTTTGACCAGTCAATGGCGATTGGCGCGCTAAGCCAACCACAAAAGGCCATAGCAAGTGATACCCGATGCAAAGACGCTCATTTACTCTTTGAGCAAGACAAAGCCATTATTAGCATACCTGTAATTAATCAACAGGGTCAGCCAGTGGGCCTACTACATAAAGACCAACTTACCGAGGTATTTGCAGCACCCTATGGTCATGCTCTTTATGATAAGCGCCCTGTTATAGAGTTAATGGATAAACAACCCCTAATTGTTGATGAAGACCAAAAGCTAGATACGGTGAGTAAGCAAATAACTGAGCAAGACTTCGATATTAGGCGCCATATTGTTATTACTAGAGGCGGCAATTATTTAGGGCTTGCGCCACTAAGAGACATTTTAAAACATATAACAGAAGAAAAAATTCGCCACGCACAACATGCAAATCCGCTAACAATGTTGCCAGGCAATGTTGCAATTAACGAAGCTATAGAGCATAGGTTACGTAATAAAAATAAATTTCATCTTGCTTATATTGACCTGAATCACTTTAAACAGTTTAACGATCTTTATGGCTACGCGAGTGGTGATAGTGTCATTAAATTATTGGCTGATGTAACAGTGCAAGCCTGTACAAATAGTGCTAACTTTGTAGGACACATTGGTGGTGACGACTTTATGGTTGTTTTTGACCAAAGCGATGCGGTAAGTATTTGTAACCGTATTATTGAACAGTTTGAACATCGTTCTCGTGCTTTTTTTACGCCCAATCACATAGCTAGCAAAGGGTATTGGGCTACAAATCGTGAAGGTGAAAAGCAGTTTGTACCTTTACTTACCTTATCAATAGGATTAGTTGAACCCGATTTACAGCAGTGTAAAAATAGTCATCAGGTTGCTGCATTAGCAACGGATGCGAAAAAAGAAGCCAAACGATTTCGTCATAGCTATCTTTTTACATGCAAGCGAAGGCGCCCAGCGCCTCCAGTAGTAGCGATTAGCAAATAGTAAAAAGGTAATTTACTAATAGGTGATCATGATGTTGCCATTAAAGTGTATCGTATGTGTAGTGAGCTTGTTTATTGGAAGTGTTGTAGCAAGCGAAGTTAATATTGTAAAAATTCCGAAAGATCAACATGCGCATTTTGCCCGTGATGATTACCTCAATGACATGCTAACCAAGGCATTGATAAGAGCCCAGTATCCTGCCGAAATAGAACGTGTTGCTGTACACCCGCATCAGCAACGCAATTTAATGTCACTTGATGATGGCTCGCTTGATTTATATTGGAGTATGAGCAGCCCTGAACGAGAGTCATTAGCCACAGCCATTAAAATTCCATTGTTCAAAGGGTATATAGGCAAAAGAGCATTAGTTACAAATAAACAGAATTTAGATAAATTTAAAGACATAAAAACGCTTGAGCAATTATCAAAACTGAGCTCGGTACAGGGGCATGATTGGCCTGATACACGCATATTGGTTAATAATGGTTTAAACGTGAGGCCATTATCAAACTTAAAAGCCATGTTTGCGCTTACTAGCCAAGGCCGCATAGATTACTTTCCGCGATCATTTATTGAAGTAAATTCTGAGCTTTTAGAGCGAGATCACAAAAATTTACGTATTGTGCCTAATTTATATATTAGCTACCCAACAGCGCTATATTATTTTGTGTCTAAGGATAAGCCTGAGTTAGCTAAAGCGGTTGAGCAAGGAATAAAAATAATGCAGCAAAACGGCGAGTTTGATGCGTTATTTTATGAGTACTTTGCTACAGATTTAAATTCCCTTCCTTATACAAAGGGGGAAACTATAGAGATTAAGCTAATAAACCCATATTTTTAACAACAAAAAAGGAGCCTAGGCTCCTTTTTTGTTGCACCAATTATATTGGTAAAAGCAATTTATTAGCGAAGTAACGACTCAGTTAACACTGGACGAATTTCACGAATAATAGCTTGAGTCAGTTTTGGCGCACCACAGATGATATTGCCACTGTGGTTGTAGTTATTACCACCAGCAAAATCGACAACCATACCACCCGCTTCTTTAACCATAAGCTCGCCTGCAGCAGAGTGCCAAGGTTTTAAGCCAATTTCAAAAAAGCCATCAACACGGCCAGCAGCAACATACGCCATGTCTAATGCAGAACAACCTGCGCGACGAATATCTGCAGTGTGAACAAATAACGCTTTAAACGCTTCAGTGTATGCATCTGTATGTTGTTTATGCTTAAAAGGGAAGCCCGTTGCTAATACTGTACCAGCAAGAACAGTTGTTTTACTCACGCGTAAACGTTTGCTGTTAAGTTGTGCGCCTTGACCTTTAGATGCAGTGAAAAGTTCACCACGAATCGGATCATAAATAACGGCTTGGTCTAAACGACCTTTAACTTTAAGTGCAATAGAGATTGCGTAATGTGGAATACCTTTGATGAAGTTTGTTGTTCCATCGATAGGATCTACAATCCATTGGTAATCATCATCCTTGCCTTTGTGCTCACCTAGTTCTTCGCCCACAACAGAGTGAGTAGGGTAAGACTGTAAAATAGTGTCACGGATTACGGCTTCGGCTTCTTTATCAATATTAGTTACTAAGTCGTTAGCGCCTTTTTGTTGCACTTCAACTTTTGATAAATCTTCGCCAGCGCGAAGTAAAATTTTGCCTGCGTTACGCGCAGCGCGAACCGCAATGTTTAACATTGGATGCATGGAGTTACCTTTGGGTTGTAAAAGAACGTTTGTATTTTCAGCCGGCGTATTTTAGCGACTTTTGACATAAAGTAAACAATAAACCCTAAATACTTGTGGGTGTTTTTTGTACAGTCTTGAAAGTGTTGCACATTTAATTAAAACAAAAGTGTATTTTTAATTACCCACTAAAAATTTAAAAAAAGCGCTTTACCTAAAGTTAACTTGAGGTTTTATTGTGTGTTTAAATTAACTCACAAGGAAACAGTATGTATTTAGAACACGTAAATTTAGTTGTTAAAAACATTGATACCATGATTCGCTTTTACCAAGCCATTTTTCCCCACTGGGTAATACGAAGTGAAGGGCGGGGTGAATGGTATGGAAAACCAAGGCGTTGGGTCCACTTTGGTGACGACACGCAATACATAGCAATGAGCGATCATGGTGAGGGTGAAAACAGGGCGCTTTCAGGGCATCAAGTTGGGTTTGCTCACTTTGCTTACGTGACGGCTAATTTAGATAATACGGTGTCTCGTTTAAATAAAGCGGGTTTTTCAGTTCATAAGCAAGGCAATGAAAACCCATTTAGAAAAAATATCTACTTCAGAGACCCTTCGGGCTTTGAAGTTGAGTTTGTAGAGTACTTGTCGGATATACCTGCAGAACGAAATAATGATCTTTAAGCCCACCACTATATGGCTGCCAAAAGCAGCCATATTAAAGCAAATACAGTTGCACTTATTTACTGCTTACCCCTAGCTGTGACTTTAAATCGTTTGCAAAGCTCATGAACTTTTCTTTTATGGTACGTTTTATCTTTACTTCAATCGACCCTAGTATCGCTTTGCCTTCAATATGAATGGTAGGACCTTGACGCTTATTTAACGTTACTGATTTGTTTTCTAGCGTACTTAAAATACAAAACATTTTGGACACAACATTAACATGCTCGGGTACGTAAATTTCGTCGCTACCAAAAATGCAATTAACATGAATTGTCACGTTTTGATGGGTAAAGATAGCGTCGGTGAAATCAAGCACCACAGAGCCCATATAATTATTTAGGTAAATATTTTTAGGAACCACCCATTGTCCGCTTCGCTCGTTTGAACCCAAAATACTGCGCAGTGTAATGTCGTCATCGCTATTTTGTTGAGCACTGTAATTAGGCGTAAACTGCGATTGCTTTTCAGCTTTGTATTGCTTGTCGGTATTAAGTGTTAAGTCTTCTACTAACGTAAGCAGCACAGAATTGTCTTTTGCATCCATTGCTTTGTCTAATCGTCTTTCAAATGCCTCAACAGATATAACGCCATGGCTATAGTTATAAATTAACTGATCAATCACTTGTTCGCGTACTTGCTCTATTGGGCGGTCTTCAACTTTTACAGACATGGGGCATTCCTTAATTGTATTTGCAATTAGTTAACTAGTAAGCAAACCCTATACCAAAATTAATTTTGTTTATTATCAATAGTTTAATTTTTAAAGGCTTTTTGTTTAGTTGTTATATTAACGACACATTAACCAAAATAGCAATAATCTAGTAATTTTCACACGTTGAGAAAGTTTTACTCACTTGCCTGTAAATAGGGGAAATGCGTTAAACCTATAAGAGTCTATTTTTTTCGTTAAGCCTATGATTTTTAATAGTAAATAAAGTTGGCTTGATGTTCGCATTAGTTAAAGTGTCTTTAATCAAAAGGAGAAAGATTATGAAAACATTTAACAAATCTATTATCGCCGCGTTAGTTCTTGGTACAACAGCAATGGGTGCACAAGCAAACAGCTGGGAAAACGAAAGTAAAGATGCTTGGATTGATGGCAAGGCAGAAACTGTGCTTCTTATGAACACAGACCTAAACAACTTTGACATAAACACTGATGTAACAAATGGCAAGGTAGTACTTACAGGTAAAGTTGATAGCGAAGTAGAGAAAGAGCTAGCAGAAGAGCTTGTACTTAGTCTAGATGGCGTCATGGACGTTGAAAACAGCCTAACCGTTGTTAAAAACATGAGCGCTAAACACACAGATTCTAAAATGATGGATGATGATAACGACCTAACGGACGCTAAAATCACCACCGTTATTACAACACGTTTCCTATTTGATTCTGAAGTAGGTGGAACCGATATTGATGTAGATACCGATAATGGTGTTGTTACATTAAACGGCTCAGTTGAATCATCAGCGGAAAAGCAATTAGCAATCGAAATTGCAAAAAATGCTGAAGACGTACGTGATGTGGTAGATAACTTATCTATCGTAGCTGAATAACGTTATACTCAAAGCCCAGCATTGCTGGGCTTTTTGTTTTTAACTGTTTGAAGGAGCTAAATAATGGATATCATTCGCATAATACTGTCTGTTTTGCTACCACCACTAGGTGTTTTTTTACAAGTGGGCTTAGGTATGCATTTTTGGATTAATATTTTATTAACGCTATTGGGTTACTTCCCTGGGTTAATACATGCAATTTATATTATTGCTAAAAAATAATGCGCAGCTGAGCTATGTTTACGCCAGTTGTAAGTAAATATTGCTCAGCGCATTCTATTAATAAATATTATTTTTAATCATTTTTACTTTATTTTCCTAAAACTCCCCAAATTTACCCATTCACACTCTTTAAAAGATTACAATTTAAGCAGTTAGCTTATTGATTGTTAAAATAAAGGTTTTTGGTAGTGACAAGCCCTAAAAAAGTTTTTATACTGCAACCCGCTTTAGTCGCTCTGTGGCTGAACGCTTCAAAAATTAACTGCCTTGCAGTTATATAAAGTTGGCCCCTTAGCTCAGTTGGTTAGAGCACACGACTCATAATCGTTAGGTCCCCAGTTCGAGTCTGGGAGGGGCCACCACTTTTCAAAGCCTTCCAAGTAAATCCTGTTAAATTTTTACGCACTTAAAACCCAAAGCTCTACATTATTATCCTTTATTGGTTGATATATTGATTTTTAATTAATCTATAAAATTTCTAATTGCAATCAAATATATAGCTGTGTATTTTATTGGGTACAACAATATGTTGTTAAAATATATCTAAAAGGAAGTACCATGAAAATGAATAAAGTCACACTCTTATTATTAAGCTCAGTTTTTGTCACCCCTGCTGCATTTGCAGAAACACCTAACTTTAATTATGTGTCTGGCGGTTATTTAAATGCAGATCTTGATGGCGATGATTTAAACGGTTGGACGCTTGATGGTAGTAAATTACTAGACGATAACTTTTTTGTGTCTGGTCAATATAAGACTGTAGGCGACTCAGAAGATGGTTTGGATGTAGATCTAAATTGGTTGAGCGCAGGCGTGGGTTACCGTACTGCAATTAGTGAAAGCACTGACTTTTATGGTTTAGTAACGTACGAAAACATTGAAACTGAAGTATCGTTCAGCGGTACTGATTTGTCGGATGATGAAAATGGCTATGGATTATCTGTTGGTGTTAGATCAATGCTAACTGATAGCATCGAAATTGATGGCCGCTTAAGTTACATTGATATTGCAGACGACAGTGAAACAGCTATCACTTTAGGTGCTCGTTACTATGTGAATACAAATTTATCTGTAGGTACTAGCTACACCACAATAGATGATTTAGATTATATTAGCTTAACTGCACGTTACAGCTTTTGATCACAAGCAGTTAAATGAGCGCACTTATTAGTGCGCTTTTTAGTTTTTACGTAGCTACAACACGCTAATTTACGTGGTATAAGCCATTGCTGCGAATGTAAATAGTTGCTGGTATATCGCTTGTGTTCTCAAGCGAGTGAATGAACTTACCCGCAGATTCTACAAAGCTACCTGCACTTAAGTTTTGTGAGTTACTTTTTGAGCTGTATTGCACGTTGCCTGCAATTATCACTGCACGAAACTCATCCGCATCTGTGCTAATTTCCCCCTTAAACCCGGCTGGTAGTTTTATCATTGAGCCGTACATTGTCTCGGTGTCTCCCCAAAGGTAGGTTGTTTGTACACCTTCAGCATTAATATTGCTTACGTCGCTTTTGTCTAGCCAAACTAAGTTGTCTTTATGTACGTTTAATGGGCGTTCACCATTATCAAACTGTTTGTTTGTTGGTTTTACTAAATAAGGGCCTGAGTCTATTTCTAGGTAAATTAGATTTGTAGTGCCATTGGCTGCAGTAGTATGGTTTTCACCGGCAGGTTGTGTCCAAAATGATCCCGCAGGCATCCACATTTTTTCAGCGGTGGGGTCGTCATTGTGCATTTGGCCTTCAATTACGATACCTCGGTAAGTAATGTTATGAATATGCGGCGGGGACTCGAACCCTTTTTTAAAGCGTACTAGCATACCTGTTGCGGTATCTGCGGTACGATCGCCCCATAAATCGGCTGCACCGGGACTTTGCTCGCCTCTTAATGGGTTTAAATAGCCCCATTTTACTTTGTTCGCAGGTATTACTTTCGATTCGTACTCGTCTGCAAAAGTAGGTACAGATATAAGCGAAGTTGTGAGCATTAAAGCTGATGAAACAATTCTACATTTCATAAATATTTTCCTTTGCGTTGGGATAGAGACACAATAGTGAGTATTTTTCATTCCATAAACAGGCTAATGTTTAATACAGTTTCGTTAAAACGTGGATAATTGGCAGCATCAACGAATAGTTTTATAAAGGGGCGGATATGAAAATTGCAGATTTACGCGTATTACTAAAAGTTGCGCAGCTTCAATCAATAACAGCGGCTGCGCATCAGTTGGATATGAGCTCGTCGGCAGCGAGTGTCTCTATTAAACGAATAGAGCAAGCTCTTGGTACACAACTATTTGTTCGCACTACTAGAAAGATAAGATTGACCGCTGAAGGTGAGCGTTACTTACCATTATGCGAACAGGCGCTTGGGTTACTAATGCAAGGGCAAGCGGCTATTAATGAAAAGCCGGAGTGTATTACAGGCGAAGTGCGAATGGCGGTGTCGTCTGAAATGGGACGTAATTTAATGCGTGTTTTACTTAATGAGCTTATGGATATTCATAGTTCTATAACTTTGAGATTGCATGCAAGTGATAGCCGTGCTGATTTTTATCGTGATGGAATTGATGTTGCATTAAGAGCGATGAAAAAAGGTGTAGCTGAGGAGCTTAATTTATATGGATTTAAAATTTGTAATATTCCACACGTGGTGTGCGCTTCACCTAGTTACTTAAAACTGAATGGCGAGCCGTTAGTGCCGAACGATTTGAGCGAGCACAACGCATTACTCTACAAACTTTACGAAGTAGTGCACGCTGATTGGGAGTTTTATGATAATACACAGCAATACAAAGTTAAAATGAACAGCGATAGAGCTGTAAACGATGGTGATATTGTTAGACGCTGGTGTGTTGATGGTGCTGGGATTGCAAAAAAGTCAGCCATTGATGTAGCAGATGATTTGCTTAGCGGTAAGCTCAAACGAATAATACCCGATTATAAAATACCCTTAACAGAAATGTGGTTAGTGCTTCCGAGCCGGCAGTTTATTTCGCCTGCAATAAGGCTGATACGTGATGAGTTAAAAAGTAAAATAATGGCTCTTAGGGCATCGCTATTGGCAAAGCATATTTTGACTGAAGACGAGTGGCCTTGTGATGATGAGTACAAGGCCTGAATTGTGTTAATTTTTACGATATATCTCGTGGTCCATGTCGTAAATATTAACGCTTAAACTGTCAGACTCCCTGCAATAGGTTTTTAAACACGCAAGTAGGTGCTCACTCAGAGTTTGCTTTTGCTCTACTGTTCGCCCTGCCATAATGTGTGCTTGCACATGTATAAACCCTTCTTTCCCCACACCCAATTGATACTGCTGATATGCAACTGCGCGAGTTTTTATAGTTTCTAAATCAAATAAACCGCTTTCGAATGTGCATTTATGGATTTTTTCTACCAGTACTTGAGGTAATACAGGGAGGTCTTCTGAGTGCTCAATAATAATGTGCGGCATGCGGGTGGTTCCTGTTGGTTACGGCATTAAGCGTGTCGTTAATTGTAACAAATACACGACGGCTCGCTAAACCCCATACGGCTAAAATGTTTGTTTTAAACTAATTTAGTTGTGCTGATTTTTGATGTTAGTATAAAAACACACAGGTGAACCCAAGCTTATTAAAATAAGCGTGTAAAAAAACCTAGCTTATATTAAGGATGAGTATGAAATTTCAGCAAAAAATAAAACATTTAGCCGTGCTAATGGGCGCAGTAATTACGTTAAGTGCCTGCTCTGATGATGTGGCGTCGGTGAGTTTAGGTTTGTTTACTACAAAAGATGTGGTGGTGAACTCACAGCAAGATCCGATCATTAAAGGAGTGACGTGTCATATTAGTCATGTTGAGGCCGATTTAGACTTTTCTGATCCGTCAGACATGTCGATTGCGTGTCGTCAAACAGGGCCAATCACCGCGGAGCAATTACAAGAAATTGATCGTAGTAAGTCTGGTGAGGTGGTGTTTAAGTCATCAAAGAGCATTTTATTTAAATCGTTAAAGGTGCGCCGAATATACGACGCTAAAACTCGCACATTATTATATTTGTCGTATTCAACAAAAGAGTCGAGCGGCAGTCATCACCATGCATTATCTACTGTGCCTTTATATAACACGAAAGCATGGCAGTGGGCACAAGAGCAAGAATAATTAAATTAAGAGTACACTATGTTAGCGTTATTTAAATCAGCGCCTTTGTTAGAGCAACAAGAGCAGCAATGGCTTATTGATACTTTTATTTGGGCTGTAGAAAATTTTGATGCTGAGTTTTTTACTAAACATACGCAAATAATATTGCCTACAGGGCAATATTTTCCTGATTCGGTATCAAGTATTGAGCAAATGGCCACCAGCGTATTTAAGCGAGTAACTACGTATGCGGGAATGAGTGCATGGCCAATTCAATTAGTTGCGCCTCAGCAATTACAGCCACAAGTGTTTCCTCGTTTTGAGTTTAGTAGTGTAATACGTGGTGAGCGCTGTGAGTTAATTGTGCCGCCGAGCCATGTTATTAATATTTCGTTTAATCCAAATCAAATAAATCAGCCGCAAGATTTAGTTGCCAGTTTTGCCGGAACACTGGCTACTATTATGATTCATCATGTTGGTGTATTGCCTCCAGGGGGGAAGGACTTTCTACCCCAAGCTGCTGATGCGCTTGCCTGTTTTTTAGGTTTTGGTGTCATGATGAGCAATACGGTGTATCAGTTTAAAGGCGGGTGCGGCTCATGTTACAACCCGTACGCTAACCGTGAAGCACAATTGAGCGAAACACATACGGTATTTATGCATGCTTTGGTTTGCTACTTCAAAAAAGACAACGTATCTAAAAAACATTTAAAGCCCCATTTACGAAGCCAATTCAAAAAAGCGCAAAAAGAAATTAAAGCGCTGGTGAGTGAATCGGCAAACCCGTTATTACTGGCGTATGCACCTAACTAGCAAGGATAAGTGTGGACTATTTAGATGAATTTTTATTAATTGTTATTGCTCACTTCTTTGCAGTAGCAAGCCCAGGCCCTGACTTTGCTGTTGTGCTAAAGCAAAGTGTGCAACAAGGTAGGCGAAACGCATTGTGGACAAGTGCAGGCGTTGGCGGCGCTATTTTGTTGCACATAGCTTATTGTGTAATGGGTGTGGCGCTTATTTTGTCTCAATCGCCTAGTTTGTTTATGGCACTTAAATATGTAGCAGGCGCTTATTTGGCTTATCTTGGAATACAAGCACTAAGAGCGGCTAAGCCGGGCGCATCATCAACCAATGATATTGATAACCAAACAGCTCCAGAGGAGCCTATTTGGGTTGCTTTTAGACGCGGTTTTTTCACTAACGCACTAAACCCAAAAGCCACGCTCTTTTTTATGTCGTTATTTACCTTGGTAATAAGTCAAACAACGCCAGTGAGTGTGCAAATTGGTTATGGTATTTATATGGCGCTTGCAACATGGGGGTGGTTTTCTGCGCTTTCGTTGGTACTTTCTAAAGCCTGCGTGCGTGATTTTTTTCAGCAACGCGGCTACTGGTTTGACCGAGGTATTGGCGTTATTTTAATTGCGTTGGCTGTACGTGTTGTTATTTAACTTGTTCAATTTATGTAATACAAGCAGGAGTAAACATGCCTTTATATAATTTTTCGTTTGGATCTAATATGTCGTCTAATCGTTTGTTGGCACGTTTGCCAAACGCAAAGCGTGTGGGCACAGCAATCCTTAAAGGGTACGAGCTAACCTTTGATATGCTTTTTTCTGATGGTTCGGGTAAATGCAGTATTCAAAAAACTGATAAAGCAGATGCCTTAGTATACGGTGTGGTCTATGAGGTTAACACTGACGAAAAACTCACTTTAGATGCGATAGAAGGCCCAGGTTACGATTGTGTAGATATAACGGTTGAGCTGTTAAATGGGCAAACAATTGATACCCATTGTTATATTGCAAATACACACGACGAGGACGTTTTACCCTACGATTGGTACGTTAAACATGTTCATCGCGGAGCACTTGAAGCGGGCGTACCAAAGGCTTACAGTGATGCAATACTTAATCGCCCACAAAAGAGCGATCCTAATAAAGAACGCGCAGCAATTGAATTTGCAGTGCATCAATAATAAAAGGACTAACATGAAACTGACTAATTTAGCGGCTTTTACACTACTGGCCAGTGCTACTTTTAATACTTGGGCACAGGTTGATACCAACAAAATAGAAGAGGTCATTAAAACCTCTATGGCGCGCTTTGATGTGCCAGGTATGGCCGTTGCTATTGTTGAAAATGACGAGGTTGTACTCGCTAAAGGGTTTGGCATCGCAAACCTAAATACAAAGGCTGAAGTAAATAAAGATACGTTATTTGGTATTGCATCAAATACAAAGGCATTTACCAGCGCCGCGTTAGCTAAATTAGTCGATGAGGGGAAATTACGCTGGGATGACCGCGTAATCGACCATTTACCTGAATTTAGATTATACGACTCATATGTAACCCGGGAAATGCGAGTGCGCGATTTACTAAGCCACCGTAGTGGTTTAGGCCTTGGGCAAGGCGACTTAATGATTTGGCCAAGCACAGATAAATCAGTTTCTGATATTTTATCAGGCTTAAAATACTTAAAACCAGCCAGCAGTTTTCGTAGTAAATACGCTTATAACAACCTGATGTTTGTAACAGCAGGTGAAGTTGTAGCGCGTGTATCTGGCATAAGCTGGAACGATTACGTTGAAAAACATATTTTACAGCCGCTAAAAATGACTAACTCACGCGCAGGTTTTTCGCGTATCCCAAAAAGTAATAAAAACTGGGCAATAGGGCATATTCCAATGGAGGGAAGCTTACACCCATTTTTTGTTAATTACCTTGAAGACTTTAGAGGTGCAGGTGCTATTGCATCGAGTGTAAACGATATGAGCCAATGGCTACGCACTCAATTGGCTGGCGGCAAAATGCCTAATGGCGATCAATTGTTTAGTGAAAAACAACAAGCGCAAATGTGGCATCCGCACATTACCTCTATGGCATCTAAAAGTGCCTTTGAGGCATACCATCAACAATTTAGAGGTTATGGTTTAGGTTGGAGTATAGAGGACTACCACGGCTTTAAAAAGCTAGGTCATGGTGGCGGTATTTTAGGGATGGTGTCGCAAGTTACGTTACTACCAGAAAAAAAACTCGGTATTGTTATTTTGTCTAATCAGCAAGCATTTAGTGCTTTAAGTGCAGTTACCCACGAAGTACTTGAGGATGTGCTCAACCTAGAGGATAAAGATTGGGTTGAAGATTTAGCCAAAAAGCATTTTGAAGGTAAGCAAAAAGCATACGCAAATGCGACACCACCAACCCCTGCGGATTATCAGCCACAGCTACCTAGTATAAATTATACTGGTACACTAAACGATGATTGGTATGGCGACGTTATTATTGAAGAGCTTGATGGTAAATTACGAATTGATTTTACGCACACAAAACGCTTAAAAGGCACACTTGAGCACTATACAGGCAATACGTTTATTGTTAAGTGGGACGAAAAGCTGCTCGAAGCCGATGCGTTTATTAGTTTTGAAATGAGTACAGCTAACCGTGTTAATAGCGCCAACATGCGTGCAGTTTCAACAGCCGTGACCGACTTTAGCTTTGACTTTAGAAATTTAAATTTAAAAACTAAATGATTAACGCTCAAGTTATATAGTTATACACCAAAGTCGCAAAGCCACCATCGGGTGGCTTTGTTATATTAAGTTTTCACTTATTTGGTTTTTGGAGTTTTTATGCGTACTGCAGTTATCTCACATCCACATTGCCGTAAACATAAAATGATAGACGATCACCCTGAGTGCCCAGAACGTTTAGATGCGATAACTGATCGCTTACTTGCCAGTGGCATCGACGTGGGGTTAAAGCATTTACAAGCGCCTAAAGCTCATCGAGAACATTATTTACTAGCGCACGATGAGGCGCTTGTTAATTTGGTTGAGCGATTAATTCCTCAAGAGGGCTTAAATAATCTCGATGGCGATACATGGCTTTGCCCTGACTCATTTAAAGCAATTGAGCGCGCGGTGGGGGCCGGTGTTTTGGCGGTAGATGAAATACTTGAAGATAAACTCGACGCGGCATTTTGTTCTGTGCGTCCGCCAGGGCATCATGCCAATAAGCACTCGTCATCAGGGTTTTGCGTATTTAATAACTTAGCGATTGCTGTTAAGTATGCACAAAGCAAAGGCATCAAACGTATTGCAATTGCCGATTTTGATGTACACCATGGTAACGGAACCCAAGACATTTTTATTGATGATCAAAGGGTACTGCTTTGCTCGTTATTTCAATACCCGTTTTACCCAAATACAGCGGTTAAAAATAATAACCATATTGTTAATTCGCCTTTACCTATTGCAAGCAATGGGGACGATTTAAAAGAGGTATTCAACACCCAATGGTTACCGAAATTAAAGGATTTTAAGCCTGAACTGTTATTTATAAGTGCAGGTTTTGACGCACATGTAGAAGATGACATGGCAAGCCTAAATTTTGTAGAAGACGATTACATTTGGCTCACTGAGCAGCTATGCAAAGTAACAAAAGAAAGTAGCTGTAAGGGAATTATATCGTATTTGGAAGGGGGCTATGCGCTATCAGCATTGGGTAGAAGTGCAGTAGCGCATATTAAAGTGCTTAGCGAGCAATAGTTATTAAAAGTATGTTTAAAGCCCGAGTAAATCAAATGCCTGTGAAGTACTTAGCGTTTTAATTTTACCTAGGCAACAATGCCCTTCATTTAATAGATAAGCAGTAACAAGGTGTGCTAGCTGCTCTTCGGTTAAGGCTGAGCAAAGTTGACCTTGTAGGTTAAGGTATTGACCTTGTTTATTAAGCACTCTCACATTACTTAGTTCACTTGATGCAACACCGTGTAAGCACTCATTTTGCTCTTGCTGGTTTCGCACTATTTCAAGCTCATCATAAATAATCATTAACTGTGGAAAGCTGTTTAACATGGTTAGCCTACAGTTACTTCGTATGAAGTAAATTTACGTATATTAATAACGCCGTTATCAAATATTAAATATTGGCCTTTAATACCTTGTAAAATACCGCTTACAACGGGATTTTTATCAAAGTTAAATGAGCTGATTTTGGTTGGGTATTCGGTGACTGGAAAGTTTAAATCAACAACGTCTTCATCAAGTTGTTCTATGGCTGTTGCACCAAAAAGCTCACTAAGCTCGTTTAGTTTATCGCTAATTTGTGGAATAAGCTCAGCGGCGGCAGCTTTTAAGTCTATAGCTTCGTTTTGACCTTTTAACATATTGCGCCAATTAGTTTTATCGGCAATAAACTCTGCTAATGCAACTTCTACCAATCCCGACTGCAAACGTGTTTGTACTTTAAAAATAGGTAAAGCTTGAGTGGCGCCTTGGTCAATCCAACGTGTAGGTATTTGTGTATGGCGCGTAATACCTACTTTTAATCCCGAGGTGTTAGCTAAGTACACGTAATGTGGGATCATACAATTTGCTTCGCCCCACTGTGGCTCTCGGCATGTACCTTGGTCGTAGTGGCAGGTTTCTGGCTTCATAATACACATGTCGCAGCTAGCCAGCTTACGCATACAAACAAAGCAATGACCTTGAGAATAACTTTTTTTGGTTTTTTTACCGCAGTTAGAACACAAAATAGTGCCGCTAAATGTAAGCGTTAGTTCTTTACCTATAAAAGCATTTAAGTTAACTAGCTCATCGCCAACGGGAAGGTGATATTGAACGGGCTCTGTTAAGCTCGATTTTAATTTACGCAGTGTGCCTTGCATCTTCACATAGCCCCTAAAGATGTTTAAAAAGGAGAGTCTAACATTTTTAAACTGTATTGGCTTTTTAAGAAATTAACATACTCAGGATAAGGCAACGCTTTAGCATATAAATAACCTTGTGCGCGGTCTGCATTCATTTGTTTTAAGAGCTGGTGGATTTCTTGAGTTTCAACACCTTCTACAGTAATTGACAAGTTAAGCTGGTGCGCCATATCTATTGATGTTTGAACTATGACTTGGTGAGCGGGGTTATTAACGAGGTCAAAAATAAATGATTTATCTATTTTAAGCTCGCTAAAGTGGTAGTTAACAAGGTAGCTCAATGATGCGTAACCTGTGCCAAAGTCATCGAGTACAACTTTTATTCCTAATGCTGATAATTCATCAACTAATTTAATGAGCACGTCTTGGCTTTCTACAAAGGCAGATTCAGTTAATTCAAACTTAAGTAAGTGAGCGGGTGCTTGATGTTTGATTAATATATTTTCTATTTTTTCAGCTAAGTTATTAATGGCTAAGTTTTTAGCGCTTAAGTTAACGCTAATTGTGTGCTCTTTATGGCCGCTGTTAATTAGCTCTACAAGATCTTTACAAGCTTGTTCAATAACCCACAAGGTCAGCTCATTAATTATTCCGGTATGCTCAGCCAATATTACAAGCTCTTCAATCGAAATGTTTTTATAGGTGGGATCAGGCCAGCGTAGTAGCGCTTCAGCGCCTATTACTTGATTATTGACTAAACTTATTTGCGGTTGATAATACAGCGCAAGCTGGTTTGTTTTAATTGCTTTTTGCAAATGAGCCGCCAAACCAACATCCATTATTAAACTGTTATTAATTGCAGATGACGCAACGCGATCTGCACGTCCTTTTGCATCTTTTAAGGCTAAGTAACCGCGCTTTAACCAATATTCAAAATCATTACTTTGGTTTGCACTACTAATGCCAATTGTGTAGTTGAGTTGCAGACTCAAACCTTTAATTTCATATTGCTTGGGGAGGTTACTAATGACTTTTGTGAGTAGTGTTTTGAGTGTGTCTTGGTTTTGGTTTTTGGTTGAGATACAAGCAAATACACCACTGTTTAAATCAGCCAGACGAGGACTGTTATTTAAATCGGTTTCAAGGTTTGCAAACTCTCTTTCGTGCATTAATTCATTCTCTAGTCGCTCAGCAATGTGCTTTATGAGGGTGTAACCTTGAGTCGATGTAATGATGGTATTAAGCGAATTAAAATGACATATTTTTATTAGGCACAAGGTGGTAGAACGGTTTTGGCTTTGCAGGGACATAAATGCTTGTTTGAGCTTAGAGCTATTAAGCAACTTAGTTTGTTGAGTGTGAGTTGCATGGTAAAGCGCGCGCTCTCGTTGATAGCGTACACGATCAGCCAACGCCATGGCCATTAAAACAATTTCACATAAAATCGCCACCAAAAAGGCGTGACGCGAAGTGAAACTGTAATCAATCACGCCGGTGAGCTCCAGTGGTTGTATTACAGCACCTAAAATAAGGGGAACCCACGAAAAAACGTAAAATTTGGCCCATCTAAAACCACTAAGCAGTTTTTTATAAATTAATATAGTGCATGCAACATATAGCAGCGCTAATACGCAGAAAAAAAGTGGCGCAGCGATGTTTTCAGGAATAAAAAAGCTAGCTATACCCATAACAAACATAAGAGAAAGCAGCGCTTTGCTCATTGTGTATCGCCAGCACTTATCTTTATGGTAGCGCAAAAACATAGTACAAAAGGCGAGAGTAAAAAACGAAACAGCGTAATTACTCACAATGACTTTGTGATGAAAAAATAGTTGCCATTCTAAAGGCCAAAGGTAAAACCCAAACCCAAGCACTATACCCATTAGTATCAGTGCGCTAATTATATAACCAATATAAACAAGGTAAACCCGGTCTTTTATACCAAAATAGAGTACTAGGTTGTAAAGTGCAGCCATGAGTAATACGCCAGCAAATATTCCCCAAATACCAGTTTGAGAACGCATTAAATCTACAAATTCTTTATCGCGGTATAAATTGATAGGTGTTTTGCTAATGCCCACAGTGTCTATTTTAATAACGAGGCGCTGGGTTGATTTTTGCTCCATCAAAAAGTTGATGTGTGGCACGCTGTACTGAAACAAAGTCAGTTTTTTTTCTCTATCACCCAACTTATAAGTTTTTAATATATGGTTGTTTTTATCTAAACGATAAACTGTGAGGTGATCGGCCATTGGATTATCAAAGTGAGCAACTACTTTTTGACTTTCTTGGCTTTTGTTTTCTAAATCAAGAAACAACCAATAATTTTGCTGAGTAAAACTCCAAGGAATTTCTGAAAAAGGAGCATGGGTAAGTAAATTAGGTTGCTTGATAATTGCATCGAATGTTTGGTTTTTGGTTTCATCAATGTAGTAGGCGTGATTGAGATACATTGGTGATGTTTTATCAATTGTGTAACGAGTAGGCACTACTAGGTTTGAAGCCAATGTATTGATAATAAAAAATATAAATATCAAAATGGCAACAGCAAGTGAATGATAACGTAAAGTTCTAAGTTCCAATGTATGCTTACTTTTTAAAAACTTTTAATTAGTGTAGCACTAAAAAAGCGCAGGCGAACTGCGCTTTTTTAGTTAAATTAATTGGTCATACCAATCAATTTTTATTAGCTTACTGCTCGCGAGCAATAGCACGATAAGCAATATCAGTTCGATACTCCATACCATCCCAGCTAATTTGTTTAACCAGCTCGTAGGCTCGTTGTTGTGCCTCTGTTACAGTGTTACCCAATGCAGTTGCGCACAAAACACGGCCGCCGGCAGTAACAACATCATCGCCGCTTTGTTTAGTACCCGCATGAAATACTTTTTCATCAGCAGGGTAGTTAACCTTAAGGCCTGAAATAGCATCGCCTTTAGGGTAGTCACCCGGGTAGCCTTTAGCTGCAAGTACAACGCCTACCGCTGCGCGTGGGTCAAACTCGATGGTGGTTTTATCTAGTTCTTCACGGTTAGCCGCTTCAATCAGTTCAACTAAATCTGATTGTAAACGTAGCATCATAGGTTGTGTTTCAGGGTCGCCAAAACGACAGTTATACTCGATAACTTTAGGTGTACCTGAGCTATCTATCATTAAACCTGCATACAAGAAGCCAGTGTACGGGTGGCCTTCGCTTGCCATGCCTTCTACTGTCGGGGTGATCACTTCATCCATAATGCGTTGGTGGATTTCGTTTGTCACCACTGGCGCAGGAGAGTATGCACCCATACCTCCAGTATTTGGGCCGGCATCGCCATTATAAGCACGTTTATGATCTTGGCTTGTTGCAAACGGAAGGACGTTTTTACCATCTACCATTACAATGAAAGAGGCTTCTTCGCCTTCTAAAAACTCTTCAATAACAACACGGCTACCAGCATCACCAAAGGCATTACCGGCAAGCATATCGCGAATAGCGTCTTCAGCTTCCTGATGTGTCATTGCAACAATAACGCCTTTACCTGCGGCTAAACCATCGGCTTTAATTACAATTGGCGCACCTTTTTCTTTTAAATAAGCAAGGGCCGGGTCAATTTGCTCAAATGTTTGGTAATCGGCGGTTGGTATATCATGGCGAGCTAAAAAGTCTTTCGTAAACGACTTAGAGCCTTCAAGCTGGGCTGCACCCGCTGTTGGGCCAAATATAGCCATATCATGTTCACGAAATTTATCCACAACACCTAATACGAGCGGTACTTCAGGGCCTACAATGGTGAGCTCTACATTATTTTGCTGAGCAAATTTTAATAGGCCATCTAAATCTTCAACGTTAATTGCAACATTTTCGAGTTTAGGCTCAAGTGCAGTGCCTGCGTTACCTGGAGCAACAAACACGGTATTTACTTTACTGTTTTGAGCGGCCTTAAACGCAAGTGCGTGTTCGCGGCCGCCGCTGCCAATGACTAATACATTCATGGCGTAATATTCCTATTTAAAGCGGTTTTTTAAATTTCAGCGTCATACGGTCGCTTTCACCAATAGCTTTATATTTTTCAGCGTCTTGTTCGCCAAGTCTTAAGCTAGGTGGTAGCGTCCACACCCCTTTAGGGTGATCGGCTGTATCTTTTGGATTAGCATTTATTTCACTAGTTGCTGCTAGCTCAAATCCTGCTTGCTTTGCAAGGTCAACCACGTAACTCTGTTTCATATAACCTGATGTTTTTTGATCCTCATCAGCACGGTTTTCAGCTAAACGATGCTCAACCACACCCAATGTACCACCTGGTTTTAGTGCTTTATAAAACGCTTTAAATGCGCTCAATGCACCGTCTGTATCTTTACCCATATACCAGTTATGCACATTGCGGAAGGTAAGTACCATATCGGCAGATTCTGCAGGCGCAATATCTAGGTGGGTTAAAGGGGCAAACTCTGTAATTTTAACATTACTAAAGCGTTCGTCTTCAGCTACTTTTTGTTTAAACGCAGCTAATGAGCGTTGATAGTAACCAACCGATGAGTCGCTAGGGAAATGAGCAGCGTAGTATAAGCCTTGCTCTTTCAATGCTGGCGCTAAAATTTCACTGTACCAACCACCACCTGGCGCAATTTCTACAACGGTCATTGACGGTTTAAAGCCAAAAAATGCCAATGTTTGCTCAGGGTGGCGATATTCATCACGAGCACTATTTTTAGCGCTTCGCTCGCTTGCTTTTATTGCGTGGCTTAGGCTTGATTCATGGTTATGGCTCAATGCCATTGTTGAAGTAAGTGCTAGGCTAGCAACAAGTAGAGACTTTAGTGCAAATTTCATCGTTTGTTCCTTCACATTAAAATTAGGAGTTAGAATAATCAGAATACGTGAATTGCTTGCAAACAAAAAGGGTTAAACGTTGAGCTTAACCCTTTTTGTGATTAGTGGCGGAAGTGACGCATGCCAGTAAACACCATAGCCATGCCCGCTTCATCCGCGGCCGCGATAACTTCTTCATCGCGCATTGAACCACCCGGTTGAATAACCGCTGTTATACCAGCCTCTGCAGCAGCATCTATGCCATCGCGGAATGGGAAAAACGCATCCGATGCCATAACAGAACCCGGTACTTCTAGGTTTTCATCAGCAGCTTTAATACCCGCTATTTTAGCAGAATAAACGCGACTCATTTGGCCTGCGCCTACACCAATAGTCATACCGTCGCGGGCATACACAATCGCGTTTGATTTAACAAACTTAGCGACTTTCCAGCAAAACAGTAAATCTTTAAGTTCTTGCTCAGATGGCTGACGCTTAGAGACAACTTTTAAGTCGCCTTGGGTAACCATACCTAGGTCGCGATCTTGTACTAAAACGCCGCCGTTTACGCGTTTAATATCGTGGCCAGTTGCTTTGCCACTCCATTGTCCGCACGCTAATAAACGCACGTTCTTTTTAGCTTCAACAATTTTTGCAGCTTCACTTGAAATGCTCGGGGCAATAATCACTTCAACAAATTGACGGTCAACAATAGCTTGTGCTGTTGCAGCGTCAAGCTCCCGGTTAAAGGCAATAATGCCGCCAAATGCTGATGTTGGGTCTGTTTTAAATGCACGGTCGTAAGCGCTAAGAATATCTTCACCAATTGAAACACCACACGGGTTTGCGTGTTTAACAATAACACACGCAGGTACATCAAATTCTTTAACACACTCAAGGGCTGCATCGGTATCTGCAATGTTATTAAACGACAGTGCTTTACCTTGTAACTGAGTAGCGGTTGCAACTGATGCTTCACTTACATCATTTTCAACGTAAAAAGCAGCATCTTGATGTGAGTTTTCACCGTAACGCATATCTTGCTTTTTAGTGAACTGCATGTTGATAGTACGTGGGAACTTAGTGTCTTCAACGGCTTCTTTAGTGTAATCAGGAACCATTTTGCCAAAGTAATTAGCAATCATGCCATCGTATTGAGCTGTATGCTCATACGCGGCAATAGCTAAATCAAAACGTGTTTTATACGTAGTTGAACCATTGTTATTTTGCATTTCGCTAATAACGCGATCGTAATCGCTCGCGTTTACCACAATCGTTACGTCTTTGTGATTTTTAGCAGCTGCGCGAACCATTGTCGGGCCGCCAATATCAATATTTTCAATGGCATCTTCAAGGCTGCAGTTTTCTTGAGCGACAGTATTCGCAAAGGGGTATAAGTTAACTACAACTATGTCGATTGCAGAAATGTTGTTATCTGCCATTACATCTTCATCTTGTCCGCGACGGGCTAAAATACCGCCGTGAATCTTAGGGTGAAGGGTTTTTACGCGGCCATCCATGATTTCAGGGTGACCAGTGTGATCTGAAACTTCAGTCACTTTTATGCCGTTATCAGCAAGGAGTTTACATGTACCGCCAGTTGATAAAATATCTACACCTTGCGCTTCTAGTGCGCGGGCGAATTCAACAATACCGGTTTTATCAGACACACTTAAAAGTGCGCGACGAATGGGACGATGAGTATCCATTGTAGTTTGATTTCCTCAGTTAATGAGCTAGCTTAGAAGCGGGCATTTTAACTGATTACAACTTAAAAAACGACTTATAAAGCGCCAATAAGCGTGAGCATTTTGCAACATCTCTACTAAATTGTACGCATAAAAAAAGCACCCTAAGGTGCTTTTTTAATAAACAGCTGTGATTTATCACAGCCAGCATATTAGTTCATGCCGTATTTTTTAAGCTTTTTGCGTAAAGTACCACGGTTGATACCTAGTAAAATAGCTGCACGAGTTTGGTTACCACGTGTGTATGTCATTACTTCTTCAAGTAATGGCGCTTCTAGCTCTGAAAGAACAAGGTCGTAAACGTCTTGCACATCTTGACCGTTAAGCTGTTTTAAGTAGTGGTGAACAGCTTTTTTTACTGCATCACGCAATGGCTGCGGTTTCTCGTGTGACTGAACATGAGGGTTTGTGATAAATGGAGAAGTCACGTTTTGTTCGAACATTATAAAGTCTCTTTCTTTCTTAGTTAGCTGCTAGTGTTTTAAAGTATTGCTCTAATGCGACGACCTGTGCTTCTGAGTTGTCGAGCGCATTAAATACTCGCCTAAACTGACCATCACTGTCATGGGTTTGCAAATACCAAGATACATGTTTGCGAGCAATTCTCGCGCCCATTGGCTCACCGTAAAACGCATGGAGGTTTGTTAAATGCTCCATTAAAATACTGCGCACCTCTGCAATAGCAGGTGGCTGCATGTGTTCACCAGTTCGCAAATAGTGGTCTATCTCCCTAAATATCCAAGGGCGACCTTGGGCGGCTCGACCAATCATAATGGCATCTGCACCCGTATAGTCTAAAACCTGTTTTGCTTTTTCTGGCGAGGTAATATCACCATTTGCAACAACAGGAATTGACACTGAACGTTTTATATCCCTAATCGTGGCGTACTCTGCTTCACCTTTATACATACATGCGCGTGTTCGCCCATGTACAGCCAGTGATGCAATGCCATAACGTTCAGCTATTCTCGCAATCTCTACACCATTACGGTTGTCCGGATCCCATCCTGTACGGATTTTAAGTGTTACAGGTATATCAACAGCATTAACCACTGCATCAATAATCTCTTCCACGAGTTCAGGAAACTGTAATAAAGCAGAGCCTGCGAGTTTCTTGTTCACTTTTTTTGCTGGGCACCCCATATTGATATCTATGATTTGTGCACCGTTAGCAACATTGAATTGTGCGGCCTGCGCCATAAGCTCAGGATCAGCTCCTGCAATCTGCACCGCGCGTATACCCGACTCACCGCTGTGATCCATACGATTCATCGACTTTTCAGTTTTCCAAACCTTTGGGTTTGACGATAACATTTCAGACACAGCAAGCCCGGCGCCTAAGCGACGGCAGAGTTGTCTAAATGGTCTGTCTGTAATGCCGGCCATAGGCGCAACAATTACATTATTCTCAAGTTGGTATTTACCGATACGCACTGTATTCAATAGGCCTCTTTTCAAGGGGCGCTAAGTTTACGGCTTTTTTGACAAAAATCAAAGGCTATAAATTGAACAAAAGTGACTTTTTTTTGCTCTTTTCGTATTGACATTTGATAACCGTATGACGGAAGGGTTTATTTGTGTGAAATTTGAACGAATGATGTTTTTATAATAAATAATGTTTATTTTTTATTTTGTAAAAAAATAGTAAAGCCTGTTAAATACAGGCTTTACATGCGACTTTTGAGTTAATACTCTAAAATTTATAATGTATATGGTTAGCTATTTTTTGTACCGCTAACACGAGTCCAATCACCTTCAATGGCAATATTATCTAGCCCAATAAAAGGGGCGTAAATATCAGCTACTGACTGGGCTTGCTCTTCTAATATGCCCGACATGGCAATTTTGCCACCTGGCTTTAACAATCCTAAAATCACACTGTGAAGCTCACGCAGAGGTTGCGCTAAAATATTAGCCACAACAATGTCAGCAGTAAACTCAGGTTGGTTTTCTGGTAAGTACACTTCTAGCTTATCGGCTACGCCATTTCTGTTTGCATTATCAAGACTTGCTTCAAGTGCTTGTGGGTCAATATCAATCCCAATCATGCGCTCAGCACCCAGTTTAATAGCAGCGATACCTAAAATGCCCGAGCCACAACCAAAATCCACAACGGTTTTACCGGTAAGGTCTTGGCTTTCTAGCCATTTTAAACACAGAGCTGTTGTTGCGTGTGTGCCTGTGCCAAAAGCAAGGCCAGGGTCAAGTAAAACGTTAACAGCATCAGGATCAGGAATATCGCGCCAGCTAGGGCAAATCCATAGCTTTTCACCAAACTGAATAGGGTGGAAGTTATCCATCCATTCACGTTCCCAGTCTTTATCTTCAAGCTGTTCAATTTTGTAAACGAGTGATTCATTTATTTCGTCGTGGCGTTTTAATAGTGCGATCACTTCGTTCATATCGTGATTAGCTTCAAATAAACCAATAACAGTGGTGTCAGCCCAAAATTCAACAGTGCCAATTTTTGGCTCATATATAGGTGTGTCTTTAGCATCCATAAAGGTAACAGACGCACTGCCTGCTTCCATTAATAGGTCACTTACTGCATCTGCGGTTGCAGCATTGGCATTGATACGGATTTGGATCCAAGCCATCTTTATTTCCTTGAAATAGAAAAAAGGCCGCTACAGCGGCCTTTTTAGTTTATACAAAGCGCTAAATTACTTAGCGTCTAAAAAGCTTTTTAGTAAATCTGAGCGAGAAGGGTGGCGTAATTTACGCAGTGCTTTCGCTTCTATTTGACGAATACGCTCACGTGTTACATCAAACTGCTTACCTACTTCTTCTAAGGTGTGGTCGGTATTCATATCAATACCAAAGCGCATACGAAGTACTTTTGCTTCACGCGCTGTTAAGCCGGCTAGTACATCGTTAGTTGCACCACGAAGCGACTCCATTGTTGCCGAATCGATTGGCGAATCAATGGTGGTATCTTCGATAAAGTCACCTAAGTGCGAATCTTCATCATCACCGATTGGTGTTTCCATCGAAATTGGCTCTTTAGCAATTTTAAGTACCTTACGGATTTTATCCTCTGGCATCATCATGCGTTCTGCTAATTCTTCAGGATTTGGCTCACGACCCATTTCTTGTAACATTTGACGAGAGATACGGTTAAGTTTATTAATCGTTTCGATCATATGTACCGGGATACGGATAGTTCTTGCTTGGTCGGCAATAGAGCGAGTGATAGCTTGACGTATCCACCACGTAGCATAAGTAGAGAACTTATAACCACGACGGTATTCAAACTTATCTACCGCTTTCATCAAGCCAATATTACCTTCTTGGATTAAATCCAAGAACTGTAAACCACGGTTTGTGTATTTTTTAGCAATTGAGATTACAAGACGTAAGTTAGCTTCAACCATTTCTTTTTTCGCACGGCGCGCTTTTGCTTCACCAATACTCATACGACGGTTAATGTCTTTAATACGCTCTATGCTTAAACCAGTTGTTTGCTCAATAATAGATAGCTTGTTGATACAACGAATTATTTCAGGTTTAACTTCTTCAAGTTTAGCTGAGTATTTCTCGTTGTTTGAAATTTCTAAATCAACCCACGAAGGATCTGTTTCGTTATTAGCAAAGTGCTTAACGAATGCTTTTTTAGGTAGCTTAGCAATTTGTACAGCTTGTTTCATGATTAGACGTTCTTGAACACGAACACGATCCATCATTTCGCGCATGTTGTTAACCATGCGATCAAACTGTTTAGGAATTAGCTTGAAGGTTCTGAAAAGCTCACCAATTTCAAAAATGGCGGCTTGTGAATCAGGATGCGAACGACCTTTAGCTTCAAACGTATCACGTGCTTTATTGTATAAATCACGTAAGTTTTCAAAATGAATGCGAGCTTCTTCAGGATCTGGGCCTGTATCTACTTCTTCTTCATCTTCATCATCGTCACTTTTGTCATCGTCTTCATCATCGTCATCAAGTTGTTTTTCACTTAATTCTGAACCGATGTTAGTTGCTGAAATTGGCGCTTCGTCTTCGTTTGGATCAATGAAACCAACGATGATATCGCTTAAACGCATTTCTTCTGCTTCAAACTTATCCCACTGCTCTAGTAGGTAAGTGATTGCTTCAGGATATTCAGCAACTGAAATTTGTACTTGGTTGATCCCTTCTTCAATACGCTTAGCGATAACAATTTCGCCTTCACGTGTAAGAAGTTCAACAGTGCCCATTTCGCGCATGTACATGCGAACTGGATCGGTAGTGCGGCCAATTTCTTTTTCTACCGTAGCAAGTGCAGCAGCGGCAGCTTCAGCTGCGTCTTCGTCTGTCGTTGTTTCTTGCATCATTAGTTCATCGGCATCAGGCGCGTTTTCGCTAACCTTAATACCCATGTCATTAATCATGCTTATGATATCTTCTACTTGATCTGAGTCAATTATGTCTTGTGGAAGGTGATCATTTACTTCTGCAAAAGTTAAGTAGCCTTGCTCTTTACCTTTTTGAATCAGAAGTTTTAATTGTGACTGAGGAGTTGGATCCATAGAGATTGTTTCTTCCACTCTGATAAGTTGATACAACAGGCGCCATCACTTGGTTTACATTAATGCCAACCAGAACAATGTGACGCAGTGAATAGCACAGTATAACATCCAAAACTAGATCTGACTAGCTGTTAGTCGCTTTTAACGCTGTCATTAGTAAATGACATTCTAGTCTTTCGCCGCTATTTAAACCTTGTGTCTTGTCTTTTATTAATAAGGTCTCTAGTCGATAATTTAAACACTGATCTTCAATAAATTTAAAAGTATTTTTAAAAACAGTCTCTAAACGTTCTTCATTTATTTCATGTTGCCAAGTAGCGAGCTTAATAAGAGGCTCATAATCGTCAGTATCTCTAAAAAATTCGAGTATCTGAGCCGTAGTGATAGTCTCTTTTTCAAGTGCTTGTTGCTGCAAGCGAAGCAATAAACCAATACCTGCAATGTTCATTTGTGCAAGTTCTGGTAAATAAGGAACACTTTTAGCTAGGTTTGGATGCTGAATTAAAATACCAATAGCCTGTCGCATTGGGGTTATTTTAAATTTTCGCTCAATAGAATGCTGTTGCTTTGGTGTTTTTAATCGATTATTAAGTTGTTCACGCGTGCGCCCAATTAGTCTGCCTAATTGCTCTAAAATATTTTCTTGGTAAAATTCACTCGGAATTTTTTCAATGAGCGGTAGGGCTGCACTGAGTAATTTTGCTTTACCCGAATCGAGTGTTAAATCAATTTCTTGGCTTAATTTGTTAAACATGACTTTAGTAAAGTCATCGGCTTCACTTAAACGCTGTTCGAATGCTTCTTTACCTTCTTTTTGCACTAATGAATCGGGATCTTCTCCATCAGGCAAAAATACAAAGTTCAATGCTTTACCGTCATTTAAGTAGGGGAGCGCATTTTCAAGTGCCCGCCAAGCTGCATCGCGTCCAGCTCGGTCGCCATCGTAACAACAAATGACCTTATCGGTCGTTCTAAATAACGTATGCATGTGTTCGCTTGTTGTGGCGGTTCCCAGTGCTGCAACAGCGTATTCAATCTCTTTTTCTGCAAGTGCAACAACATCCATGTAGCCTTCAACGATAAGAATGTGCTCTAACTTTTTGTGTGCTTGTTTAGCTTCATAAAGGCCATAAAGCTCAAACCCTTTATGAAAAATTCGGGTCTCTGGAGAGTTTAAATATTTAGGCCCTTGATCAGCTTGCATAACGCGACCGCCAAAGGCGACAACTCTGCCGCGTTTATCACGAATAGGAAACATTAAGCGGTCGCGAAAAAAGTCGAACTGCCTGCCTGGTGTTTTTTCTGAGGCGAGCTTTAATTCGACGAGTTGCTCTTTTTGTTCTTTATTACGGCCAAGTTGTAAACATAAGCCATCCCATTCACTAGGGGCGTAGCCAACCATAAACTTTTTAACGGTTTCTCCGCTCAGTCCTCGACCTTTAACATAGTCAATGACTGCGGCCGAGTTAGCGTGGTGCTTTAGTTGGTGCTGATAAAAGCGAGCTGTATGAAGCATCAAATCGTAATCTGAACGCTTTTGCGCAGCGGTACGTTCTGGCGCAGAGCTACCGCCTTGTTCGCGGGGCACGTCCAAGTTGAGCATGCTGGCAAGCTCTTCAATGGCATCAACAAACTCTAGTTTGTCGTATTCCATAACAAATGATATTGCGTTGCCATTCGCCCCACAGCCAAAGCAATGATAAAACTGTTTATCTTGCGATACCGTAAACGAGGGAGACTTTTCGTTATGAAAAGGGCAACACGCTTGATAGTCTTTACCGGCTTTTTTAAGCCCAACTTTAGAGTCTATCAGGTCGACAATATCGGTTCTGGCAAGTAAATCATCTATAAAACTTCGTGGGATCTTTCCAGCCATTAGTAAAATACAGTCCTGAAATATTAAGAAGAATAACGAAAGTGAAACTTAAAATTTATACTCGTAAGGTATAAATAATTGGACCTTAACTTATCAAAATGACGGCTAAATAAATAGAGTCAGTACGAATAATTTCATTTTTGAATATAGGCATAACGTTTACTTTTTAGTGACGTAAAAACAAAGAAACCGAGCACTAGGCTCGGTTTACTTCAATTATACTTTACGTATAGGGAGTGTTAGGCGGTTAATCTTTGCTTTATTAAACCAGAGATCTTACCCATATCGGCGCGACCTTCAGCTTTGCTTTTGATTATACCCATCACTTTACCCATGTCTTGCATACCTGCTGCGTTAGTATCAGCAATAGCCGCGTCAATGAGAGCAATTATTTCTTCGTCACTCAACTGTTGAGGTAAGAAGGTTTCAAGTGCTGCTATTTCATTGGCTTCAATTTCAGCTAAATCATCACGCCCAGCATCTTTGTACTGAGTGTAAGAGTCGCGACGTTGTTTAACAAGCTTCACTATAACGGAGGTAATACCTGCGTCGTCTAGTGTTATTTGCTCGTCAATCTCACGTTGCTTGATTGCAGCAAGTACCATGCGAATAGGGTTAAGACGTTGTTTGTCTTTAGCTCTCATCGCATCTTTTTGCGCATCTTTTAGCGTTATTAAAAGGCTCATTTATACAAGACCTAATGTATTAGTATAATTTAACGCGACGAGCGTTATCACGAGAAAGTTTTTTCATGTGACGCTTAACTGCTGCAGCTTTCTTACGCTTACGCTCAGCTGTTGGCTTTTCATAGTGCTCGCGACGACGAACTTCTGAAAGGATACCTGCTTTTTCACATGAACGCTTGAAGCGACGAAGTGCTACGTCAAACGGTTCGTTCTCTCTTACTTTAATTACTGGCATTAAAAATTCACCTACCTAAATTATGAGCGTTGCTCAAGTTGATCAAACATTGATCAAGTGGTTCAAAAATGGTGCGGTATTGTAATCCGAAGCAACACCACATGTAAAGGATAATATTAACAGAAACGCATAGTGTAAAACAGTATTAATTTAGCTGGCGTTGGTAGAGTCTACAAAATACTTGGCCTGCTTTTTTTTCTTTAATTAACAGCCAGTTACTAGGTGGTTTGAATGTATTTAGATCGCTCTCTACTTCGAGGTAAATTAGTGCTTCTTCGCTAAGCCAATTATTTATTTCTAATAAGTTACAGCTAGTTTGAGCTAAATTTTTGCGAAAAGGCGGGTCAACAAAAACAAGATCAAAAGGCGTATTACTATTTTTTTGTTCTAAAAATGAAAGAGAGTTAGTGTGCCTTACCTGTGCATTTTGTAATTTTAGTGTTGCTATGTTTTGCGCTAGTTGCTTTGCTGCACTTGGGTCAAGCTCTATAAAAAGAGCAGTACTTGCAAAACGCGAAAGAGCTTCAAACCCCAACCCACCAGAACCTGCAAAACAATCGAGAACGTTAGCATCACGCGTGTCTTGCATTAACCAGTTAAATACTGTCTCTTTAATTCGGTCTGTAGTAGGGCGTAAACCTTGTACGTCTTTTACTGGAAGCTTTCGGCCGCGAAATTGCCCACTTATCACTCTAATAAAGCCATCAGTAGATTTGGTAATTGCTTTATTTTTAGTTGTTTTATTTCTCATTTAGCTCACTAAAAAATGGTATCTGGGATCTAGCTCAGATAATATTGTAGTAGATTACGTATAGCTTCATTTTTCAACCGCATTAAAAGTGTTACTATTGAACACTTATGTTTTGAATGGTTGTTTGGCTGGCAAAGTGTGTTGGCTCTTCCAAGCTATTTTCAAATTTTAGTTTATCAGATTTTTATAAGTGGTTATTAGCAAGTATGGCAAAAAAAAGTAAATTAATGTCTTGGCTCGGCTTTGGTAAGTCAGATAAAAAACAAGCCGAACAAAAAGCAGAGGCTGATAAACAACAAGCTTTAGCAGAGCAAGAAGCTAAACGCTTAGAAGAAGAACGCGTTGCCGCTGAAAAAGCCGAGCAAGAACGCGCTGCTGCAGAGCAAGCGGAAAAATTAGCAATAGAACGAGCAAATGCTGAGCTGTTAGCAAAAGAACAAGCGGAAGCCGAGCAGCAGAGAGTGGAGCAACAAAATCGCCTTGCTGAGCAAGCTGAAGCGCAGCGTTTAGAACAAGAACGTATTGCAGCACAGCAAGCAGAGGCGCAACGCATAGAGCAAGAACGCATTGCAGCAGAGCAAGCAGAAGCGCAGCGCTTAGAACAAGAACGTATTGCAGCACAGCAAGCTGAAGCGCAGCGTTTAGAACAAGAACGTATTGCAGCACAGCAAGCAGAAGCGCAGCGTTTAGAGCAAGAACGCATTGCAGCACAGCAGGCAGAAGCGCAGCGCATAGAGCAAGAACGCATTGCAGCACAGCAAGCTGAAGCGCAGCGCATAGAGCAAGAACGCATTGCAGCAGAGCAAGCAGAGGCCCAGCGTTTAGAGCAAGAACGTATTGCAGCAGAGCAAGCTAAGAAAGAAGAAAAGCCTAAGAAAGAAGGCTTTTTCTCACGTCTTAAAAAAGGATTACTAAAAACCCGCGTTAATATTGGCGCAGGATTTTCGTCTATTTTTAGTGGTAAAAAAATAGATGATGACCTTTTTGAAGAGCTTGAAACTCAATTATTGACGGCTGATTTAGGCGTAGATACCACCATGAAGTTAATCGATAGATTAACGGACGGTGCAAATAGAAAGCAGCTTAAAGATGGTGATGCTTTATATGAGTTAATGAAGCAAGAAATGGCAGCGATGCTAAAGACTGCTGAACAGCCATTAACAATACCAGCAGAAAAAAAACCGTTTGTGATTTTAATGGTAGGCGTAAATGGGGTTGGTAAAACAACTACGATTGGTAAGCTAGCTAAGCAATTCCAAAATGAAGGTAAGTCGGTCATGCTTGCTGCGGGTGACACTTTTAGAGCCGCTGCGGTTGAACAACTTCAAGTATGGGGTGAGCGCAATAGTATTCCAGTTATAGCACAGCATACCGGCGCCGATAGTGCATCGGTGGTATTTGATGCTTTTCAGGCCGCAAAAGCGCGTAACGTAGATGTGTTAATTGCTGATACAGCAGGTCGTCTGCAAAATAAAGATAATTTGATGCAAGAGCTTGAGAAAATAGCTCGTGTAATGAAAAAAATAGATCCTGATGCACCGCACGAGGTGATGCTAACAATAGATGCAGGTACAGGGCAAAATGCGATTAGCCAAGTAAACTTGTTTAACCAATGTGTAGGTTTAACGGGTATTACTTTGTCAAAACTTGATGGTACAGCAAAAGGTGGGGTTATTTTTGCTGTAGCTGATAAGTTTAACATTCCAATTCGTTATATTGGTGTTGGTGAAGGTATTGATGATTTGCGTTCATTTAAAAGCGATGACTTTATTGATGCATTATTTAGCCAAGATGAGGACGACGCTTAATTTACCAAGAAGGGAGCTTGCTCCCTTTTTAATTGCGAGGAATACCAATTGCATTAACACTTTAATGAGGTTGGCATAATAAAAAATGATAAATTTTCAGCAAGTAAGTAAAACCTATCCAGGGGGGCACCGTGCCCTCGAAAAAGTTAATTTTCATATAAAACCTGGCGAATTGGCCTTTTTGACAGGCCATAGTGGTGCGGGTAAAAGTACACTTTTAAAGCTTATCAGTTTAATGGAACGTCCATCTGCTGGTAACGTATTTATTAATGGTGTTGATTTAAATAAAGTTAACTCGCGACAAATCCCTTACGCTCGCCGAGATATTGGTATTATTTTTCAAAACCATCGATTATTAGAGCGATACACTGTATTTGATAATGTTGCGCTCCCGCTGATCATCGAAGGTACTCATCGTAATCAAATTGCAAAGCGTGTTCATGGTGCGCTCGATAAAGTGGGTTTAATCGATAAAGTTAAATGCCATCCATCTATGTTGTCGGGTGGTGAGCAACAGCGAGTCGGTATTGCTCGCGCTATTGTAAATTCTCCGCCAATTTTACTTGCCGATGAGCCAACGGGTAACTTAGATCCTGAACTCTCAATGGAAATACTTAAATTATTTGAAGACTTTAATAAGCATGGTACAACCGTACTTATTGCTACCCATGACTTAGGCCTTGTTGCACGCATGAAGTATAGGAGCTTAACGTTAAAGGATGGCAGAATGCTTGAAGATCCATTAGCGCAGGGGGCATTATGAGTTTACTGTTTAAAAGCCGCCAAAACAAAAACGAAAAACAAAAAAAATCATTTATTTCAAATGGCTACTTTTTTATCGTTAATATTTTTCGCCAAGGGATTCATAGCCTGGGTGAAATGTGGCGTACACCACTGGCATCTATGATGACAATTGCGGTACTTGGATTAAGCTTAACGCTTCCTGCCACACTTTACTTAGTGGTTAAAAATGTCCAGCAAGTTAGTAGTGGCTTTGAAGAGGCTAGTGAAATATCGTTATTTGTAAAACAAACAATGACGAAACAAGAAACAGCAACGCTAGTTAAGCGCCTAGCCTTATATCCTGAAGTAGAGAGTGTAACGTTTATTTCAAAACAGCAAGCGCTAAAAGAGTTTCAGGAGGTGTCAGGTTTTGGGCAAGCGCTAGAATATTTAGATAGCAACCCATTACCCGATGTTGTGCTCGTTACACCTACTAAGCGGCATCGCCAACCTAATGCCGCCAAGGTACTTATGACCAAGTTAGAAGCAGAACGTGAGGTTGATTTTGGCAAACTTGATATAGCCTGGTTAGAGCGCTTAAATGCATTGCTTAGCTTGCTAAAAGAAAGTGTAATAACCATTACCTTGTTATTATTAACCTCTGTAACCCTTATAATAGGTAATACTATTCGCCTATCGATTATGGATAAAAAAGAAGAAATACAAGTAATGAAACTTGTAGGTGCTACAAATACGTTTATACACGCACCATTTTTATGGACTGGTATTTGGTATGGCGTTATTGGTGGATTATTTGCTTTTATATCAGTTGCATTGATGATGTGGTGGCTTTCTTCAGCCGTAAACAGTGTGGCTGGTGTGTATCAAACTAACTTTTTACTCATTGGTTTAACGCTTAGCGAATTTGGCTTTTTAGTTTTACTTGCTACAAGTTTGGGGTTTGTTGGCTCTTACTTATCTGTAAATCGATACATTAAAGAAATAGAGCCAGACAAAGTGTAATACGCACCTATATAGCTCGCTGTTAATCAAGCGAACTATATAGGTTATGCTATTGGCGCTTTATTCGCTTCAAAGTAAACTTTGTGAATATACATTTAACTTTATAAGCGTGTTTATCTCTTCCTCATTCGCGCAAGCTAATACAAGTGAAGTAACTCAATGCTTAGCGCGTATGTTATTGGGTTGGGTTGTTCAGGTCCTATAAAAACTGTCACATTTATCTACTACCCTCCATATCAAGCATGAATTGTAAATAGAGTGAAAAACTGACGTTAATCACCCGCAATCCCTTAATTCATCGCTTATTCAGTCGCTTATAGTAGACTTCAATAACGCTAAAAAACCGCTTGATTTATACTTTAAAAAAGTTTTAAATTGGGGTTAGCACTCTTCAGTAAAGAGTGCTAAGATGGTTTCAAATGTTTATCACCGAGGTGAAAAATGAGTAAAGATTTATACGCAATGGCACTTACAGTTGGACAACAAAGCGCAAGCATGGATGGCTACCTTCAAGCGGTCAGCACAATCCCCATGCTTAAAGTTGAAGAAGAGCAAGAACTTGCTAAAAAACTTCAGGAAGAAGGCGATCTTAGTGCTGCAAAGCAACTCATTATGTCGCATTTGCGCTTTGTAGCGCATATAGCTAAAAGCTACTCGGGATACGGCTTGCCACAAGCTGACCTTATTCAAGAAGGCAATATAGGCCTGATGAAAGCGGTTAAACGTTTCGACCCAAGCGTGGGTGTTCGTTTAGTATCGTTTGCAGTGCATTGGATTAAAGCCGAAATACACGAATTTGTTCTTAAGAACTGGCGTATAGTTAAAGTAGCTACTACAAAAGCACAGCGTAAATTGTTTTTTAATCTTCGTAAAAATAAAAAGCGTTTAGGCTGGTTTAACCAAGCAGAGGTTAGCACTGTTGCTAGTGAGCTGGGTGTAAGCGAAAAAGAAGTGCGTGAAATGGAATCTCGTATGAGCGGTCAAGATATGGGCTTTGACTTAACGGGTGATGATAACGATGACGCACCAACAAGCACTTATTCACCGGTACAATATTTAACGGATGGTTCTGCTGATTTAGCTGATGACATTGAACAGCAACAATGGCAAGAACAGTCTCATACTCGTTTGTTTAGTGCACTTAAAACACTAGATGAACGTTCACAAGATATTGTAAGTGCGCGCTGGTTGTCTGATGATAAAGCAACACTGCAAGAGCTTGCTGAAAAATACAGTGTATCTGCTGAGCGTGTTCGCCAGCTTGAAAAAACAGCAATGAAAAAGTTACAAAGCGCTATGAGCTGATACGTTCTAAAAGCGTAATTTTTTTAAAAGCCCTGCATTAATATGCAGGGCTTTTTTGTTGAAAATTTATGCGCATTCATGTAGGTTCTAGTGATTATAAAAAAGCTTTAAAAGGATATTTGGCTTTGAATTACTACTTAATGTCGTTAATTATCGCCCTAGGCGTGATTATTAGTATTGGGCATGACCCACACTATTACGAAGTAAACTACATCTTAATCCCCGCTTTTTTGCTCACTATATTTGGTTTTATTTATAGATTAATTGGTAAGAAGATATTTGGCTTTGTAGCAATGCTCGGCTTTATTTTTTTTGTGCCTATTGGCCTGATAGGTATCTACGCAATCAGAAACATGATGGATGATCATGCTAAATTACTATTCAAAAGGACACTGAAAAATGACAACAGAAACCATCGATAAACCTACAGGTATTATTAAAGTTGATAAAGGTAAACTGCAAATACAATTATATGTAGGTATATTAATTTTACCTGGAGCCTTCTTTATACCAATGGCTGCATTTTATGGTGTACTACTCATTACTATGTATTTTGTTAATAGCAATATTGAAGTGGTTAGGTTTTATTCTAAATACTCAGAGGTTAAACAAGGCTTAATTCGTTCACGTTGGTTAATAGCTAATAGCGCGGTTGTAAGTGCAAAAAAGCTAGATGAACACATAGTTCTTACATTGATGGAAGATGAAAAGCTAAAAACACGAAAAATAACACTGAAACCAATTAGTGAAGACGGCCAAAAGAGTATTTTGAAATACTATCAGGCACAAGCAAGAAAGAATAAGTACCCTATTTAATTATCGCGCGCTAATCGTTTTCCCTTGAGCTTGCGCTAACTGAATATATTTACGTTGTACTAACTGAGAAACAGGTACTAACTCATAGCCTTGTTGAGTAAGCTCAGGCAGGGCTTTACGTAAAAAAGCAATGGTCTCAGGATAAGGGTGAGCAATGGCAATGGCAAAATTGTGATCTGTTGCTTTTTGTTTAAGTTCATCGAGCCTAAACTGAAGCTGATCTGCTGTTGTTATGTTGTCCAAAAAAACATGGCGACCAATATTTTCAACCCCAAAAAAGTTTGCAGCATTTTGCGCCTGGCTTAAGCCAGTTGTTCGGCTATCTAAAAAGTACAACTCGCGCTTTTTAAGTACTTCCATTGTCCATTTCATGGCTTGGCTTTGCTGAGTTAATGCAGAGCCCATATGATTATTAACACCTCTAACTTGCGGTAAACTTGCTAGTGCTGTTCCTAGCGTTTGTTGAAGTTGAGCTTTGTCCATATCAAGAGTAAGCGCACCAGGCCCTAGTGCTTTGCCGTTAAGTGCCTGCATAGGCACATGTAAAAGCAGCTCTTTATTTGCTTTGCTAGCACGTGTTGCAAAAACTTGCGAATAGGGTGTGTGGGGCAAAATTGAATAGGTCAATTGCCCAGGTAAGGTTAAAAACTCTAAGTCTCTTTGGTGATAGCCTATATCATCAATAACTATCGCTATTTGTTTAGCATTAGCGCTAAAGCAAGCAATACATACACTGAAAAAAAGCCACATCCGTATTTTTTTGTTAATAGTATTCACGTTTATAATTTTTATTATCTTTTTATGCCCAGTAACGCTCAAACAAAATAGATTACTGCATACTGAGTAATTGTTTTGCTTTAGCTAACTGTAAATCAGCTAAGGTGTTAACAAGCTGGTGTTGATTATTTTTTACTTGCTCATTTTTTATTATAACGGCTTTATTGTTTTGTGGAAGTGTTGTTTTATTAATCGTCACATCGGGCTTTATTCCAACGCCATCTATTGATTCACCAGAAGGTGTAAAATACTTTGCGGTAGTGAGTTTTAAAGCGGTATTGCCATCACCTAATGGTATAAGTGATTGCACAGACCCTTTTCCAAAAGATTGGCTTCCAACCACTTTTGCCCTGTTATTGTCTTTTAAGGCGCCGGCCAAAATTTCGGCCGCAGAGGCTGAATTTTCATTAATAAGTACAACAATTGAGGCGCCTTTGAGTATGTCGCCCCTTTTAGCATAAAAGGCTTGGTTAGCGTCAAAGTATCTGCCTTTCGTTGTTACTATAGTTCCGCTTTCTAAGAATAAATCAGAGACGGCAATCGCACTTTTAAGGGTGCCTCCGGGGTTGTCACGTAAATCAATTACAAGCCCTAATAATGGATAATCATAATTATTTTGCATCGCTGCAATTTGCAATGCAACTTCGTGTAGTGTGTGATTAGAAAAACTATTAATAGCTAAATAGCCAATGCCGGACTCTAAAACTTTACTGGTTACACTCTCTAATTGTATTTGCGTACGAGCTACGTTAAACGACAAAAGCTCTGGGCTTTCATTTCGCTTAACGGTGAGATTAATTGTTGTAAATTTATTTTCTTTTATTAAAGTTGCGACTTCGCTAATGCTGAGCAAATTGACCGTTTTTTGATTAACACTAACAATAATATCGCCAGCTAAAATACCTGCTTCTTTCGCTGGTGAGTTATTTACCACGTTAACTATTTTTATGTCAGTATCGACCTTTTTTACTTCAATACCTAAGCCCGTATATTGCCCATTGGTATTATCAAATAAGGCATCGAGCTCGTGTTCGTTAAGGTATTTAGAGTAGGGGTCTAGCTTTGAGTATAAGCGCTCAAACTGTTTGTTGTTGTATTGCACGTAATGGCTGTTTTGAAGATCTAAATCGTCAACATAATAGGCGTGTATGTTAAATAAAATTTCATCTATTTGTTGGCTTTTAAGGTTTTTTACTGAGCTGGCAAATGCATTGTTAAGTACTAAAGTAAAGGTGAATAAAAGCAGGCTGAAAACATAGCCTGCTTTTTTAAATGCGGGTATTACATTGTTGTTTTTCATCAGCTACTCCTCAGCGGAGCAGCGGTTTATTCAATTAAATACGTCTGCACCATTTTACGGGATTTACTGCGCGTCCTTTGTGTCGTATCTCAAAGTATAGACCAGAACTTGCCTGTCCGCCGCTTTGGCCAACCAACGCTAAAGTTTCGCCTTGGCGTACCATGTCACCTACGTCTCTCAGTAGTGTTTGTGCATGGCCGTATAGGCTCATAAATCCTTCACCATGATCGACTACAATTACCCAGCCATAACCTTTTAACCAATCTGCAAATACAACTTGGCCATTGTGCAGGCTATTAACATTTTCGCCTTCTTTAGCGCCAATTAGCACGCCTTTCCAATCAATGCCGCCATGTTTTCGTTGGCCAAATTTGTGTTTTAACTTACCTTTACTAGGCCAGTTTAATTTGCCTTTATTTTTATTGAGGCCAAGTAATTCTATTTTTTTTGTTTTTTCTTTTTCTAATTCTTCAATTGTATTAACAAGGGTTTGTTGGTTTTCTTTTAAGTAATTGATAGAGCTTTTAGTACTCGTAAGCTGAGCTTGAAGATTCCTAAGGTTAGCTTGGCGTTCACTTTGTGCATTTACTAAGGCTGTTTGGCGCCTTTTTTGCTCGTCGTATAAAGCTAAAAGTTTTTCTTTTGTTTTATTTAGTGCAACTTGGTTTAACGCGATTTGTTGTTTAAGTTCTTTTAATTCTTCTATCTGTTCAATTCGTGCTTTGTTTAGGTAATTATAATAGCTCAGTGTTCGCTCAAATTGCGCTGTGTTTTCTTGATTCAGCAACATTTTAGAGTAGTCATCACCACCTGCCATGTAAGCGCTTTTAAGTTGCGCTCCTAGAATACGTTGAAATTCGATGTGTTTTTTATCGAGTTCATCAGCTTTTTTTTGTTGTTGATTTTGCTGTTGTTGGGTTTCTTTAACAGACTGCTCAGCCATATTAAGTGCTTTAGCGTTTTTAGCTATTTCAAGCTCATGGCTTTTAAGATTTTTTTGAAGTTGAGATATTTTTTTTCGTTGTTGATTATACTCAGATTGACTTTGTTCAAGTGCTTTTTTCACCTGTGAGAGATCTTTTTTAGTGCGATCTTCATTGGCAACTGCAGATGCAGTCACCAATGAGGCGAGTATTAAGCCGCACTTAAAGTATCGGTTAACACGTTTAATCATGGGTTATTTCAACGTCATGATGGGTGTGCCAGTCATTTCACTTGGCTGCTCCATGCCCATTAAGTGCAGCATAGTAGGGGCAACATCACTTAATGCTTTACCTTCAGATGGTGTCGCATCGCGACCAACATAAATAAAGGGCACCGGTTCACTTGTATGCGCGGTATGTGCTTGGCCCGTTTTAAGGTTAGCCATTTGTTCTGCATTACCATGATCGGCTGTGATCAACGCTTCACCGCCAAATTCGTTCAATGCATCAACTACACGGCCAATGCAGGTGTCAACGGCCTCACAAGCTTTTACAGCGGCATCAAATACACCTGAGTGGCCAACCATATCGCCATTGGGGTAATTACATATAATGGCGTCGTATTTCCCGCTTTTAATTGCTTCTACAAGCTTATCGGTTAGCATTTCTGAGTTCATTTCCGGTTGCAAGTCGTAGGTAGCCACTTGCGGTGAAGGGATTAATTCACGCGTTTCACCTTCAAATTCGTCCTCACGTCCGCCGCTAAAAAAGAAGGTAACGTGTGCGTATTTTTCTGTTTCAGAAATACGCAGTTGTGTTTTCCCTTGTTTTTCAAGCCATTCCCCTAATACGTTAGTAAGAGGAGTTGGGCCAAATGCAACGGGCGCGTCTATATCGGCTGCATATTCTGTCATCATGACAAATGCGCTGAGAGCGGGGGATTTTTTCTTGGTAAAGCCATCAAACTCAGGCTCAACAAAGGCGCGTGTAATTTCACGTGCCCGGTCTGCCCTAAAGTTTGCAAAAATAACAGTGTCGCCATCATTAATTTGCGCTGCTTCTCTACCTGCTGGTGTAATGGTTGTAGGAGCAACAAACTCATCGTTTTCGTCGCGCTCATAAGCTGCATTTAATGCGGTTACGCCATCGCTGTAGTTAAACTCTCCAATGCCAGAGGTCATTACGTCATAGGCTTTTTCTACACGATTCCAGCGGTTATCTCTATCCATTGCATAATAACGACCAACGAGTGTTGCTAGCCGACCACATTCAAGTTTTGCAAACAACGCTTCTATACGTTCAATAGATTCTTTGGCACTACGCGGTGGTGTATCACGGCCATCTAAAAATGCATGAAAATAGACTTCCTTAGCACCGCGTTTTGCAGCAAGCTCTATGCTTGCAACAATATGATCTTCATGACTATGAACGCCACCCGGACTCAATAATCCCATAACATGAACGGCTTTGCCGGCATTTACTGCTTTATCAATGTTTTCAACAAGTGCAGGGGTTGAGTCAAATTCACCGTCATTTATTGCTTTGGTGATTCGAGTAAAATCTTGGTATACAACACGTCCTGCACCTAAATTAACATGTCCAACTTCGGAATTACCCATTTGTCCATCAGGAAGACCTACATCAAAACCAGATGCTGAAATTAATGTGCGAGGGCGAGATGCCCATAAGTTATCTAACACGGGGGTATTCGCTGCTAGTATTGCATTGCTTTGCTCGTCTTCACGATATCCCCAACCGTCTAAAATCATTAATACCAGTGGTTTTTTATGTTCAGTCATAGTCACTCCTAAAAGTTAGCACCTGTTTTGCTTTAGCATACCGTGTTTTGTTACTTGAATCAGCATACAAAACAGCATATTAATTTTTTTCACTTAATTGAATATCGTATTGATGCTGATGTGCGGTTAATAACCTTTATATGGGGTGTTTTTCCTCCTTTTAAACTCTGTGTAAACTCGCATTTTAAGTTGGTTTGGGTATACTTGCGTGGCTAAAGTCTAAAATGTCTAAAACATTGCGTTTTAGGATGTAATTTATAGTGGAAGTCGAATGGATCAATATATTGAATTTATAAGCAATCACCCTATCTTAAGCCTTGCTTGGGTTGGTATTGTTTTTCTTATTGTCAGTGGTTGGATAAAAAGTAAATTTTCAGCTATTCGTCAAATAAACCCTCAGCAACTAACGCTACTTATTAACCGTGAAGATGGTCAAGTAGTGGATATGCGCGCACAAAAAGAGTTTACGTCTGGCCGTATTTCGGGTGCTGAACACTTAAGCCCTGAAAATGCCAAAAAATCTGACTTTTCAGGCCTTGAAAAGTACAAGACTAAACCCATTATATTGGTATGTACTACAGGTATGACAGCCCAAGGCACGGCCACAGCAATGCATAAAGCTGGTTTTGAACAGGTTTATGTATTAGCGGGCGGAATGGGTGCATGGCAATCTGCTAGCTTACCAACGATAACAGGTCGCTAATCTCGTTTAGCTAAACCGATAGAGGATTTATTATGAGTAACGTTGTTTTATACACCAAGGCATATTGTCCATTTTGTCAGCGCGCTATGGCGCTTTTAAAAAGCAAAGGCGTTGAATTCACTAATTTTGATATTGGTGTACAACCTGAACTTCGCGATGAAATGATTACTAAAGCCGGTGGCGCAAGCACTGTACCGCAAATTTTTATTAATGATGAACATATCGGTGGCTGTGACGACATGATGGCTATTGAGGCTCAAGGTAAACTTGACGCTAAGCTTAACGCTTAATTTAATTATAATAACGAACAAGTTAGGAATAACAATGAACGAAGAAACTCAAAACGCAGCAGCGGCACAAGACGCAGGCGCACAATTTACTATTCAACGTATTTACACTAAAGATGTGTCGTTTGAAACGCCAAACTCTCCGGCAATTTTTCAAAAAGAATGGACGCCAGAAGTTAAGCTAGACCTAGATACTCGCTCTAACAAGTTAGACGAAGGTGTATTTGAAGTTGTTTTAGCATTAACTGTGACAGCATCAATTGGCGAAGAAACTGCGTTTTTATGTGAAATTCAACAAGCGGGTATTTTTACTATTGCTGAGGTTGAAGAAGTACAGCTTGCTCATATGCTAGGTGCATTTTGTCCAAACGTATTGTTCCCATATGCACGTGAAGCGGTATCTAACCTAGTTAACCGTGGCACTTTCCCACAGTTAAACCTTGCGCCAGTAAACTTTGACGCATTGTTTGCACAGTATATGCAACAACGTACTGCGCAAGCTGACCAGGTTACAGCAGACGCATAACTTATGAGTACAGCAACTTCAGCTGTTACTGTATTGGGGGCGGGGTCTTATGGCACCGCCCTTGCTATTTGTTTAGCCCGAAATGGTCATAAAGTGACGCTTTGGGGACGCAATAGCGACGACGTTGCTACGCTTGCAGCTGAGCGAAAAAATCAACGTTACTTACCAGATGCACCCTTCCCAGACACTCTAGTACTAGAAGCCGATTTACAACGTGCCGTTGCATGCAGTGCTATTGTGCTTGTTGTTGTGCCAAGCCATGCATTTGGCGACACACTTGCGCAAATAAAACCTGCATTGCAAATCGATGCTAAAGTCGCGTGGGCGACTAAAGGCCTTGAGCCAAATACAGGGCGTTTATTACAAGAAGTTGCACAGCAAGAGCTGGGTGATGAAATCGCACTTGCGGTGCTTTCGGGTCCTACATTTGCGAAAGAAATGGCAATGGGTTCACCAACAGCTATTTCTGTTTCGTCTACCTCACCTGAGTTTGCACAACAATTGGCTGATTTACTGCATTGTGGTCGTTCATTTCGAGTGTATAACAATGACGATTTTATTGGCATACAGCTTGGTGGTGCGGTTAAAAACGTAATTGCTATTGGCGCGGGTATTTCAGATGGTGTAGGTTTTGGAGCCAATGCTCGCACAGCTTTGATTACACGAGGTCTTGCTGAACTGACTCGGTTAGGTTGCGCTCTAGGCGCAAAGCCAGAAACCTTTATGGGAATGGCAGGCCTTGGCGATTTAATATTAACCTGTACCGATAACCAATCACGCAATCGTCGTTTTGGTTTAGCACTGGGTAAAGGTGAAAGTGTTGAAACTGCAATTGAGTCGATAGGCCAAGTAGTCGAGGGCTTTAGAAACACCAAAGAGGTGTATTTACTTGCCCAGCGTGCAGGCGTTGAAATGCCTATCACTGAACAGATTTACAAAGTACTTTATGAAAATAAAGATATGAAAGCCGCTGCTATGGCATTGTTAGGTAGAGAGCAACGCTCAGAATAGCACTCACTACTGTGATAATAACTAAAAAAACCGACATCATGTCGGTTTTTTGTTAGCTTTAATAATACGCGTATCATTGCGCGTTAGGAAAACCCAACTGTCGCCATGATTCGTAAACAAATACAGCGACTGCATTTGAAAGGTTCATGCTTCGGCTATTTGGTTGCATTGGGATACGCACGCGCTGCTCGTTTGGTAGAGCTTGAATCATCTCATCGGGTAGCCCGCGTGTTTCTGGACCAAATACTAGACAGTCTCCGGGTTCGTAACATGCTTCATGATGAAATTGGCTGCCTTTGGTTGTACATGCATACACTTTTTTCGGTTTACATTTTTCAAGATACGCTTCAAATGACGCATGACGCTGAACATGGCTGAATTCGTGGTAATCAAGGCCTGCACGCTTTACACGTTTGTCGTCCCACTCAAACCCTAAAGGCTCAATTAAGTGCAGCGAAAAGCCGGTATTTGCACAAAGGCGGATAATATTCCCTGTGTTTGGTGGAATTTCAGGTTGGTATAAAACAATATCCAGCATAATTAGCCTTTTAATAAATGGTATTTGACGAGAGCAGTATACACGAAACCCTTAAAAAAAATGATATACTCAAAGTATTGAATACTCTTATTAGCGGATGAAATTGTGCATAACCGCAGTTACGAATTTTGGGTTAAAGCTTCTAGTATTATTACTATGGTAATGGTGAGTTTAATGATTGCGGCAAAGGCGTGGGCCTGGCTTGCTTCAGGCTCTGCTTCAATGCTTGGCTCCTTAACAGACTCATTAATGGACATTACCGCTACATTTATGAGTTTTTTAGTTTTAGGTTACGCACTGCGCCCAGCTGATGATGATCATCGGTTTGGTCATGGTAAAGCCGAGGCATTAGCAGGGCTTGGGCAAGCTGCATTTATTGCAGGCTCGGGCTGTTTACTGGCATTTCATGGTGTTGAGCGCTTATTTAACCCTATAGAGCTTACACATTCATTATTAGGTGTATGGGTAAGTGCTTTTGCAATTGCATGTACTCTGGTCATTGTTTTTGTACAAACTAAGGTTATTAAGCATACCGAATCGATTGCTATAAAAGCAGATTCGGTGCATTACAAAGGTGATTTGATTTTAAACGCTGCTGTTTTAATTGCGATTGCTCTATCTTATTACGGAATGATGTATGCCGATCCTATTTTTGCAATAGGGGTAGCAGGTTACTTACTTTATAACAGTTGGGATATTGCAAGAGATAGTGCCGATCATTTAATGGATAAAGAACTTCCAGACGATGAAAAGCAAAGCATTTTTGATATTGCTAAAGAGCACGGCGATGTGCATGGCGTACACGGGATCCGTACTCGCCAGGGGGGGAAAATTAAGTTTATTCAAATGCATTTAGAGCTTGATGACCATTTAAGTCTAATACGAGCCCATACTGTGGCTGATGAGGTTGAAGCGATGATTGGTGCTCGTTTTGAATCTGAGGTTGATATACTAATCCACCTCGACCCGCTTTCTGTTTTAACTAAGCCGTCACCGACTCACAAAACTTATACAGACTCTTAAGTACTGGCTGGCGTACTTCATCACATTCAAAGAATAGTTCGTGCTTGGCGTCAGTAAAGCTTTCTAGGGTAATATTTGCGTACTTATTAGCTAGTCTATAGTGCGCTTCATTATCGACAACTACATCGTTTTTTGCGCTTGCAATGTAAAGTGGAATATCAACAGTAAGCTCATCTATTGATGATAAAAAAGTAAAGGTTGAATTTAGCCACCCATAAGTAACCCCGCCAAGTTGTAGTAAAGGCTCCTCATTATATGTTTGCCTAAATAGGCTGTAGCGTAATTCGCAACTTGTTAATACGTTTAAAGGGAACTCTTCTGGGGTGTAGTCGGTTTGTCCAAGGGCATAGCTAAATTGAAAACCAAGACGTACGGCATTACTTGCAATTATTCGGGCTAAAGGCTTTGGAATACCTTTGGTGTGTATATCGAACATTGGGGCTGATAAAAACGCACCGCTAAAACTATGCTCATAGTTTGCCAAATAATCAAATGCAATAGCACCTCCCATTGAGTGGCTCACTAATAGCTTTTTACCTTGCCAAACGGTGTCGACTATTTGGGTGTTAAATAAATTAAGATCGGCACTGTAGTCACCAAAATTATTTACATAGCCCTTATGTTTATTTTTTAAATAGCGGTAAGAGCGACCCTGTCCTTGGTGGTCAACAATAAAAACAGCAAAATTATTAGTATAAAGCTCCCATAACAACTCTTTGTATTTATCGAGCCCTTCGATTCTGCCTGAGCTAATAACTATGGCAACATGAGCTTTATCTGGCTGGGCATGCGCATAAAATAACTGCCCATTAGGCGTATTTAAATACGCTTTAACTAATGTGTTTTGATAAAAATCATTAATGGCTGATTGGTTACCTTTAAGCTCGCGCTCACTACTATAAAACATGGTTTACTCTTTGATTATTGGCAGTGTGATATTAGCACACAAGCCGCCCTGATCTTTGTTCGATAAAACTAAGGTGCCATTATGAGCTGTAATTGCATTTTTTGCGATAGCTAAGCCTAAACCGGTTCCACCACTGACTCTATCTCTTGCATCAGACTGCCTAAAAAACGGCTCACATAGCTTATCAAGCTGGTTATTTGGCACGCCTGGGCCATCATCACATATTTCGATATGCACGGCATCACCATGCGATAGTTTTATACTTATTGTGTTATTTGCATATTTAATGGCATTACGAAGTAGGTTTTCAAGCGCGCTGGCAATCAGGGCTTCATCGCAGCTAATGGTCACGCTTGCATCGCCTGTTATTGTTAACTGCTTATCATATTGTTTTGCTTCAAATTTTGCATCGTTTAAAACATGTTCAACAATAAGGTTTAGTGATTGCTTTTGCATTGCAAGGGTTTGGCTTTTTGCTTCTAAACGAGACACTTGAAGTACATCAGCAATCATTTGATCGAGTTGATTTGCCTCTTTTTCTATTCGTAATAAATAAGACTGACTTGCTTCATTTGCTTGCATTTGCGCAAGACCCGTTGCCATTTTTAAGCGGGTAAGTGGCGAACGTAACTCATGGGATATGTCAGCAAGCAAGCGTTTTTGTGAGCTTATTAATAGTTCTAGCTGGTTAGCCATACTGTTAAAGTCTCGACCAAGTACCCCTAGCTCATCTTTTCTGTTAGTTGAAATAGCAGCACGTGCGCTTAAATCGCCAGAAGATAGTTTTATAGCTGCTTTTTTAAGGCTGTTAATTGGTGCAATTAAGTTACGACTAAACAAAAAGCTCAAAATTAAAGAGGCAATAATTGCAATAGATACCTTAATCCAGCTGGGCATTAGCTTTAAGCGTATAAACAGAGGTGGCTGATTGTTTATGTCTATTTCATATAAATAAAATACTCCTTCGGGGACGGTTAATTGAACTGGTCCAAAGGCTTGATATTGCTCAGTGAAAACAATTTGCGGTGGCATGTTTTTGGTAAAATTAAGAAGACTTAGGTCTATGTTTATAGGTGTTTCTTTATTAGTAAAAGAAATATCTGATTGCTCAGCGCTTAAATATAAAAGCTTACGTTTAGATAAGCGTGGATGCGAAAGAATACTCTCAAGCGAACGCTTATGTTTATATGCAGAGCGCTCAATACTTCTTGCGGTATAAGCTAGGTTTTTTTCCATCGGGCCATGTAAGGGTTCATTACTTACTAAGTTCAATACACTGATATTACTTAAAAAAACAAGCGCAGTAACGGTGCCAATAATGGTTAGCCAAAACCAAACAAATATTTTAAAAAATAAATAATGCCTAGGGTGCTTAAGCCAAGATAAAGCGCCTGATTTACTCGCCTTGGATGAAAACATAACCGCTGCCTCGCATTGTTTTAATTCGTTCTGTTTTAATGTGCTCTGCTATTTTTTTTCGGATATTACTTACATGCATATCAATAGAGCGGTCGAACGATGCTAAACGCCTGCCTAGCACTTCTTCACTAATTTGCTCTTTACTAACAACTTGGCTGGCGTTTTTACACAAAAGTGCCAGTATTTCGTACTCTGTGCCAGTAAGCGTGAGAGTATTCTCATCAATAGAGGCTTCTCGTGCTGCAAGGTTAATAGTTACACCATTTACAAGCAGCTTATTAGTTGTGTTGATATTTAAGCTGCTTATATGCTCTATACGACGTGTAATCGCTTTTACGCGGGCAAGTAACTCTCTGTGATTAAATGGTTTTGGTATGTAATCATCCGCACCGAGCTCTAATCCAAAAATACGATCAAAGTCTTCACCTTTAGCTGTAAGCATAATAACTGGGGTGAGTTTGGTTTGTCTAAGTTGTTTTAGAACTTCAAAGCCATCTAGCGTAGGTAGCATGACATCAAGCAATATTAATGCGTAGTCGTTTGCCTGTGCTAACTTTAGGCCTTGTTCGCCGTCGTGTACGCTTTGTATTTCAAACCCTTGGCTTGAAAGGTATTCGCTGAGTAACTCACAAAGACCCGTATCGTCGTCAATCATTAATAGTTTCATTTACAAACCCTTAGGCAATATTTCATTTCTTTATTTTACGCCCTTAATTGCTCAAAAGTGAATCTTTACACAACCTTTACACTGCTTTGCGTTACTTTGCGTTGAGTTAGTTATAGTTAACTCACTGGCTAGGCAATTACACGACAGCCAACCACAACCAACCCAACAGTTAAGGTGATGATTATGACTAAAGTAAATACACTTTCAAAATTAGTACTTATTTGTGGCTTAGCAACAGCCACACTTGGTGCAGGTAGCGTACTAGCTAAAGGCGGTATGCATGATCGACAAGGGCATTCTTCAGCGCGTTTTTTACTTTCTGAACGCGGCGCCGAAAAACTTGATTTAACGCAAGATCAGCAAACTAAGCTAAAAGCTATTTTTGCAGCACAAAAAACGCAAATGAAAGCCTTACGAGGCGACGATAAAGAAGCACGTAAAGCAATGCGTGAAGCGCACAAAGCAAAAATGGACGTACTACTATCAGCAGCAACATTTGACGAAAATGCAGCAAAAGAGCTTTTAAGTGAGCGCCAAAGTAAAGGTGAAGAGTTTGCCTTAATTAAGCTAAAAACGCAGCATCAAGTAATGCAGTTGCTTAACGCAGAGCAAAAAGAAAAGTTTGCTAAAATTCAAAAGCGTAAAAGTAAAAAGCAGCGTAAGCAAAAAAGCTAACTGACCCTGTGGTTAACTTTTAAGTGAGTACTAAAAAGCCAGCATTTAGCTGGCTTTTGTTTATATAAAAACTAGATGACATTACTTAAAAAAGTCATCTTCGTTTTTAGCCATCATGGCTTCTATGTCTTCAATCATGTCTTGGTTTATTTGATCAGCCGATGTGATTGGCGCTGAAATTTTATTATTTTCAAACGACCACTCACCCAAATCAATGAGTTGGCAACGCTTAGAACAAAATGGGCGGTGAGGACTTTGCTCAGACCACTCAACATTTGTTTTACAGGTTGGACAATTTACAACAGTAGGCATGTTTTACTCTCAACAGGTTACTCATTAGCGCTTACTGTATTTAAAGCAAGCAAAGCGCTAAATAGTTTTACATATTAGTTACGCGGTTTATTTCAGCAAGTGACGTTAAACCATCAGCGGCTTTACGTAAACCCGATAGGCGCAAATTATTAAAACCGGCTTTTAATGATACCTCAGCGATTTCTAGTGAGTTACCGCCACGCATGATTATTTGTGCAATTTCTGGTGTGATTTGCATAACTTCGTAAATACCTACACGGCCTTTGTAACCATCTGTACAGCCATCACACCCTTTAGGTGCATATAGAGTCATATCTTCAATTTGCGCTGTGCTAAATCCTTGGCGAGAGAGCTCTTCGCTTGGCAATTGTTCTGCCGTTTTACATTTAGGACATAAACGGCGTGCTAGTCGTTGTGCAATAATTAAACTAATTGAACTGGCTACGTTATAGGCGGGTACGCCCATATTTAATAGTCGGGTGATGGTTTCTGGCGCTGAATTGGTATGTAATGTAGATAAAACCAAGTGACCCGTTTGAGCCGCTTTTATTGAAATTTCTGCGGTTTCAAGGTCACGTATTTCACCTACCATAACCACATCGGGATCTTGACGTAAAAATGCACGCAGTGCATTAGCAAAGGTCATATCGGCTTTAGGGTTAATCTGTACTTGGTTTATCCCTTCAAGGTTTATCTCAACTGGATCCTCAGCGGTACTAATGTTTCGCTCAGGTTGGTTTAATATGTTTAAACCCGTATAAAGCGATACCGTTTTACCTGACCCGGTAGGGCCTGTAACGAGTATCATGCCTTGTGGTTGACCAAGCGCATCCATGTATAACTTTTTCTGCTCTTCTTCGTAACCAAGTACATCAATACCTAGCATAGCGCTTGATGAATCAAGAATACGCATTACTATTTTTTCGCCCCACAGCGTGGGCATAGTACTGACACGAAAGTCGATACTTTTTCGTTCAGTAATTTTTAATTTAATTCGGCCATCTTGTGGTTTACGCTTTTCGGCAATATCAAGTCGCGACATTACTTTAATACGAGCAGAAAGCTTAGTCGCTAATGTATTAGGTGGGCTTGCCACTTCGTGCAAGATACCATCAATACGAAAACGAATTCGGTACTTATGCTCGTAAGGTTCAAAATGTAGATCCGATGCGCCTTTTTTTATCGCGTCCATTAAAATTTTATTAATGTACACAATAATTGGCGCATCGTCTTTGTCGTCATCTTGAGGTGTAGATTCTTTTTGGCTTTCAGTGTCTAGGTCGGCAAATTCTTTAAACTCATCATCGCTCAAATCTAGGCTGCCGGTTGCATCTAGCAATTGCTCAATTTTATTATCGAGCTGAATGTAATCGACTACGACTATTTCGCATGAAAGGCCGGTACTAAATTCAAAGTTTTCGAAGGCGCCGTAATCGGTTGGATCAGAGGCTGCCACATACACTTTTCGGCCTTTTTGTACCAACGGTAAAATATGGTGTTTGCGGATCAGTTTTTCTTTTACTAGATCGGCAGGAATAGACGCAGGGTCAAAGTCTTTTAAATCAAAATAGGGAACACGAAACAAATCAATACATTGCTCTGCTAACTCTTTACTGTCTATTTTTCCGCATTTAGAAATCAGTTCAGCGGTTGAGGCAAACTCTTGCTGCTTTGCTTTTACCGTATCGGCATCAATACGCCCAAGCGTAAGAAACTTTCTTAATAACGGTGAGTTAATATTCATTGCGCACCTTTTTAATCCTTCAGAGAGAGTAATTTATCAGAAAAAAGAAGGGGATTACATTACTCTTCACAATCTAGGCTAAATTTATTAATTAATATAGGAGATTAGTTTGTTTTGACTCGTTTTTACAATTTAAGTTGCTTGCATTTGTGCCATGTGTAGATAACGTTTATGCAGCGTTAATAAGTCGTGGTTAACGTCGTTAAGTGCACGGTCGTTATTTAAAATATCATCTGCTTTTTTTTGTTTATCTTCGCGTGACATTTGCGCTGCAATAATCGCTTTTACTTGCTCAACACTTACGTTATCACGCGAAGCCGTGCGCTCTATTTGTACACTTTGAGGTATATCAATCAGTAGCGTTCGATTACACAATTTATCTAGGCTGTTTTCAAACAAAAGTGGTGCTACAAGTACTACATATGGACTTTTTGCGGCAGTAAGGTCGTTATGTATTTTGTTTCTAATGAGTGGATGCAATAAATTATTTAGCCACTCTTTGTCGGCACTATTAGTAAAAATGCGTTCACGTAAAGCGCTTCTGTTTAGTGTGCCATCGCTCAATAAAATGCTATGCCCAAATTTTCTTACAATGGCATTTAAACCATCGCTTTTAGGCTTTACGACTTGGCGCGCAATAATGTCGGCGTCAACTATTGTAATGCCAAGCTGCTCAAACATATTACTTACAGCCGTTTTTCCACAGCCTATACCGCCTGTTAAGCCAAGAACCCAGGGTGATGTTTTATTTATGGTATTACTCATTTTAGTCAGCACTCAAGTTAGTAACCAATTAAGTTAAAATACGCGCTTTGCAATTGGTTACCCCACAGTAACGTGATCCACCCGGCTATTGCTAAGTAGGGCCCAAATGGGATGGGGGTAGCCTTATCTTTACCTTGAATACTTAATAAAGCGATACCAATAATGGCGCCAACAACACTTGAAAGTAGTATTATAGTGAGTAATGATTGCCAGCCTAGCAGAGCACCAAATAACGCTAACAACTTAAAGTCGCCATAACCCATGCCTTCTTTACCGGTTAATAGCTTAAATAACCAAAACACACTCCATAAGCTTAAATAACCAAAAGCGGCACCCATAATTGCATCACTTGGCATAATTGTAATTCCGGCAACGGCGGCAATCAGTGCTAGCCAAACAAGCGGTAAAGTGAGCTGATCGGGCAGTAGCATGTGGTCTATATCAATAAAGGTCAGTGCCACAAGTGCCCACGTGATCACTATGTATAATAATGCTTGTTCTGTTGCGCCAAAGGTATAAGCAACCACTAAGCTTAATAGAGCGGTAATGGCCTCAATAGCGGGGTATCGAATAGAGATGGGGTTACTACAACTTGCGCATTTACCTTTAAGTATTAACCAGCTAATGATAGGAATATTTTGCCAAGGCTTAATGGCCGTTTTGCATTTTGGGCAGGTGGAATTTGGTTTTACAAGATTAAAAGGCTCGCTAGTGTTTTTTGGTTTAGCTTGATTGGTATTGAGCTCGTCTTCAAGTAATAGCCTACACTCGCTTTGCCACTCTCGCTGCATCATAAGCGGCAAACGGTAGATAACTACATTTAAAAAACTACCCACACATAAACTAACTAAGCCAACGGTGGTTAAATAAAACCACAGTTGGCTTTGCATTACTTCAATAATACTTTGCATATATACCTGAAACTATTCTAAAAAAAGTCTAAAAATTAAATGAAATAATAATCACAAAGAGAAGTTAAAGAAAGCAAATGAGAAGACTAAATCGCCAACCATAAAAATAAGACGCTCTTTAATTTCTGTAAAATTTTTTATTAATTAAATGACAGAACCTAATTGGAAAATAGGTAAGTACATGGCAACAATTAAGCCGCCTACGAGCACACCAAGTACCGCCATAATAAGTGGTTCTAACAGGCTTGAAAGGCCATCGACGGCATCATCAACCTCTTGCTCGTAAATAGTCGCTACTTTTGCCAGCATGCCATCTAACGAGCCAGACTCTTCACCAATGGCAACCATTTGAATTACCATATCAGGGAATATTTTAGAGTTCCGCATGGCCCAGTTCATTTGGTTACCTGAGCTTACCTCAGCTTTAATATCTAAAATAGCATAACGGTACACTGCGTTACCCGAGGCACCTGCAGCAGAGTCAAGCGCATCAACAAGTGGTACACCGGCTGCAAAAGTGGTGGAAAGTGTTCGGGCATAGCGTGCAACAGCTGCTTTATTTAAAATCATGCCAATGACAGGGAGTTTTAAAATGGCTCTATCGGTTGCATCTCTGAGTTTTAAGCTTCTGAGTTTGGCTTCTTTAAACGCATAACCAAAGCTAACAATTGCAATTAAAATCATCCACCAATACGCTTGCATAAACTCAGATATCCCGATTACAAATAAAGTAAATGCTGGGAGTTCAGCGCCAAAGCCAGAGAATATATCCTGAAATTGTGGCACTACGAAGATTAGCAAAATAGAAGTTACAATACCTGCTATCACTAATACAGATATTGGGTAAAACATTGCTTTTTTTATTTTTGATTTAAGCGCTTCAGATTTTTCTTTGTACAATGCAACACGATCAAATATTTTATCAAGCGCACCTGATTGCTCGCCCGATGCGACTAAATCGCAATATAAGTCATCAAAATAACGAGGGTGTTTTCTTAGCGCTTGCGATAAAGGCTGACCTGCCTTTACTTCATCGCCAATGGTTTCCATTAGTTTACCCACGCTTTTATTAGTTGAGCCCGTGCCTATCATTTCAATGGCTTGTATAAGAGGTACACCCGCCATAAGCATGGTGGCGATTTGGCGTGTAACAAGCGCTATATCTTTAGGGGTGATTTTTTGAACACTTTGAATGCCAAATAAAGGTTTTGGCTTACGCTTTACTTTTGAAGGTGTAATGCCTTGCTTTCTTAGCTGAGCTTTAACAAGTGCAATGCTATTCCCTGTGAGCTCTCCTTCAAGTTTCTTCCCTCGGGCACTTACACCGACCCACTGAAAAGTATCGAGGCCTTTATCTTGTTGTTTTTTTGCCATGAGATGATCCAGCTGAATTAATATTATTAAAGAATTCTGTACTTAGCATAACTTAAACGAATGATTCTTGGTAGAAATATACTTTTTATTAGGCCCGTTGACCAATGGACCAAAACCTTGGCCCGTAAATATAGCCATTATCAGGGTCGATATTATTATAAATTTCTACTGCTTTTTGTAAGTATAAAAACCAAGCGAGGATGAATACACACGCCAAAAATAACTTAGCGTATACATTTATAGGAATATGTTTGTACTTGTTTTTATTAAGCCTGCCAATAAGTAAGCCCCACATTATAAACAACAAGGTTTGAGAAACTGGCATCACATGTACACCAGAGAATAGTGAATACGTAATACCTATAGCAAAAGAGTAAAAAATACTCTCCGTAATTATATCTTTTTTATGATTTTTTAGATGTATTATAGATTTTCTCAATGTATTAAAAATTACGATTAAAATACAAATTAGTGCTACTCCTCCCCACTCATTTAAAACTTCTATCAATGAGTTGTGGGGGTGACTAAATGGTGCTGAACTCCCGAGAGACATTTCAAATACACCAGGGCCACTACCAATCAAAAAATGTTTCCATGATAAGTTTGAAAGTGTATTTAACCATAAATCAACACGGCCTGAAGAGGATGCACGAAGTATATCGGCTCCTCCTTTATTCAACGAATCTAGAATATAAAAAGTGATACAGCTAAGTGCAAGGCAAACTAGCCCGGTTAAAATTTGCTTTTTTAGGGTTGTTTTCAATATGAGAGCAAATACTGAAAAAATAAAAAAAGAGAGCAAGGCCCCTCGAGCTTGACCAATAAAAATTAGCAATAGGTTTAAAAATAAAACAATGAATACGATGCGTTGAATACTTTTAAATTTTAGTAGTAATATTAAAAAGGGAAGAATAAAAACCTGTACCTGATTAAAAAAGCGAATGTTAATAAAGCCAGAGTAGATTATATAGGGATTTAAATGTTGCTGTTCTACTAGTGTAAAAATTATGTTGAGTAGGCAAACCAAAACCAAACTTGTGTGTGCTATTAATAAGGTATAAATAATGAGCAGCACAGATTTTTTATCATTTATAGTACTTATATAAAACATTGCCCCAAAAAGCAGGCTGATGTGAAATGTGTAAAGTAAACTGAAGCTTTTTTCCTGACTAGCTATAGATGACAAGAAACCGCTGAGAATAAAAGCTAGGAAAAACATTGCGCTTTTTTTATCAAATAAAACTGTGTATGTAGGTTTTTTGTGCTTCAATAAAACTGTAAGCAATAAAGTGCAAAGGCTGAGTAAGAAAGCTATTTGTATGATACGTTGATGATTGTGGTAATCGTAAGAGATAGTTGGAATTAATGGTGTTAATGTATTTAACAAAAATAAACTAATTATTAAAAATTTTACAGTATTAGTTTTAGCCATAATTTTTTCGGATAACTTAAAAAGCGCCATTCAGGCGCTTTTTGTTAGTCAGCAAATAATTAAGATTGTGGACAGCTCTTAGGAGCTAGGTCTTTATTTGCGGCTGTTATGCCAGTTGTTGCACATGACCAAGCACCAGTAGCACTTCTTGTCCAAGTGATTTTTGCACTAGTACCTATTTGGGTTGGTGCATTAACTACTGCACACTCAATTTCTGTTGAAGTTACTGTTATGTTACAATTTGCAGTACTTGCTTGCAGCCCTGCTGCAGCTCTATCTGGAGTTTCTCCTGCATTTGCAGCAACTTCAAAACCTGTTCTACCAGCTGAGATTTCAGCCAAAGCAGCAGTCAATTTTGATGATGCTTGGTAATTCGAATAAGCAGGCAGTGCTACCGCAGCAAGAATACCGATGATTGCTACAACAATCATTAATTCAATTAGGGTGAAACCCTGTTGTTTTTGAGTCATTGTTTTCATGTTTCCTCTCCTAAAGGATAGATTGTGTAAGTTAAATCACTTAATTGGCATTGTGCCGAACTTAATTTAACTGATTTACTTTACAGTTTTGCTTAAAATAAACTTTTGCGCTATCCACATTTTGCTGCAGAGTTAGCGCTATATTTGCACTTTAGCTTTAGGGTATGAAACACAAAAGCTAGGTGTGAATTCATTATATTTTGCAAATAACTTGCTATTTATTAGCTGGTTGAAAATAAGTGCTAACAGCAGCTAATAGAAAGTGTAGTCATAAGTAACTTGGATTCCTTGTTTGGATGAGCTTAAAAACAAGTATCTAATTATTTATGACGAGCTTTTATAATAAAACAGTACAAGTGTATCATTTTATTTTAGTTGTTAGCACGCTACTTTTCCTAAAATAGCTAATTAATTTAACAAATTGTTACAATTAGTTATTTTAACTATTAAATTACTTTTGTTTTAACTTGTCAACGCTTTAGCATTTATTAAATGTAGAACTAAATTATTACTTTGGCCATACATCATTCAAAACGCATCGACAAATCGATTGATTGTAAGTTTTTTGTTAATGCGCCGCTAGATATAAAGTCTACACCCGCTTGAGAATACGTTTTGAGTGTTGCTAACGTCATATTGCCAGACACTTCTAATTTAGCGCGCTTGTTAGTTAAGACTACGGCTTGCTTAATTTGTTCAACGCTAAAGTTATCAAGCATGATTATATCGGCGCCTGCGTCTATGGCTTGTTTTAGCTCTTGAAGCGATTCAACCTCAACTTCAACTGGTTTGCTTGGGTGGTTTAGTTTTGCCTGAGCAACGGCTTTTTCAATACCTCCGCAGGCTGCTATGTGGTTTTCTTTTATTAAAAACGCATCAAACAACCCAATACGGTGGTTTGCGCCACCGCCGCATTTTACTGCATATTTTTGTAAGGCTCTTAGCCCTGGAATTGTTTTGCGGGTATCGAGTAATTGTGTAGTTGTACCACTAAGCTCTTTTACATAATACGCTGTGGTTGTTGCTGTGCCAGAAAGCGTTTGTACAAAGTTAAGTGCGGTGCGCTCTGCGGTTAAAATTGCGCGGGCGGAGCCTTTTGCTGTAAATAAAGTGCTGTTGGCAGTGACAACGTCGCCATCGTTTACCAGTACTGATACCTGCACTGTTGGGTCTACTTGCTTGAACACTTCAATAATGATGTCTTTACCACAAAATATGCAGTCTTCACGGGTTATCACTTTGGCACTTGCTTGCTCGTTTTGTGGGATAAGCTGAGCGGTAATATCTCCATCGGCTGCGGTTTGGTAGTTTAAGTCTTCGTCGAGCGCAAGGGTAACAAGTTGACTAAGTAAAGTGTGCGAAATAGACATGGCTAAAAGCTCATAAGCATTAATAAATTAAAGAAAATTTTACTATGTTTAAATAATGAATAGAAGCGCTTTTAATTATTAGAGCATAGCTGAGAGCTTTAATACTAAAATATAAGCAGCTTATAATTCCCCACCTACCTAGATGAGGCTTGGTTACTATCATTATTTTTATAAATCCTTTAGCATCAAGGTTGTGAATAGTTTGGTATAAATGTAATGGCAATTGATTTAAATGGAGTGTTATTGGCGGCGCAACAGCGCGCATGCACGCACTGTGATGAGCGCCCAGAACACACAGATATTACCTTGTTGGTCATTCATAATATTTCATTACCAGCAGGGCAGTTTGGTACCCCCTTTGTGGATGATTTATTTATGGGGTGTATTGATTGCAATGCCCATACAAGCTTTGGTGATTTAAAAGGGCTGCGTGTATCAGCTCATTGCTTTATTAAACGCACTGGTGAGGTGATTCAATACGTGCCATTTAACAAGCGTGCTTGGCATGCCGGCGTATCTGAATATGAAGGACAAACTGCGTGCAATAATTACAGTATTGGTATTGAGCTTGAAGGCACCGATACAGCTGCTTATACTCGCGCTCAGTACGCCTCGTTATGTAATTTAAGTAAATTTATAATGCAGCGCTATCCCAAAATTACCTCTTCGCGTATTGTGGGGCACTGCGATATAGCACCCGGTCGCAAAACAGACCCCGGCAGTAGTTTTAACTGGCCATTATTTTTAAATATGCTTGAGCAACCAAGTTGAGAGAGTCACTATCATGATTTTAGTTTCTATTATTTTAGCGTTAATTTTAGAGCGTTTAGGGGCGCGAGCTAACTATTGGCAAATAAGCTATTACGCTAATGGTTATTTAACACGCTCCAACCGCTTACTTGCCAGTAACGGTTTATTTAGTTCGGCAATGGGTTTTTTAATTTGGCTATTTTTACCTGTAGTAGCTATGGCGTGTATCTACAACTTGTCGGAATTTGTTTTGTGGGAGTTGGCCATTAATATTGCTGTTTTACTTGTTTGCTTTGGTTGTGCAAAGCAACGTGCTTTATATAAAGCGTATTTAAACGCACTTACACGCGATGATGGTACCGCGGCGTCTTTATATGCATTGCAAATGGGGCAAAAACGTACTGAAGATCAAAAAGGCGGTGAAACCTTTGGGCAAACACTTGCTTGGGTAAATTTTAGGTTTTACTGTGCAGTTATTTTTTGGTTTGTTGTTTTAGGTGCGCCGGGTGCTGTTTTATATGCTCTTGTACGTACCTTTGCCGATTTAGTGCGAGATAACCACAAAGTGATATTTGCTAAACATTTTAAGTTAATACATAAATTACTGTTTTGGTTAGATTGGTTACCGGCACGTATAGCGAGTTTTGGTTACTTAGTAATTGGTAACTTTAATAAAGGAACGAGCTGCTGGTTACACTACGCGCTTGATTTTTCAAGCCCTAACCGAAAGGTCGTCACTTATACTGCGCTTGCAGCCGAACAAGTAGAGCAACGTTATTACGGTTGCACTTACGAGGCAACGTGTATGATTAAGTTAGTTAAGCGTAATGTACTCTTTTATTTAGTTTTAATTGCATTACTTACTTTGTTTGGAGGCTTGTCTTAACACCTTATTTATTTTTACAGCCTATTTAAAAGCAAAGCACTTATTTACGCTAAAGTGCTTTGCTTTTGGCCTCCTTGCCTATTTAAAACACTTTAAACATAGCGATTAAACCTCCCCCTAAAATAGAGTTAAAACTCTAAACTCATCTGGTCAGACCATTTGAATGTTAATCTTACTAGCCTCTCAAAACTAAGCTATATTGTGTATTGTTTGATCTTCGTTAAAAATGCGTTACGCTAATATCCCCGTACGAGTAACCTGTAAATTGACAGCTATATGGGTTTTTGATAACGTATTGCAAATTCTTGGTATGACCAATTTACCTTTTGGGTAAATCTTATAACTTTAAGCTCCAGTTTTAGGGCTTGGTATTTATACAACGCGGACGTTGATTCATGTCTTTAAAGATTAAAGCAGCAAAACTATCTGATGTTATTTTACAGCAACTTGAGAATATGATTCTTGAGGGATCGTTAGCACCAGGAGAAAAGCTGCCTCCAGAGCGTGAACTAGCCAAACAGTTTGAAGTGTCTCGTCCTTCGCTGCGCGAGGCCATTCAAAAGCTAGAAGCAAAAGGGCTAGTTACGCGTCGTCAAGGCGGTGGTACGTTTGTAAAAAATCAGCTGGAAGAAGGGTTAACTGATCCGTTGTTTGAACTGATAAGTAAACACCCTGAGTCACAATTTGATTTGCTCGAATTTCGTCATGCTTTAGAAGGTATTGCTGCTTACTACGCAGCACTGCGAGGTACAAGTAACGATTTTACTAAAGTAAAACAAAGCTTTGATAAAATTGCGCTTTCGCATGATGACCTACAGCAAAAAGCAAAAGCAATTAATGCCTTTCATTTTAGTGTGGCTGAGGCCTCACATAATGTTGTGTTATTGCACTTGGTGAGAGGTATGCAGGCGCTGCTTGAGCAAAACGTATTGCAAAATTTAACGGTTTTATTAGAAAAACCTGATATTAGCAGTCAGTTAGCCGAGCACAGGCGTTTGTTAATGGATGCGGTTATTGACGGCAATCCAGAACAAGCTCGTTTAGCAAGTAATGCGCATTTAGCGTTTATTGAAGAAGCATTACTTGAAGCGGGCAAAGAATATTCGCGAATTGAACGTAGTTTAAGACGCACAAAACAAAATTAAGCTAATACTCTATTACTTGAACACACTAACTTAAGTATCAGTTGTATTAAATTAACAACATTCGTATTTTAAACATAAGGAAACCTCCATATGTCTGAAGTCAATAAAATTGACGTAGACGCGCTAGAAACACAAGAGTGGTTACAAGCTCTTGAATCAGTTGTGCGCGAAGAAGGTGTTGAACGAGCTCAGTACTTACTTGAGCAAGTATTAGAGCAAGCCCGTTTAGACGGCGTTGATATGCCAACGGGTATTACCACGAACTACGTTAATACTATTCCTGTAGATCAAGAGCCTGCTTACCCAGGTGATGTGAACCTTGAACGCCGTATTCGTTCAATTATTCGTTGGAACGCGATTATGATCGTTCTGCGTGCATCTAAAAAAGATCTCGACTTAGGCGGCCATATGGCGTCTTACCAATCGTCAGCAGCATTTTATGAAGTGTGTTTTAACCACTTTTTTAAAGCGCCAAACGAGGTAGACGGTGGTGACTTAGTTTATTACCAAGGCCATATTTCTCCGGGTATTTACGCGCGTGCATTTGTTGAAGGGCGTTTAAGCGCAGCTCAACTAGACAACTTCCGCCAAGAAGTAGATGGTAAAGGTTTACCGTCGTACCCACACCCTAAATTAATGCCTGAATTTTGGCAGTTCCCTACAGTATCAATGGGTTTAGGCCCAATTGCATCTATTTACCAAGCGCGTTTCTTAAAATACCTAGACGGCCGCGGTTTAAAAGACACTAAAAACCAACGTGTATACGCGTTTTTAGGTGATGGTGAAATGGATGAGCCAGAATCACGCGGCGCAATCTCTTTTGCTGCACGTGAAAAGTTAGACAACCTATGTTACTTAATTAACTGTAACTTACAGCGTCTAGATGGCCCAGTAATGGGTAATGGCAAAATTATTCAAGAACTAGAAGGCCTATTTAAAGGCGCTGGTTGGAACGTGATTAAAGTTGTATGGGGAAGCGGCTGGGATATTCTGCTAGCCAAAGATACAACAGGTAAATTACTACAATTGATGAACGAAACAATTGACGGTGATTACCAAACATATAAAGCAAAAGATGGCGCGTACGTTCGTGAGCATTTCTTTGGTCGTTACCCAGAAACAGCAGCCCTTGTTGCTGATATGACGGATGACGAAATTTTTGCACTTAAGCGTGGTGGTCATGAACCATCAAAACTTTATGCTGCATTTAAAAAGGCCGAGCAAACTAACGACCGTCCTACTGTGATACTTGCTAAAACTGTAAAAGGTTACGGCATGGGTGAAGCAGCTGAAGGTAAAAACATTGCGCACCAAGTGAAAAAAATGGACATGAGTCATGTTGAACACTTACGTGACCGTTTAGGCCTACAAGATTTAGTCTCTGAAGAAGCAATTAAAGACTTACCATACTTAGAGCTTGATAAAAGCTCTGAAGAGTACAAGTACTTACACGCTCGTCGTAAAGACTTAGAAGGTTATACACCAACACGTATAGCTAAGTTTTCTGAAAAATTACAGTTGCCAGAAGTAGCAGCATTTAAGCCACTACTTGAAGAGCAAAAACGTGATATTTCAACCACAATGGGCTTTGTTCGTGCTCTTAATATTTTATTGAAAGACAAAGGTATTGGTAAAAACATTGTACCAATTATTGCCGATGAAGCGCGTACCTTTGGTATGGAAGGTTTATTCCGTCAAATTGGTATTTACAACCCACATGGCCAAAACTACACCCCTCAAGACCGTGATATTGTTTCTTACTATAAAGAAGCTACATCTGGGCAAGTACTTCAAGAGGGTATTAATGAGTTAGGTGCAATGTCGTCATGGGTTGCTGCTGCAACATCATACAGCACGAATGATTTACCAATGATCCCATTCTACATTTACTACTCTATGTTTGGTTTCCAACGTGTTGGCGACATGGCATGGATGGCGGGTGACCAACAAGCACGTGGTTTCTTGCTAGGTGCTACGGCTGGTCGTACTACGCTAAATGGTGAAGGTTTACAGCACGAAGATGGTCACAGCCATATTCTTGCAAATACGGTTCCTAACTGTATTTCTTACGACCCGACTTACGCATTTGAAGTTGCCGTAATTGTACAAGATGGTATTCGTCGTATGTACGGTGACGACCAAGAAAATATTTACTACTACCTAACGCTAATGAACGAAAACTACCATCAGCCAGCTATGCCTGAAGGTGCTGAAGAAGGTATTCGTAAAGGTATTTATAAGCTTGAAAGCTACGAAGGTAAAAAAGCCAACGTACAGCTATTAAGCTCAGGTACTATCATGACTGAAGTGCGTAAAGCGGCTGCAATTTTAAGTGATGATTACGGTATTGCATCAGACGTTTACTCTGTAACGTCATTCAATGAGCTTACGCGTGATGGTCAAGATGTTGAACGTTTCAACATGCTTAACCCTGAAAGCGAGCAAAAAACTGCTTATATCACGAGCGTATTAAACGACTCAGTAACTGTTGCCGCTACCGATTACATGAAAAACTACGCAGAACAAGCGCGTTCATTTATCCCTAGCAACAACTATAAAGTGTTAGGTACAGATGGTTACGGTCGTTCTGATAGCCGTGAAAACTTACGTCGTCATTTTGAAGTTAACGCAAGCTACGTGGTTGTTGCTACGTTATCTGAACTTGCTAAACGCGGTGAAGTTGAAAAGTCTGTTGTTGTTGACGCGCTTAAGAAATTCGACATCGACACAAATAAACTAAACCCACTGTACGCATAAGAGGTTTGCAATGAGTATTGAAATTAATGTTCCAGATATCGGTGGCGATGACGTAGAAGTAACCGAAATCTTAGTAAGCGTTGGTGACAAAGTAGATGTTGACCAATCCTTACTGACAGTTGAAGGCGACAAAGCCTCAATGGAAGTACCTGCTGCGCAAGCGGGTACCGTAAAAGAAATTAAAGTAAATGTTGGCGATACAGTAACAACGGGTTCTTTAGTATTTATATTTGAAGGCGAAAGCGCAGGTGCTGATTCAGCACCTGAAGCACCTGCTGAATCGGCAGCACCAGCTCGCGCTTCAGGTTCTTCAACTAAAGAAGTAACCGTACCAGACATTGGTGATGACGAAGTTGAAGTAACAGAAATCATGGTTGCTGTTGGCGATACAGTTGAAGAAGAGCAATCTATCTTAAACGTTGAAGGCGACAAAGCGGCTATGGAAGTACCTGCACCGTTTGCTGGTACAGTAAAAGAAATAAAAGTAGCTACTGGCGATACAGTAAAAACAGGTTCATTAGTATTTGTTTTTGAGGTTGCAGGTTCGAGCGTACCCGCATCAGATGCGCCTAAGCAAGAATCTGCGCCAGCAGAGACTGCTCAAAGCGCTGAGCCAAGCACTAAAGAAGTAAACGTCCCTGATATTGGCGATGATGAAGTTGAAGTAACTGAAATCATGGTTGCTGTTGGTGATACCGTTGAAGAAGAGCAATCTATCTTGAACGTTGAAGGCGACAAAGCGGCTATGGAAGTACCAGCGCCATTTGCAGGTACAGTTAAAGAAATCAAAGTAGCAGCGGGCGATAAAGTTAAAACTGGCTCATTGATTTTTGTATTTGAAGTGGCGGGTAGTGCACCAGCTGCAGCACCTGCAGAAAAATCAGCACCAGCGCCTAAAGCAGAATCTAAGCCGGCAGCTCAGGCAGAGTCAAAACCAGCATCATCTGCTAAAGCAAGCTCTGAAAGTTTTGAAAACAATAGCGCGTATGCTCATGCATCGCCAGTTGTTCGTCGTTTAGCACGTGAGTTTGGTATTAACTTAGCGAACGTAAAAGGCACGGGTCGTAAAAACCGTGTGGTTAAAGAAGACGTGCAAAACTATGTTAAAAGCTTAGTAAAGCAAGTTGAGTCTGGTCAAGTTTCAGCATCAGCAGGTAATGCTGGTGGCAGTGAGCTTGGCTTAATTCCTTGGCCAAAAGTAGATTTTGCTAAATTTGGTGAAATTGAAGAGAAAAAACTGTCTCGCATTCAAAAGCTATCGGGTAAAAACTTACACCGTAACTGGGTACAAATCCCGCATGTTACACAGTTTGACGAAGCAGATATCACAAGCCTTGAAGTATTCCGTAAAGAACAAAACGTATTAAGCGAGAAGAAAAAGCTTGGCGTTAAAATCACACCTCTAGTGTTTGTGATGAAAGCTGCGGCTAAAGTACTTGCTGAGTTCCCAACGTTTAACTCGTCGCTGTCTGAAGATGGCGAAAGCTTGATTCTTAAAAAGTACATCAATATTGGTGTTGCGGTAGATACGCCTAATGGCTTAGTTGTTCCAGTGTTTAAAGATGTGGACAAAAAAGGCATTATTGAGCTATCTCGTGAGCTTATGGAAGTATCTAAAAAAGCGCGTGAAGGCAAGCTAACTGCATCAGATATGCAAGGCGGTTGTTTTACTATTTCAAGTTTAGGCGGTATTGGTGGTACGGCATTTACGCCAATTGTTAACGCACCAGAGGTTGCTATTTTAGGTGTATCTAAATCTGAAATGAAACCTAAGTGGAACGGTAAAGACTTTGAGCCTAAATTAATGGTTCCGTTGTCTATGTCATACGATCACCGCGTGATTGACGGTGCACTAGCTGCACGCTTTACCGCAACGCTTGCTAGCTACATGAGCGACATACGTCAATTAGTGATGTAATCGCTACAATATGAACAAAATCAAATCCCAGCCAGTTGTTTTTAGCTGGGATTTTTACTATATGCAATGATACAATCTTTGCACTATTTGTGAATTGCTCTGATTTTCTGCCCATGCAGAAACATGGCAGTTAAATTTTAGGGCAGTGTCCCGTTCAAACAATTAAGGTAATAGCATGAGCAACGAATTAAAAACTCAAGTTGTTGTACTAGGCGGTGGTCCTGGTGGTTACTCTGCGGCTTTCCGTGCTGCTGACTTGGGCTTAGAAGTTACATTAGTAGAATCGCGTGAAACATTAGGCGGCGTATGTCTTAATGTTGGTTGTATTCCTTCAAAAGCACTTTTACACGTAGCTAAAGTAATTGATGACGCTGCAGAAATGTCATCTCATGGTGTTACTTTTGGTGCACCGCAAATTGACTTAGACAAAATCCGTTCTTGGAAAGAGTCTGTTGTTGGTCAGCTTACGGGCGGCTTAGACGGCATGGCTAAAATGCGTAAAGTTAAAGTTGTACCAGGCTATGGTAAATTTACTGGTAGCAACACTTTAGCTGTTGAAGGTGCTGACGGTATAACTACTATCACATTCGACAATGCTATTATTGCCGCAGGTTCAAAACCAGTTAATTTACCTTTCATCCCAGAAGATGACCGTGTAATTGACTCAACTGGCGCATTAGAGCTTAAAGATATTCCTGAAAAACTACTTGTTTTAGGCGGTGGTATCATCGGTCTTGAAATGGGAACTGTTTACCGCGCATTAGGTTCTGCCATTGATGTAGTAGAATTTGCTGATCAATTAGTTCCTGCAGCTGATAAAGATATTATCAAAATTTACCAAAAATACGTAAGCGATAAGTTTAACGTTATGCTTTCAACTAAAGTTGTTGCTGTTGAAGCGAAAGACGATGGCTTATACGTTACATTTGAAGGTAAAAATGCACCAGCTGAGCCAGTACGTTACGACAAAGTACTTGTTGCAGTAGGTCGTACGCCTAACGGTAATTTACTTGATGCTGAAAAAGCAGGCGTAAATGTAGATGAGCGTGGTTTTATTAACGTTGATAAACAGTTACGTACTAATGTAAGCAATATTTTTGCAATTGGTGACTTAGTTGGCCAGCCTATGCTTGCGCATAAAGCGGTTCATGAAGGTCATGTTGCTGCAGAAGTTATCTCTGGTCAGAAGCATTTCTTCGACCCTAAATGTATTCCTTCAATTGCCTACACTGACCCAGAAATTGCATGGGTAGGTGTTACTGAGAAAGAAGCTAAAGAGCAAGGTTTAAGCATTGAAACTGCGGTATTCCCGTGGGCTGCTTCAGGTCGTGCAATTGCATCTTCTCGTACTGAGGGTTCTACTAAGCTTATCTTTGATAAAGAAAGCGGCCGTATAATTGGTGGTGCTATGATTGGTATTAACGCGGGCGAAATGCTTGGCGAAATCGGTTTAGGTATTGAAATGGGTGCAGATGGTGAAGACTTAGCACTTACTATTCATGCTCACCCAACATTGAACGAATCAATTGGCCTTGCAGCTGAAATTTTTGAAGGTTCAATCACTGATTTACCAAACAAAAAAGCAGTTAAAAAGAAGAAGTAAGTTCTTTTAACTAGCAACGCTTTTTTAAAACCCAAGCTTCGGCTTGGGTTTTTTGTTTTATAGCTGTTAATCCAAACATAAACAAAACTTGCTTTAATAAAATGCCATTTTATTTTGAGCTGATAGCTGATAGCTGATAGCTGATAGCTGAAGCTGATAGCTGATAGCTGATAGCTGATAGCTGATAGCTGATAGCTGATAGCTGATAGCTGATAGCTGATAGCTGATAGCTGATAGCTGATAGCTGATATCTATTCATCACGTTTTTAGCTACAATATGCGCCGATCAAATTTAAGGTAATTAATCACAGTGACTCACTCTTCCCATAATTCAGTACTGGTATTACGCGCTCAGCAAATTAGTGAATCTCGTCGCGAATTTAATGCCCGTGGCGCTAAGTTAGCACGTTGTGAGCAATGCTTAATTGCAAAGCACTACTGTATTTGTGAAGGCGTAGAGAAAGCGCAGTGCGATGCTGCAGTGTGTTTATTGATGTACCATAACGAAAGTTTTAAACCTTCAAATACGGGGCGTTTAATTGCCGAAATTATACCCGATAACCATGCTTTTAAATGGGATAGAACTAATCCAGATGATGCGCTAATAGCGCTTATTAATGATGAGCAATATCAGCCAATGGTTATTTTTCCTGCTGAGGATGTAGAAGAGGGGCGAGCTATTACGCAAGTGAATATTGAGCCTAATAAAAAGCCGCTATTCATATTTTTAGATGGTACATGGCGTGAAGCGAAAAAAATGATTCGTAAAAGCCCATATTTAGATAACTTGCCCGTATTGTCTATTACAGCTGATAAGTTATCAGATTATCGCTTACGAGTTGCGCCTCATGCGCATCAATTAGGCACAGCTGAAGTGGGTATTTTAGTGCTAGCACTCGCGGGTGAAATGGATGCAGCTAAAAAGCTTGAGGATCACTTTATAAAGTTTAGAGATGCGTATCTTATGGGAAAACGAAATAAAGGTAGACCAGAGTCTCTCTAATACCGATTGTATTGAGTATTAAATTTAGGGCAAAGAAAAGCGCGCTCTATCTCTAGGCGCGCTTGCGGAATCTTCTAATTTTCTGCATCCTGCAATTGAACTTAATCAACTCCAATTTTTACTGTTCCATGTTTATTGCTATATTACTTTTTAGTTCTATGCAATATAAGCCAATCCGGGCTTATCTCCTTTATTCCTAAACGTCCTGTTGCGGTAAAACCTATTACCAAATCCTTCATTTGCACGTCCTAGTGCTTCCGTGTTGTTATCAGTCCATTGTGTTGCCTGTTAAGACCTGTCCTTTATATTCCTTCAACTTCCTGTTAAGCAACACTCCAATGTTGCACTCCTTTATGCATCTTCCTGATGCTGTCCGTTTATTAACACTCCGTTGCGATGCTCATCCTGAGCCTGTCCTAACTCCGTGTTATCCTTAATAACCAGTCACTGGTTTGCGAGTAATTAATCCCTGTCCTTTTACTCGTTAAGCGTCATTGCTTAGTTGATGTGTTAATTATAGGTGGATGGTCCAACTAAAGTAGGACAAAAACGCTAAATAGTTTATGTATTATTATTGTTAAATATTATATAGTTATTTAATATCAATGGTTTATGTTTTTTTTGGTAGGTTTTTAATCGGTGTTTTACTTATAAGCTGCCACTTCCGTGAGATATCTCTTACAGGGTATTTCTGTTTTGGACGCTTTTTTAGTATTTATGGGTATTTAGGGTGTGCACTTTTTAACTGTTCACGGTAGAATTATTGATAATAATTACTATTTAGGTGGAATAATGAAGAAAACACTCGCTATCGCTTTAGGATTTATCGTATCGGCGCCAGCCTTTGCAAATGATGTTGTTAATATTTACTCTTTTCGCCAACCTTTTTTAATACAACCTATTTTAGACGATTTTACAAAACAAACCGGTATTAAAACAAATGTTGTGTTTGCTAAAAAAGGCTTAATCGAGCGTGTAAAACGCGAAGGTAAACATAGTAAAGCTGATTTAGTTCTTACTTCTAATTTTAGTGCACTCATTCAATTGGAAGATTTAAACTTAACTCAAACAATTAATAGCACTAATGTAAATGCTAACGTACCTTCTGCTTTTCGAGATGGAGATGGTCAATGGGTTGCGCTAACAAAACGCGTGCGAAATGTATATTCGTCGAAAGATCGTTTGGGCGCATTACCAAAGCTCACTTACGAAGAACTAGCCGATCCAAAGTATAAAGGGCAAATTTGTACTCGTTCAGGTAAACATCCGTATAACCTAGGGTTAGTTGCTTCAATGATTGCTCATCACGGTGAAGCGCAAACTAAAACATGGCTTGAAGGCGTCAAGGCTAATTTAGCACGTAAACCACAAGGCAATGACCGTGCTCAAGTTAAAGCCGTTAAAGAGGGGCTATGTAATCTTGCGTTAGGCAATAGTTACTACTTGGGTAAAATGTTGCAAGACGAAGAACAAAAAGCATGGGCTGAGGCGGTACACATTAATTTCCCTAATCAAATTAATCGTGGTTCACATATTAATGTTTCGGGGGCTGTTATCACTAAATATGCTAAAAACCCTGAAAATGCCTTGAAACTCATAGAGTATATGACCGACAATAAAGCGCAAAACATGTATGCATCGCTTAATATGGAATACCCAGTTAAGCCTGGTGTGCAATTATCCAGTTTGGTTGCATCATGGGGCAGCTTTAAAGAAGATAGCTTGCCACTTGATGAGATCAGTAAATATCGTCCGTTAGCGCTTAAGTTAATTGATGAGGTGAAGTTCGATCTTTAATGACTTATAAATTTAAGCTGTCTAAATGGCAGCTATTCGCGTGGTCGACAGGTTTAGTTTTGTCGGCCCCGTTGTTCTTCCTTCTTTTTGAATCGCTACAAGGCAACTCAGAGGTTTTTACTCACCTTTGGGACACTGTGCTTTGGGATTACATTTCTAATACTGTACTACTTATATTAGGTGTGTGTGCACTCAGTAGTGTTATAGCGTTGCCACTTGGTTGGCTAACTGCTTATTGTAACTTTCCCGGTAAAAAACATTTTGAATGGGCGCTCATGCTGCCCCTTGCTATGCCTACTTACATTATTGCCTACGTGTATACTGATTTACTTGATTACGCAGGACCCGTGCAAATAACTCTAAGGGAGTGGTTTGGCTGGCAATCTCCCAGTGACTATTGGTTTTTTGATATACGTACCCTGCCGGGCGCAATAGTCATGATTGCCTTGGTGCTTTACCCATACTTATTTTTAATTTTTAAAACGGCTTTGAGAGAGCAGTCTTTTAAATTGGTACAGGCAAGTCAATTAATGGGACTTTCCCCAACTAAAAGTTTTTTTAAAGTGAGTCTTGTATTATCTCGTGGTTCTATTGTTGCCGCCCTTGCGCTTATTAGTATGGAAACAATGGCCGATTTTGCAACAGTAAGTTATTTTGCTGTTAGCACGCTCACAACCGCGGTATACGATACATGGTTTGGTTATTACTCCTTGACTGCTGCTGCAAAAATATCAGGTGTCATGCTGTTACTTCTATTTTTAGCGCTTATGGCAGAGCGCTTTAGTCGTCGTAATCAAGCTGTATTTGAACGCCAATCGGGCGTAAATAGTGAAGCACTTTATATTTTAAAGGGAAAGTCGGCTTGGTTAGCAACGGCATTTTGTGGCACGGTTTTACTTGTATCTTTTGTGATTCCGATTGCAGTATTACTTAATTACGCCATTACCTACTTTGAAAAAGCATGGAGTGCTGAGTTTTTTAATTATGCGTGGCAAAGCCTAAAAGTGGCAGGCGTTGTGAGCGTAATAACAATTGCATTAGGTGTTTTTGTTGTTTTTTATCAGCGTATAGCAACACAGTCTTACCCTCTCGTTCCTGGGCGACTAGCGAGTACGGGCTATGCACTGCCTGGCACCGTATTAGCAATTGCCGTTTTATTACCTCTAACACTGTTAGAAAGTAGTATTAATAATGTATTAGAGCCTTATAATTTAGACATAGGTTTGTTACTAACAGGCAGTGTGTTTACTATTGTGATTGCTTATGTCGTTCGGTTTTATGCCATTGCTCACGGAGCGATAGAGTCGAGCTTTGTGCGTATTAGTCCATCACTTGATATGGCAAGTCAGTCTATGGGTAAAAGCCAAGGCCAAACATTGCGTTTAGTGCACCTACCTTTATTAAGAAGAGGCTTACTGACAGCTGCCTTACTCGTTTTTATTGAATGCATGAAAGAACTTCCTGCTGCGTTATTACTCAGACCATTTAACTTTGAAAGTCTAGCAACGCATGTTTTTCAGTACGTGAGTGATGAGCAGTTAGAGCTGGCTTCTATATCTGCTTTATCTATTGTTATTGTTGGATTTATCCCCTTGTATTTTATTAATCGTTCTATGGAGCAACACACTTAAATGAGTAGTTTAATTTTGCAAGGTGTCAGCTATCACTATAACGGTACAAAGGTGATCGAAAACTTAGACTTAACCGTGGGTAAAGATGAGATTGTGTGCTTGCTTGGTGCCAGTGGCTGCGGTAAAACCACCACATTAAAAGCCATTGCAGGCTTAGTTGAGGCCAAGCATGGAAGTGTATTTATAGATGGCAAGCTGGTAAGTGATGAGTCAACATTTATTGCACCAGAGCACCGAAATATAGGTATGATGTTTCAAGATTACGCGTTGTTTCCTCATTTAAGCGTAGCAAATAACATTGCGTTTGGGT